>NZ_JBITDL010000038.1:73240-79709 GCF_044454225.1 Streptomyces sp. NPDC051563
GGACCGCCCCCCCGGGGCCGGCGGCCCCCCCCGCCCGGGCCGCCCCCCCCCCCCGCGCCCGCCCCGCCCCCCCCGGGGGGGGGGCCCCCCCGGGGGCCCCCCCCCCGCGGGCGTGCGCCGTACGGGGCCGGCTCGCGGCTTCGGCTCAGGCGCCCGCGTCCGCCTCCGTGGCCACCGACTTCGCCCACCGGTAGTCCGCCTTGCCGCTCGGGGAGCGCTGGATGGCGGGGGAGATGACGAGCTGGCGCGGGATCTTGTACCCCGCCAGCTTCGTGCGGCAATGGGCCTGTATCTCGTCCAGCGTCGGGTCGGCGGCGCCCTCCCGGATCTGGACCACCGCCGCCACGTGGCTGCCCCACTTCGGGTCCGCGACCCCGGCGACCAGGGCGTCGTAGACGTCCGGGTGGGACTTCAGGGCCTGCTCGACCTCCTCCGGGTACACCTTCTCGCCGCCCGTGTTGATGCACTGCGAGCCGCGGCCGAGGACGGTGACGATGCCCTGCTCGTCCACGGTCGCCATGTCACCGAGCAGCACCCACCGCTCGGATCCCTTCTGGAAGAAGGTCTCGGCGGTCTTGACCGGGTCGTTGTAGTAGCCCAGCGGGACGTACCCGCGCTGCGCGAGCCGTCCCGGTTCGCCGACCGGCACCGGCTCGTGGGTCACCGGGTCGACCACCTGCGTGCGCTCGTTGACCTCCAGCCGGAAGCCCTTCTCCGGACCGGAATCGTTCGTGGCGCGGCCGTTCGAGCCGGACTCGGACGAGCCGAAGTTGTTCAGGAGCATCACGTTCGGCACGAGCGCCTGGAACTCGGCGCGCACCGTCTCCGACATGATCGCGCCGGAGGAGGAGACGCTGAAGAGGGAGGACAGGTCGGTGCCCTTCAGCGGCCCGTTGAGGGCGTCGATGAGTGGCCGCAGCATGGCGTCGCCCACCAGCGAGACGCTGGAGACCTTCTCCTTCTCGATCGTGCGCAGCACCTCCTCGGGCGCGTACTTGCGGTGGATGACCACCCGCTGCCCGTAGTTGAAGGCGATGAAGGAGGTCAGCGTGGACGTGCCGTGCATCAGCGGCGGCGCCGGGAAGAAGGTGAGCCCGGCGCCCTTCGACGCGACCCGCTCGGCGAGTTCCTCGGGCCGCTTCACTGGTTCGCCGCTCGGTTCGCCGCCGAACAGGCCGGCGAAGAAGAGGTCCTCGGCGCGCCACATGACGCCCTTGGGCATGCCGGTCGTGCCGCCCGTGTAGATGATGAACAGGTCGTCGGGGGAGCGGGGCGGGAATCCCCGCCCGGGCGAGCCGGCCGCCTCCGCGTCGGCGTACGCGACCGGGGCGATCGAGGGCTCCGGGGCGCCCTCGGGGGTCGGCCCGACACGGACCAGGTGACGGAGCTTCGTCGTCTGCGGGAGGGCCGCCGCGACCCGCTCGGTGAACTCGCCCTCGAAGACGAGCGCGGCGAGGTCGGCGTCGTTGTAGAGGTAGACCAGCTCCTCCTCCACGTACCGGTAGTTGACGTTCACCGGTACCAGGCGGGCCTTCAGGCAGGCGAGGACGGTCTGGAGGTACTCGATGCCGTTGTAGAGGTGCAGGCCCAGGTGCTCACCGGCCTTCAGGCCGCTGTCCAGCAGGTGGTGCGCGATGCGGTTCGCCGCCGCGTCCAGCTCCGCGTACGTGAGGCGGCGCTCGGCGCCGGTCCCGGGGTGGTCCACGTACACGAGGGCCTCGCGGTCCGGGACCACGTCCACGACCGACTCGAACAGGTCGGCAATGTTGTACTCCACCGGTCCTCCTGACCCAGAAAATCCCATGGCTGGTCTGCTCGGCGGTCATTAGAGCGTCGCCAACCCCAACAAGGAAGGGGACCGTCCAAGAAATCTGACTGGGTGTCAGAAAACTATTGAACTGCACCCGCCCCTACTGCAACCTGTTCTAGGTCTTGAGACGGGAGGACGGCAATGGGTGGGACAGAACACCTGACCGTGGAACGCCACGGAGCCACGCTGGTGCTCACCATGAACAGGCCCGAGGCGAAGAACGCGCTCTCGCTGCCGCTGCTGGTGGGGCTGTACGACGGCTGGCTGGAGGCCGACGCGGACGACACGATCCGCTCGGTGGTGCTGACGGGAGCCGGCGGGGACTTCTGCGCCGGCATGGACCTGAAGGCGCTGGCCGGCAAGGGCATGGCGGGCGACCAGTACCGGGACCGGCTCAAGGCCGACCCCGATCTGCACTGGAAGGCGATGCTGCGCCACCACCGGCCGCGCAAGCCCGTCATCGCGGCGGTCGAGGGCTACTGCGTGGCCGGCGGCACGGAGATCCTCCAGGGCACCGACATCCGGGTCGCGGGGGAAGGGGCCACCTTCGGGCTGTTCGAGGTCAAGCGGGGCCTCTTCCCGATCGGCGGCTCGACGGTACGGCTGCCGCGGCAGATCCCGCGCACGCACGCGCTGGAGATGCTGCTGACCGGACGGCCCTACGCGGCCGAGGAGGCGGCGCGGATCGGACTCGTCGGGCGGGTGGTCCCGGACGGGACCGCGCTGGCCGCGGCGCTGGAGATCGCGGAGCGGATCAATGCGTGCGGGCCGCTGGCGGTGGAGGCGGTGAAGGCCTCCGTCTACGAGACGGCCGAGATGACGGAGACGCAGGGGCTGGCCTCCGAACTCCTGCGGGGATGGCCGGTCTTCGACACGGCCGACGCGAAGGAGGGGGCGCGGGCCTTCGCCGAGAAGCGGCCCGCGGTGTACCGCCGGGAGTAGCCGTACCGAGCCCGCACCGGCCCCGACCGTTCCTGGAACCCCACACATCGGAGACCCACCCATGACAGCCGCGTCGCCACCCGAGCTCCTCCGCGCACCCCTTGTCGTCGAGTTCCCCTTCACCCGCTCCCTCGGCCCCGTGCAGAGCGCCTTCCTCACCGGGCTGCGCGAGGGGGTCGTCCTCGGGGTCACGACCGCCGACGGCAAGGTGATGGTGCCGCCCGTCGAGTACGACCCCGTCACCGCCGAGGAGATCCGCGACCTGGTCGAGGTGGGCACCACCGGGACCGTCACCACCTGGGCCTGGAACGGATCACCGCGCCCCAACCAGCCCCTCGCCACGCCCTTCGCCTGGGTGCTCGTCCGCCTCGACGGCGCCGACACCGCCCTCCTGCACGCCCTCGACGCCCCCGGGCCCGAGGCCGTCACCACCGGCATGCGGGTCCGCGTGCGCTGGGCGGCGGAGCGGACCGGGGCCATCACCGACATCGCCTGCTTCGAGCCCGCCGGGGACGGGGAGCCGCAGGACGGGCAAGCGGCCCCGCACAGCGGGGAGTTCGCCGACGCCGTCACCGGGATCGTGGCCGAGGCCCGCCTGGACTACTCCTACAGCCCCGGCCGCGCGCAGACCGCGTACATCGCCGGGCTCTCCGAGCAGAAGACCATCGGCGAACGCTGCCCCTCCTGCCACAAGGTGTACGTGCCCCCGCGCGGCGCCTGCCCCACCTGCGGGGTGGCGACGACCGACCGGGTCGAGGTCGGGCCGGCCGGCACCGTCACCACCTACTGCATCGTCAACATCAAGGCCAAGAACCTCGACATCGAAGTGCCGTACGTCTACGCCCACATCGCCCTCGACGGCGCCGGCCTCGCCCTCCACGGCCGGATCGGCGGGATCCCGTACGACCAGGTGCGGATGGGGCTGCGGGTCGAACCCGTCTGGACCGAAGGCGGCCGCTACCCCGACCACTACCGCCCCACCGGAGAGCCGGACGCGGACTACGACGTGTACAAGGAGCTCATCTGATGGCCCGATACGCCCGCGAGGTCGCGGTGGTCGCCTTCGCGCAGAGCGACCACCTGCGCCGCACAGACGAGCTCAGCGAAGTCGAGATGGTCATGCCGGTCCTGCACCAGGTGCTCGCCGCCACCGGGCTGAAGGCGGGCGAGATCGGCTTCACCTGCTCCGGTTCCAGCGACTACCTCGCCGGCCGGGCCTTCTCCTTCACCATGACCCTCGACGGGGTCGGTGCCTGGCCGCCCATCTCCGAATCGCATGTGGAGATGGACGGCGCCTGGGCCCTGTACGAGGCCTGGGTCAAGATCCAGACCGGCGAGGCCGACACCGCGCTCGTCTACTCGTACGGAAAGTCCTCGCCGGGGTCCGTACGCGACGTGCTGACCCGCCAGCTCGACCCCTACTACGTCGCCCCCCTCTGGCCCGACTCCGTGGCCCTGGCCGCGCTCCAGGCCCAGGCGCTCATCGACGCGGGCGAGACAGACGAGACGGCCCTCGCCGCGATCGGCGCCCGCAGCCGGGCCTCCGCGGGCGCCAACCCGCACGCCCAGCTCAGCGGCGCCGTCGCGCAGGGCGACTACCAGGTCGCCCCGCTGCGCACCGGCGACTGCCCGCCCATCGGCGACGGCGCGGCCGCCGTCATCCTGGCCGCCGGGGACGTGGCCCGCAGGCTGTGCGAGCGGCCCGCCTGGATCACCGGCATCGACCACCGCATCGAGGCCCACAGCCTCGGGCTGCGCGACCTCACCGACTCCCCGTCGACACGGATCGCCGCCGAGCACGCGGGCGTCTTCGAGGCCCCGGTGGACACCGCGGAACTGCACGCACCCTTCTCCTCCCAGGAGGTCGTGCTGCGCAAGGCCCTCGGCCTCGACGGGGCCGTGCACGTCAACCCCTCCGGCGGAGCGCTCGCCGCCAACCCGATGATGGCCGCCGGCCTGATCCGGATCGGCGAGGCGGCCGCCCGCATCCACCGCGGCGAGTCCGACCGGGCCGTCGCGCACGCCACCTCCGGCCCCTGCCTCCAGCAGAACCTGGTCGCCGTCCTGGAAGGGGACCGAGCATGAGCACCACGGGCAAGGAGCCGGTGGCCGTCGTCGGCATCGGCCAGACCAAGCACGTGGCCGCCCGCCACGACGTCTCCATCGCCGGACTGGTGCGCGAGGCGGCGGCCCGCGCCCTCGCGGACGCCGAGCTCACCTGGGCGGACATCGACGCGGTCGTCATCGGCAAGGCCCCCGACTTCTTCGAGGGCGTGATGATGCCGGAGCTGTACCTCGCCGACGCCCTCGGCGCCGTCGGCAAGCCCATGCTCCGCGTCCACACGGCCGGTTCGGTGGGCGGCTCCACCGCACTGGTCGCCTCCAACCTGGTCGCCGCCCGGGTCCACCGCACGGTGCTGACCCTCGCCTTCGAGAAGCAGTCCGAGTCCAACGCCATGTGGGGGCTCTCCCTGCCCGTCCCCTTCCAGCAGCCGCTGCTGGCGGGGGCCGGCGGGTTCTTCGCCCCGCACGTGCGCGCGTACATGCGGCGCACCGGCGCCCCCGATACGGTGGGCTCGCTCGTCGCGTACAAGGACCGCCGCAACGCGCTGAAGAACCCGTACGCGCACCTGCACGAGCACGACATCACCCTGGAGAAGGTCCAGGCGTCCCCGATGCTGTGGGACCCGATCCGGTACTCCGAGACCTGCCCGTCCTCCGACGGGGCGTGCGCGATGATCCTCACCGACCGGGAGGGCGCCGCCCGTTCGCCGAGACCTCCGGCCTGGGTGCACGGCGGGGCGATGCGCAGCGAGCCGACCCTCTTCGCCGGGAAGGACTTCGTGTCCCCGCAGGCGGGCAAGGACTGCGCGGCCGACGTCTACCGGCAGGCGGGGATCACCGATCCGCGCCGGGAGATCGACGCGGTGGAGATGTACGTGCCGTTCTCCTGGTACGAGCCGATGTGGCTGGAGAACCTCGGCTTCGCCGACGAGGGCGAGGGCTGGAAGCTCACCGAGGCCGGAGTCACGGAACTCGACGGGGACCTGCCCGTCAACCCGTCGGGCGGCGTGCTGTCCACCAACCCGATCGGCGCCTCCGGGATGATCCGCTTCGCGGAAGCCGCCCTCCAGGTGCGCGGACAGGCCGGGGAGCACCAAGTCCCGGACGCCCGGCGGGCGATGGGGCACGCCTACGGCGGCGGGGCGCAGTTCTTCGCGATGTGGCTGGTCGGAGCGGAGCAGCCCGGCACCTGAGCGGAAACGGGATTCCGGGCGGGGTGCCGTACAGGCCACGAGTGACGCACCGTGGCCTGTGCGGCACGGCGTGCGATGGCTAACCTTGCCCCGGGACGACGAACCGGGAGTACCGGGAGGAGCACGCACGTGGCAGAGAGCACGACTTCGAAGGCGCCGGCCGGCTGGGGAAAGCCGGACCTCGATCTGACCGGGGCGCAGTGGCAGTCGAGCAGCCGGGGGGCGGGTGACGTCCAGATCGCCTTCGTGGAGGGGTTCATCGCGATGCGCAACGGCGACCGCCCCGAAAGCCCCTCGCTGATCTTCGCGCCGGACGAGTGGCGCAAGTTCGTCCTCGACGCACGGGGCGGGGAGTTCGACCTGACCTAGGGGGTGTCTTGTCGATCAGGCCGGGCTCGCGGGGCCTGGCACCGCGCCTCGCCGCGTTGTCGTCACTCGCCGACTTCCCCAAGCTCTCGGC
>NZ_JBITDL010000039.1:0-78033 GCF_044454225.1 Streptomyces sp. NPDC051563
CTGGTGTGCCGCGCAGCGGCACAATCCAGCCCCTCCGGCGTTTGAGGAGCGGGGTCTGGGGCGGAGCCCCAGAAGGGGTCCGGGCGCAGCCCGGGGAACGGGCGAAGGGCGGGGAGGGGACTTCGCCCCGCGGAGCGGATCGCGGAGCGGACCAGCGCGCGCCACCCGCGGGTGAAGGGGGTCCGGGCCAGCCGGGGCAAGGGGCGGGCCCGTTCCAGGCCGGGGACGCGGAGGAAGCGGGAGGCCAGGTTCAGGGGGCCGGCCAGGCGGAGGGCCGCGATCAGGCGGAGCCAGCCGGGGAGGCCGCCCAGGGCGTAGTGGGAGAGGGGGCGGAGCCGGCCCGCCCAGTGCCGGTGGAGGAACTCCGCCTTGTAGGAGGCCATGTCGACCCCCACCGGGCAGTCGCTGCGGCAGCCCTTGCAGCCGAGGCACAGATCGAGCGCCTCGGCTACCTCCGCCGAGCGCCAGCCCCCGGTGACGACCTCCCCGGCGAGCATCTCGTGGAGCAGCCGGGCCCGCCCCCGCGTGGAGTGCCGTTCCTCGCCGGTGGCCCGGTAGGACGGGCACATCACCCCCGGCCCCCCGACCTCCGTCGAGCGGCATTTCGCGACGCCGACGCAGCGGGCGACCTCCCCCGCGAACACGGAGGACGGCAGCACCGCGAAGCGGAGGTTCTCGTCGAGGCGGGCCGGGCGGACGAGGATCCCGGGGTTCATGCCGCCCGCCGGGTCCCAGACCCGCTTGTAGGCCTCGAAGAGGCCGATCACCGCGGGCCCGTACATCCGCGGCAGCAGCTCCGCCCGCGCCTGTCCGTCCCCGTGCTCTCCGGACAGGGAGCCGCCGTGGGAGACCACCAGGTCGGCGAGGTCCGAGGAGAAGGCCCGGAAGCGGGCCACGCCCGGGGCCGTCACCAGGTCGAAGTCGATCCGTACGTGGACGCAGCCCTCGCCGAAGTGGCCGTACGGGGATCCGCGCAGCCCGTGCTCCGCCAGCAGGGCCCGGAATTCCGGCAGGTAGGCGCCGAGCCGGGCGGGCGGCACGGCGCAGTCCTCCCAGCCGGGCCAGGCCATGCTCCCGTCGGGCATCCGGGTCGCGGTGCCCGCCGCGTCCTCGCGGATCCGCCACAGGGCCCGCTGCGCCGCCGGGTCGGTGAGGAGCAGTCCGTCCACCGCGTCGGAGGCCCGCAGCAGGGCCCGGGCGGCGCCCGCGTCGGGCATCTCCACGAACAGCCAGGCCCCGCCCCGGGGGAGCCGGCCGGCCGCAGCGCCGACCAGGTCGGCGGCCATCCCCTCCACGGTCAGCGGCCCGTACTCCAGCAGCCCCGCTGCGGCCTGCGCGGCCGCGCTCTCGTCGGCGTACCCGAGGACGGCCAGTGCCGGGGCGGCGGGCAGCTCCACGAGCCGTACGACCGCCTCGGTGACCACGCCGAGCGTGCCCTCGCTGCCGCAGAACGCCCGGGCCGGCTCCGTACCCCGCTCGGGGAGCAGGGCGTCCAGGCCGCCGTAGCCGGAGATCCGCCGCGCGAAGCCGTCGGCGGGGCCGCCGGCCATGCCGGTGCGCAGGACGGCCAGGTTCTCGGCGACCAGCTCCCGCAGTCCGGCGGGCGCGCCCTGCCAGCCGGTGCCGAGCCGGTGCGCGGAGCCGCCGTACGCGGTCACGGCGAGCTCGGCGACGTTGTCGGCGGTGGTGCCCCAGGCGACCGAGTGGGCCCCGCAGGCGTTGTTGCCGATCATGCCGCCGAGGGTGCACCGGGAGTGCGTGGAGGGGTCCGGGCCGAAGGTCAGCCCGTGCGGACGGGCCGCGTCCCGCAGCCGGTCGAGGACCAGGCCGGGCTGGACGACGGCGGTGCGGGCGGCCGGGTCCAGGGAGACGAGGGCGTTCATGTGGCGGGTGAGGTCGAGGACCACGCCGATCCCCGTGGCCTGGCCCGCGATGGAGGTGCCGCCGCCGCGCGGCACGACCGGGACCCCGGCCGCGGCGCACACGGCGAGCGCGGCGGCCACGTCCTCGGCGTCGCGCGGGGCGATGACGCCGACGGGGACGCGGCGGTAGTTCGAGGCGTCCATCGTCGTCAGGGCCCGGGCGGCGGCGCCGAAGTCGACCTCTCCGCGCAGGTTCTCGCGCAGGGCGCGTTCGAGTTCACCGGGTGAGGTCACGCCGACAGCCTCCCACCGGCTCCCGCCCGACGCCCCCACCGGCTCGCATCCACCCGAGACCACCGGCACCCACCCCCATCCACCCGCGCGTCATCTCATCGGGTGGACGCGGCTCCAAGGGGTGGACCCGGACCGGATACGCTCCGCTTGTGGCCGAGATCCAGATTCCCGCTGACATCAAGCCCGCCGACGGACGCTTCGGCGCGGGCCCCTCCAAGGTGCGGACCGAGGCGCTGGACGCCCTCGCCGCCACCGGTACCTCCCTGCTCGGAACCTCCCACCGCCAGGCTCCGGTAAAGAACCTGGTCGGATCGGTGCGCCAGGGCCTCCGGGACCTCTTCTCCCTCCCCGAGGGCTACGAGGTGATCCTGGGCAACGGCGGCTCCACCGCCTTCTGGGACATCGCGACCGCCGGTCTCATCGAGCGGAAGTCGCAGCACCTCACCTTCGGTGAGTTCTCCTCCAAGTTCGCCAGCGCCGCGAAGTCCGCGCCGTGGCTGGACGCACCCTCGGTGATCTCCTCCGACCCGGGCACCCACCCGGACCCGGTGGCCGAGGCGGGCGTGGACGTGTACGCGTACACCCACAACGAGACCTCGACGGGTGTCGCGGCGCCGATCAAGCGCGTTGCGGGCGCCGACGCGGGTTCCCTCGTCCTGGTGGACGCGACCTCGGGTGCCGGCGGTCTGCCGGTGGACATCACCGAGACCGACGTCTACTACTTCGCCCCGCAGAAGTCCTTCGCCTCCGACGGCGGTCTGTGGCTGGCGGCGTTCTCCCCGGCGGCCCTGGAGCGCGCGGCCCGCGTGCACGCTTCCGGCCGGCACATCCCGGAGTTCTTCTCGCTGCCGACGGCGATCGACAACTCGCTGAAGAACCAGACGTACAACACCCCGGCGCTCTCCACCCTCTTCCTGCTGGACCAGCAGCTGGAGTGGATGAACAGCCAGGGCGGTCTGGAGTTCACGACCGGCCGTACGGCGGCCAGCGCGGCCCACCTGTACGGCTGGGCCGAGGCCTCGAAGTACGCCAGCCCGTTCGTCGCGGACGCCGCGAAGCGCTCGGCCGTCATCGGCACGATCGACTTCTCGGACGACATCGACGCGGCCGCGGTCGCCAAGGTGCTGCGCGCCAACGGCATCGTGGACACCGAGCCCTACCGCAAGCTCGGCCGCAACCAGCTCCGCATCGCGATGTTCCCGGCGATCGACCCGGCGGACGTGCAGGCGCTCACCGCCTGCGTGGACTTCGTGATCGAAGCCCTCTGACCGACGGGTCCGACCCGTTCCGCACGCTCCGCAGCCCCCGGTGACATCTCGTCACCGGGGGCTGCGCCTCGTCCGGACCCGTGCTGAAGGGGCCCTGAGCCCGTCCTGAACGAGTCCTGAACGAGCCCTGAAGGCCGAGGCCCGCCGCCCGCCCGGAACCCCGGGACCTTGGTCCCAAAAATCGGGGCAAAGAGCCCGCAAACGGAAGATCCCCACCCCCTCCTCCGCCTGCGGTTTCATGCCGCGGGACCTTCGGCAGGGGGCTGTTCCGGACCCTCGGAGGGGCGCAACCAACCACCCCAGGATGTCCCTCATGTCTGGTGTGCCGGGAAAGAACCCCGGCCCGTTCAGGAGGAATCCCATGCGCAAGGCACTTACCTTCTCGGCGATCGCCCTCGCCTCGTCTATGGCCCTGGCCGTCCCGACCGCCGCGTTCGCCGCCGACGCGACCCCGGCCGCGCACAACAGCGCCACCCCGACGCCGGCGCCGGCCCCGGCCGCCCTGAAGCTGTCGGTCTCCTCCGGCAAGCCGGGCGACTCCGTCCAGATGTCGATGGAGGTCCCGGACGGCTCGACCGGCCTGTCGATCTCCTCCAAGGCCCTGAACGACGTCAAGATGACCGACGGGCGCGGCGCCACCGCCACGATCGCCAAGGTCGCCGACGGCAACTACGGCGTCTCCCTCACCGGCACGGGCCCCGACGGCAAGAAGATCCAGGCCACCGCCCAGCTCACGGTCAAGGACGGCAAGCCCGCCCCGGCGCCGACCACCTCCACGCTGAGCCTGTCCAAGGACAACGGCAAGCCCGGCGACAAGATCCAGGTCACCATCAAGACGGCGCCGAACGAGAAGAGCGCCTTTATCAAGTCCGACGCCTTCGGCGGCCAGGTCAACCTGAAGAACGACGGCAAGGGCGTCTGGACCGGCACCGCGGTCGTCGCCAAGAACGTCAAGTCCGGCTACTACGGGGTCGACGCCTTCGCGGGCGGCAAGAAGTTCGACACCGTCAAGTTCTCCACCGACGCCACCGGCCCGGTCACCCCGAAGCCGAAGCCGGTCCCGGTCGACCCGAGCCACCACAAGACCCCCAAGGGTTCCGTGAACACCGGCCAGGCCCCGCTCGGCTGGCTCCCCTCGGACGCCGCGAACCATGGCTGAGCAGTCCACCCCCGAACGCGCCCCCCGCCGGAGCGGCCGCGCCCTGCGCGTGGCCGCCCTGGCGGGCGCCGCCGGCCTCACGGCCTTCCTCATCACGTCCTGCAGCTCCGGCGGTGACACCGGCGCGGCCAGGAACGACCCGGCCACCGCCAAGAACGCCTCCGTGCTGAACGCCTCCGTCCCGGACCGCATCGTGATCCCGGACATCAAGGTCGACGCCCCGCTCGACACCGTCGGACTCGACGCCCAGGGCACCATGCAGGAGCCCGACTTCGCCAAGCCCAAGGACGCAGCCTGGTACAAGGACGGCCCGACCCCCGGGGAGAAGGGCGCGGCCGCCGTCGTCGGGCACATGGACACCCCCCAGGCACCCGAGGCCGTCTTCTACAACCTCAAGAAACTCAAGAAGGACGAGAAGATCGAGGTCCACCGCGACGACGGCTCCACCGCCGTCTTCGCCGTCGACGAGATCGACACCTTCAAGAAGGACCAGTTCCCCACCGACAAGGTCTACGGGGACACCCACGGCAAAGCCGAACTCCGCGTCATCACCTGCGGAGGCAACCTCACCAAAGACCGCCACTGGGACTCCAACGTGGTCGTCTTCGCGCACCTCGTCGGCAAGGAATAGCACCGCCGGCGCGCAGCGCGCAGGCCGGCTACTTCGCCACGGCGAACCGCATCAGGGCCTGCTCGTCGCCCGGCTTGATCTTCCCGGTCTGGTTGATGACCTGGAGCTTCCAGCCGGCCCCGTCCCGGATCGCCTTGGCCACGGCGCAGCCGTTGTCCGTACCGAGCAGGCTCGGCCAGATGTCGGCGACCTGCTGGCTGCTGCCGCCCGTGGCGTCGTACACCTTGAAGCTGATGTTGCGGGCGCTCTGGAAGGAACTGCCCTTCTTGTACGCGGCGGCGACGAAGACGATGGACGTGACGTTGCCCGGTATCCGGGCGAACTCGACGGTCACCGTCTCGTCGTCGCCCTCGCCGTGGCCGGTCTGGTTGTCACCGCTGTGGAGCAGCGAGCCGTTGCCCATGGGGTCCAGGGAGTCGAGACCCGCGAGCCGGACCGGGTCCGAGCCCTGCATCGCAATGGCGATCAGGTCCAGGTCGGTCCCGATCTTCCGCTTGAACTTGCCCATCAGGCCGCCGCTGCTGCCCACGGTGGGGTCCCACGAGACGCCGATGGACAGGTGGGTTACGCCGCCCAGGTCCGCGGGGCCGTCTTCCTTGGTGAGCGTGATCATGCGCAATCCTCACAAATAGCTGTGCGATACCGACTCCTGCAGTCTGCCTGAAGCCGGTTCGTTTGCGGAGGCGCTCGACGCACGCGATACCTTCAGGGCCTCGGCATCCGGCGTTCCCCGGACGCCGTACAGCGCAGTTGAGCGCAGTACAGCTTGGAGGCAGCAGCGTGAGCGTGCGAGTGACGGCGGCCCAGGACGGCGTGGACCCCTTCGGCACGGCCCGGCTGCGACGCGGGGTGCTCGACGCCTGGGGAGCGGGCCCGGCCCGCTTCCGCGAGGACGCCAACGCCGAGGAGGACCTGGCGCTCGGCGGCTACCGCGACCGGCTCGTCGTCGAACTCGCGCAGAACGCCGCCGACGCGGCCGCCCGCGCCGGGGTCCCCGGCCGGCTGCGGCTCACCCTGCACGCCGGCACCGACCGGCCCGACGGGCACGCGGTGCTCGCCGTGTCCAACACCGGCTCCCCGCTGGACGCCACCGGCGTGGAGTCGCTGTCCACGCTGCGCGCCTCCGCCAAGCGCGACGACTCCTCCGGGAGCGTGGGCCGCTTCGGCGTCGGCTTCGCCGCGGTCCTGGCCGTCTCCGACGAGCCCGCCGTGCTCGGCCGGCACGGCGGGGTCCGCTGGTCCCTGGCCGAGGCCCGGGAGCTCGCCCGGGGCGCCTCCGTCGGCAGCTCCGGGCTCGGCGAGGAACTGCGCCGCCGCGACGGCCACGTCCCGCTGCTGCGCCTCCCGCTGCCCGCCGAAGGGACCGCGCCCGAGGGCTACGACACCGTCGTGGTCCTCCCGCTGCGCGACGCCGCCGCCGAGGAGCTGGCCGGGCGGCTGCTGGCCGCCGTGGACGACGCCCTTCTGCTGACCCTGCCGGGGCTCGCCGAGGTCGTCATCGACACACCGGCCGGGGGCGTGCGGACGCTGACCCGCCGCACCGAAGGCCCGTACACCGTCATCGCCGACTCCGCCTCCGACGTCAAGCGCTGGCGCACCGTGCGCCACTCCGGCCCCATCGAGAAGGCGCTGCTCGCCGACCGGCCCGTCGAGGAACGGCTGCGGCCCGTCTGGGCGGTGTCCTGGTCCGTGCCCGTCGACGCCGAAGGCGCCCCGGTGCGCCCGGCGACCGCCCCCGTGGTCCACGCGCCGACCCCGACCGACGAACCCCTCGGCATCCCCGCGCTGCTCATCGCGACCCTGCCGCTGGACACCACCCGCCGGCACCCCGCGCCCGGGCCGCTGACCGACTTCCTCGTGGAGCGCGCGGCCGACGCGTACGCCGAACTGCTCGGCTCCTGGGAGCCGGTGAGCACCGCGCTCGTGGACCTCGTACCCGGCCCGCTCGGCAAGGGCGAGCTCGACGGGGCCCTGCGCGCCGCCGTCATCGCGCGCCTGCCCCGTACCGCCTTCCTCGCCCCGGCCGCCCCGGCCGAGGCGCCGGCCGAGGGGGAACCCGAGGAGCGGGCCGCCCTACGCCCCTTCGAGGCCGAGGTGGTGGAGGGCGCGGGCGCCGACACCGTACGGGTCCTCGCGGAGGTGCTGCCGACCCTGCTCCCGGCCGGGCTGGAGCGGCGCCCCGAACTGCGCACCCTGGGCGTGGGCCGGCTGCCGCTGGGCGAGGCCATCGAGCGGATCGCGGGCATCGAGCGGACCCCCGAGTGGTGGTACCGGCTCTACGACAGCCTCGCCGGGGTCGACCCGGACCGGCTCTCCGGCCTCCCGGTGCCGCTGGCCGACGGACGCACCGCGATCGGCCCCCGGCACCTGCTGCTGCCCGGCGCGGACGCACCGCACTCGGGCACGCCGCGTGCGGGGAGTCCGCAGAGCCTGGCCCGGCTCGGCCTCAAGGTGGCCCACCCGGACGCGGTGCACCCGCTGCTGGAGAAGCTCGGCGCGCTCCCGGCGAGCCCGCGCGCCGTCCTGACCACCCCGCAGGTACGGGCGGCCGTCGCGGCCTCGCTGGACTCCGGGGAGATCTGGGACGAGGACGCCCTCGACCCCGAGGAGCTCGCCGACATCGTCCTCGGCCTGGTCCAGGGCGCCGAGCTCTCCCCCGGTGACGAACCGTGGCTGGGCGCCCTCGCCCTGCCCGACGAGGACGGCGAGCCGACCCCGGCCGGCGAACTGCTGCTGCCCGGCTCCCCGCTGGCCTCCGTGGTCCGCGAGGACGAGATCCCCTACCTGGACGCCGAGTTGGTGGAGCGCTGGGACGAGCGGACCCTCACCGCCGTGGGCGTCCTCGCCACCTTCCAGCTGGTCCGCGCCACCGACGTGGTCCTGGACCCCGACGAACTGGAGCCCCGCGACGGGGACTTCGCCGAGCCCGACGACGCCGGCCTGCTCGACGCCGTCGACGTGTGGTGCGAGGACCTCCTCGACCAGCTGCCCGACACCCCCGTGCCGCCGGTCGCCACCGAGCTGGTCGCCGTACGGGACCTCGACCTGGTCGACGACGACTGCTGGCCCCAGGCCCTGGCCATGCTGGCCCAGCCGCCCTTCCGGGACGCCCTGACCCAGCCCGTGCGGGTCCTGCTCCCGGACGGCACCACCCGGTCCGTGCGCTCGTACACCGCTTGGTGGCTGCGCGACCACCCGGTGCTGGACGGCCGCCGTCCGGCCGGGCTGCGCTCGGCGGGCGGCGACCCGCTGCTGGCGGGGCTCTACACCCCGGCGGACGCCACCGGCTTCGAGGACGAGCAGGTCCTGCGGGCCCTGGGCGTACGCACCTCCGTGCCCGCCCTGCTGGAGGAGCCGGGCGGCGCCGCCGAGCTGCTCGGCCGCCTCGCCGACCCGGACCGGGACATCGGCGGACGCCAACTGCACGCCCTGTACGGGGCGTTGGCGGACCTCGACCCCGAACAGGTCACCCTGCCCGACGAGCTGCGCGCGGTCGTGGACGGCGAGGTCGTCGTGGTGGACGCCGCCGAGGCGCTGATCGCGGACGCCCCGGACCTACTCCCGCTGACGGCGGGCCTCCCGCTCCTCCCCGTCGCCCCGTCCCGGGCCGCCGACCTGGCGGAGCTCTTCCAGGTCCGGCGCCTCTCGGAGACGGTCCCGGCGGAGGTGACCACCGAGGGCGAGGAGCACGAGGTCCCCGAGTCCGTGCACCAGCTCCTGGGCCCGGCCACCCCGAAGAGCTACGTGGAGCACGAGGAACTCCAGGCGGGCGGCACCGAACTCGACTGGCGCCGCACCCCGGACGGCACCCTGCACGCCTCCACCCTGGAGGGCGTCGCGGCGGCCCTCGCCTGGGCGGCCGGCCAGTGGCCGCGCCGCTTCGAGGTCGCGGCCCTCCTGGAGGACCCGTCGCGGACGGCGGAGCTGGCCCGGGACCGCTGGTTCGACTAGCCCGTCCCCTTTCGGCCCGGTCCGTGCGTCCGCCCGTACAACCATCGGATGGCGTGGGAGGTCCCCTTGGGTGTTCGTCGAAGGAATTCCCGGGGGGATACATGAACAAGCGCATCAGCGCCGCACTCTGCACGATGACGGCCATGGCGGCCGTGCTCGCCGTACCCACGGCCGCCCAAGCCGCCGACCCCTACGCGAAGGGGTTCAGCACGAGTGCGGGCGACGAGCGGGTCGTCGTGTTCTTCGACACGCTGGAGCGGCCCAAGGGCCTGAAGGTGATCCTGCGCAGGAAGGGCGGCAGCGCGCCGGTCGCCACGCTCACCTCCTTCACCCCCCACATCAAGGACGAGGACATCTGCGAGCCGTCCTGCGGGGACGTCCTGCCGCACCCCCTCAAGGCCGAGGTGCCGAGGCTCCCGGAGCTCGGCGAGTACAGCGTCGACGTGCAGTACACCGGCACCATGGGCGAGACCGTCCTGCACAAGGACCGGGCCACCCTGAACTACCGCGTCCGGCCGTACTTCGAGAACCTGAAGGCCGCGAACGGGGTGTCCTTCACGTCCCGGGACACCGTGGTCTCGGGCGACATCAAGGCCTATGACCCCCGCACCGGTACGGCCAAGCCGTTCACCGGCGCGTTCACGGCCACGACGGGGACCGTCACCACCCCCCTGACGGCGGACGCCAAGGGGCACTTCCAGTCCGGGCTCACGGTCTCCGGCGCCGCGGGCAGCGAGGAGCCGGGCAGTGCCACGACGGACGTCCGCTTCACCGCCGCGCTGCCGGGCATCACGAAGGACGCGCTCCTCGGCGTCCCGGTGACGCCCGTGGCGGCGCACATCGCACTGGACTCCCCGAAGCTGACGGGCGCCTTCGGAACGGAGTCCAAGGTCAGCGGCACCGTCACCTGGAAGGCCCCCGACGGCACGTGGAAGCCGGTGCCCGCCGGAGCCGCGGTCGGCCTGGGCTTCCACGGGGGCACGGGCACGACGGACGGTGCCGGCCGGTTCACCGCGCTCGGCCGGTTCGCCGGGGACTTCGTGTGGGAGGCCGAGAGCCTGACGCCCTGGCTGGACGCCGAACCGGCGACCCTGTCGGTGGACACCACGCCCGGCTTCACCACGTCGCACCTCAGCGCCGAGATCGACAGCGCGCGGAAGCTGACGGTCAGGTCCTGGTTCACCTGGGGTGAGCTCCCGGCCGGGGTCACACGGCTGAGGATGGACGTCCAGACCTCCGCCGACGGCAAGACCGGCTGGACCACGCGCACGGACCTTGGCGTCACCACGAGGCCGGGGTCCGACGGCGCGGACGCGGCGGAGACGACGTTCTCCAACCCGGGCACCGGCTTCGTCCGGCTGCGGTACGCGGGCTCCCCGGACATCCACGCCCCCGAACCGGCCGCCCTCGCGATCCCCCGGCGGACCGAGACGGCCATCACCGACTTCAACGCCGCTCCCGAGCCGGTGAAGAAGGGCAAGCCCATCACGGTCAGCGGCAAGCTCACCCAGGCGGTCCCGACCTGGAAGCCCTACACCGGCGGGCTCGTCCAGTACTGGTTCCGTGCGACCGGGGCCACCTACTGGAAGTCCATGGGCTCCTCGAAGAGCACCGCCGGCGGCGCCTTCAGCCGGACCTTCACCGCCAGGGAGAGCGGAATCTGGAAGGCCCGCTTCGTGGCGGACACACCCGACACCACGCACTTCAACTCCCCGTACAGCCGCGAGGACGAGGTCCTCGTCACCCCGTAGCACCCCGAGCGGATCCCCGGCGGCCCCGCTCACGCCACCGGCGTCAGCAGCGCGTCCGCGATGGCCGTGCGGGCGTACAGGACCGAGCGGCCGGCGCGGTGGCCGGTGACCAGGCCCGCGTCGCGCAGGGCCGTGAGGTGCTGGGAGACCGCGGCGGTGGACAGGCCGCTGTGGCGGGCCAGTTGGGTGGTGGAGGCCGGGGTGTCCAGCTCGGCGAGGAGCAGGGTCCGGGAGCGGCCCAGTACGGCGGCCACCGCGTCGGTGGCCTTGGTGGCGCGCGGCTCCCACAGGGTGCCGATACCGCGTGCCGGATAGGCCAGTTGGAGCGGTTCGGGGATCACCGAGCGGGTCAGGACCCGGGGCCAGGCGAAGGCGGAGGGGACGAGCAGCAGCCCGGGGCCGATCTTGTCGCGGGTCAGCGCGCAGTGCGTGCGGACCATGCGCAGGGTGCCCGCGTCCCAGCTGACGGTGGAGTGGAGCTCGTTGAGGACGTGCGCGGAGCCGTGCTCGGCGACCTGCCGGGCCCGGTGGAAGACGTCGGCTTCGAGGAGCTGGTGGATCCGGGGCCAGTAGGGCGCGAGCGCGAGCTCCCAGTAGGTCTGGATCTCGTCGGCGACCTTCTCCATGACGGTCCCGGGGTCCTCGTACAGCAGCCTCAGTCGGGCTGCCTGGCGGTCCGCGGGGCGGTGCTTGGCCGTGATCGTGTCCAGGTCGGTGCGTACGTTCTCCGGGCTGCTGGCGCGGATGGCCGCCAGCTCGGCCTCCAGTTCCGGGAAGGGGCCGGAGGGGGTCGGGTTGAGGAAGTCCGCGAGGTAGCCGCCCCCGGGGATCAGGGCGGCGAGCCAGCCCCGGTCCAGGCCCGCGCTCCCCAGCCGGGGCCGCACCTGCGCCGCCCAGCGGCGGTGCAGCGGCGGGTCGGCCTCCGCGTGCAGCAGCCGGAAGCTGGTGACGACCTCCCACATCGGGGAGACCGCGAAGCGGGTCTGCGCCAAATCGGCTGCGGAGAAGTTCAGTTCGTATTCCATGGCCCTGCGTACCCCCGTCGGCGCCCCTTGGATTCGGCCCCACCTTAATCAATGGGAACCGCGGCCGTCCGAGCCCACGCTCTTGTCATGCCCTCCTCCTTCCGCGGTCTTCCGCCCCTCGTCTGGACCCTCTTCGCCGGTACGGTCGTCAACCGGCTCGGCTACCTCGTCACCCCCTTCCTGGTCTTCCTCCTCGCCGACCGCGGCATCACCGGCTCCGACATCTCCTTCGTGCTCGGCGCACTGGGCGCCGGCAACCTGCTCGGCCCGGCCGTCGGCGGACTGCTCGCCGACCGGATCGGCCGCCGCCCCACCATGCTGATCGGGCTCATCGGCTCCGCCGTCGCCCAGGGCGCCCTGTTCCTGGCCCCGGGCATCTGGACGATGGCCGCCTCCGCACTGCTGCTCAGCACCGCCGGAGCCACCGTCGGGCCCGCCGCCTACGCCCTGCTGGCCGACTCCGTGGACACCGGCTGGCGGCAGCGCGCGTACGCCCTGTTCGGGTGGGGCGTGAACATCGGCACGGCCGTCGCCGGGGTCCTCGGCGGGTTCCTCGCCGCGCACGGGTACTGGCTGCTCTTCGCCGTCGACGCCGGTACGGCCCTCGTCTACGCCGCCGTGGTCGCGACCCGGCTGCGCGAACCGGCCCGCACCGCACCGGCCAAGGCCTCGGGACTGGGCTACGGGGTGGTCCTGCGCGACCGGCTGCTGCTCCTGCTGCTCCCCCTGCTCGGGATCCAGCTGTTCGTGTACTCGCTGACCGAGGTGGCGCTGCCGCTGGCCGTCCGTGACAGCGGGCTCTCGCCGGCCGTGTACGGGGCCCTGGCGGCGGTCAACGCCGTCCTGGTGGTGGCCCTGCAGCCGTACGCGTCGGCCCGCCTGTCCGGACTGCCGCAGCTGCCGGTGCAGGCTGCGGGCGGCGCCCTGATCGCCGGCGGGGTGGCGCTGACGGGGCTCGCGGACTCCGTCACCGGGTACGTGGTCTCGGTGGTCGTCTGGTCGCTCGGTGAGGTGGCGGTCGCCGGAATCGCGGCCTCGGTGGTGGCCGACCTGGCCCCCGCCGACGCCCGGGGCCGCTACCAGGGTGCCTTCAGCTGGACCTGGGGCGTGGCCCGCTTCTCCGCCCTCACGGCGGGCGTGGCCCTCTACGCCGGGGTCGGGGCGGCCGCCCTGTGGTGGGGCGCCCTCGTCGCCGGCCTGCTCGCCTCGGCGGCGACCCTGGGCCTGCGCGGCCGGATCACGGTCCGTACGGAGCACGCGCTGGTTGCCTGAAGCGGCCGAGCCCACCAGGTGGCGACGCCCAGCACGACACCGGCTAGACGGATTCGATCCGGATGCGGTGGGCGCCGAGCAGACGCTTCATGTCGTCCAGATCGGAGGTGAGGACATTGACCAGGTCGCCCCGCCGCGATGCGGTGACGGCGATCGACGCGAGCACCGCATCGATCGCGTACTTGTGACCGTGCAGCCCCGCCTCCCTCAGGAGGGAGCGGGCCGTCGCAATGATCTCGTCATCGGTGTGCACGATGTCGATGCTCGACAGGAACCAATCCCACGCCTGCTGACGGACACCGACCCGGGGGTCCCACGCCTCCAGCGTCGTGAGTGACGAGGTGACCACGCGCATCTCGCGGTTGGGCGCTCGCCTGATCATGCCCCGTACCTCGCGATCACCTCGGGCGGCCTTGGACAGCGCTTCGGAGTCGAGTACGAGGATCCGTGGCTGCACCATCGGGCCCGGCGCGGTGCGCGGCGTCATGCGGCCGCCTTCCTCTCGAGCGGGTCCACCACGCCCTCGCGTCCGCCTTCGTCCCTCCCCGCGTGCCAGGCGTCCATGGCATCCAGACGAGCATCCGCGGCGCGGAGCTCCTCATCGGTGAGCGGGCCGTACTCCTCGTCCAAGAGGTCCGACAGCCCGCGCAGCTTGTCCATGGCCACCTTGTGCTCCACAGCGGCGGTCACGTACGCGGAAACGCCGCGCTCGTCCACCGAAGCCTTGATGTATTCCAGCACCTCGTCAGGCAAGGTGATCGTGACCTTCTTAGTTGCCATAAGTCGAGTATGGCCACGGCTCGCGGGCGCTGTCATCACCCGTAAGGGGCAAACCGCTACGCCGGGAACCGGCGGTCCACCCACCGGAAGGTGAACTCGATCAGGACGGACGCCGCCGCGGCGATGCCCACGGCGGTCCACGGCATCACGGCTCCCTCCAGCTTGAGCTGGAAGAACTCCTGGAGCCAGGGCACGACGAGCACGATCAGGAAGGCCCCGCCCATCGCGCCGACCAGGCCGACCCGCCACCAGGTGTAGGGGCGGGCGATGATCGCCAGCACCCACATCGAGGTCAGGAACAGCGCGAGCGTCGCGGCGCTGGTCTCGGCCTTGAGGGCGTCGGGGCCGGAGTAGTGGTGGCGGGCGAGCACGTACGTCACGAAGCAGGCGACGGCGGCGATGACCCCGCCGGGGATCGCGTACCGCATCACGCGTTTCACGAAGTGCGGCTTGGCCCGCTCCTTGTTCGGCGCCAGCGCCAGGAAGAAGGCCGGGATGCCGATGGTCAGCGTGGACAGCAGCGTCAGGTGGCGCGGCAGGAACGGGTACTCGACCTGGGAGCAGACCACCAGGACGGCCAGCAGCACCGAGTAGACCGTCTTGGTGAGGAAGAGGGTGGCGACGCGGGTGATGTTGCCGATGACCCGGCGGCCCTCGGCGACCACCGAAGGCAGGGTGGAGAAGCTGTTGTTGAGCAGGACGATCTGCGCCACGGCCCGGGTGGCCTCCGAGCCGGAGCCCATCGAGACGCCGATGTCCGCGTCCTTGAGCGCGAGCACGTCGTTGACCCCGTCGCCGGTCATCGCGACCGTGTGGCCGCGGGACTGGAGGGCGGCGACCATGTCGCGCTTCTGCTGCGGGGTGACCCGCCCGAAGACGGCGTTCTGGTCGAGGACCTCGGCCATCTCCGCCCGGTCGGTGGGGAGGCTGCGCGCGTCGACGGTGTTCTCGGCGCCGGGCAGCCCCAGCTTGCCGGCGACCGCGCCGACCGAGACGGCGTTGTCCCCGGAGATGACCTTGGCCTTGACGTCCTGGTCCTCGAAGTAGCGCAGGGTGTCGGCCGCATCGGGGCGCAGCCGCTGTTCCAGGACGACGAGGGCGGTCGGCCTGACCCCGGTGGCCACGGCCGGGTCGTCGAGTTCGCGGGCGGCCCGGCCCAGCAGGAGGACCCGCAGGCCCTGCTCGTTGAGCTCGTTGATCTCCTCCAGGGCCGGGTCCCCGGCCGGGAGCAGCACGTCGGGGGCGCCGAGCAGCCAGGTGTTGTTCTCCCCGTCGCCCTCGCTGAAGCTGGCGCCGCTGTACTTGCGGGCGGAGGAGAAGGGCAGCGATTCGGTGCAGCGCCACTCGGCGCTGTCGGGGTAGGCCTCGATGATCGCCTGGAGGCTGGCGTTGGGGCGCGGGTCGCTCTCGCCGAGCGCGCCGAGGACCTTCTTGACGTACGCGGTGTCCGCGCCGCCGAGCGGACGGCACTCGGTGACGTCCATGCCGCCCTCGGTGAGGGTGCCGGTCTTGTCGAGGCAGACCACGTCGACGCGGGCGAGCCCCTCGATGGCGGGCAGCTCCTGCACCAGGCACTGCTTGCGGCCGAGCCGGATGACGCCGATGGCGAAGGCGACGGAGGTGAGGAGGACGAGGCCCTCGGGGATCATCGGGACGATGCCGCCGACGGTGCGGGCGATGGCGTCCTTGAGGTTGTTGTCCTTGACGATCAGCTGGCTGATGATCAGGCCGATGGAGGTCGGGATCATCATCCAGGTGACGTACTTCAGGATGGTGGAGATGCCGGAGCGCAGCTCGGAGTGGACGAGCGTGAAGCGGGACGCCTCTTCGGCGAGCTGGGCGGCGTAGGCCTCGCGGCCGACCTTGGTGGCGGTGAAGGCGCCGCCGCCGGCGACGACGAACGAGCCGGACATGACCGGGTCGCCGGGCTTCTTCAGGACGGGGTCGGCCTCGCCGGTGAGGAGGGATTCGTCGATCTCCAGGCCGTCGGCCTCGCCGACGAGCCCGTCGACGACGACCTTGTCGCCGGGTCCGAGCTCGATGACCTCGTCGAGGACGATCGCGGAGGTGGAGATCTCGGCGGTGCGGCCGTCGCGGCGCACGCTGGGTTTGGCCTCGCCGATGACGGCGAGGCCGTCGAGGGTCTTCTTGGCGCGCATCTCCTGGATGATGCCGATGCCGGTGTTCGCGATGATCACGAAGCCGAAGAGGCTGTCCTGGATCGGCGCGACGAAGAACATGATCACCCAGAGGACGCCGATGATGGCGTTGAAGCGGGTGAAGACGTTGGCGCGGACGATCTCGGACGTGGAGCGGCTGCTGCGGACGGGGACGTCGTTGACGGCCCCGCGGGCGACGCGCTCGGCGACTTCGGCGGTGGTCAGCCCGGCCGGCTTGAACCGCGGCGCGGGTGGCTGCATCGGGTGGACGGGATCGAGCTCTGCCCCCGCGTCGATGGCGGTCCCGACGGGAGCGGCGCTGCCGCCGCCGCCCCGCTCCGGTCCCTCTGATTCGATCTGCGCCCGCTCCGTCATGGTTCCGACGGTAAAGGGCGTTTCACTCCCGCACCCGCCGAAAAGTCCGAAGATCCGACTTCTGGATGAGCCGGATCCTCCTCGGGTAGCCCCTCACGCACCGCCCGAGCCGGAAGGCGGGCTAGCCCGCCTGGGGAGCGGGGCCGCCCGCCGGGGTGTCCTCGTTCCGGGCGGCCAGCTCGGCCGCGTGCCGCTTCAGCGCCGCATCGCGGCCGCGGACGTACCAGAGGCCGATCAGGCCGAGGACCCCGCCGACGGCGCAGGTCCAGACCCACCACAGCATGCCCCGGTCCGCGAACCACCCGTAGAAGGGGAGCTGGAAGAGGAAGAGGGCGAACCAGATGATCGTGCCACCGGTCACGGTGCCGACGATCGGACCCTCAAGGGGCTCGGGGGCCTCGTGCGTCGCAGTCCATTTCGCCATGGAGACCAGTCTAGGCCGGTCGGCGGAGGGTCTACGCGCGGAGATAGACGCCCTCTCGTTCATGTGTTCATACTGAAACGGTTTGGGCTTGGCCCGTTTTCGTCGTATGAAACCACCACTGAGGACCAGGACCCCCATGAGCACGACGGCCCCTGTGGACCGCTACTTCAAGATCTCCGAGCGCGGCTCGACCATCGGCCGCGAGGTCCGCGGCGGCTTCGCCACCTTCTTCGCGATGGCCTACATCATCGTGCTGAACCCGATCATCCTGGGCAGCGCGAAGGACATGTACGGGCACCAGCTCGACGGCGGCCAGCTGGTCACCGCCACCGTGCTGACCGCGGCCTTCACCACCCTGCTGATGGGCGTGATCGGCAACGTCCCGATCGCGCTCGCCGCCGGGCTCGGCGTCAACACCGTCGTCGCCCTCCAGCTCGCCCCGCGCATGAGCTGGCCCGACGCCATGGGCATGGTGGTCCTGGCCGGCTTCGTCGTGATGCTGCTGGTCGCCACCGGCCTGCGCGAGCGGGTCATGAACGCCGTCCCGCTCGGCCTGCGCAAGGGCATCGCGATCGGCATCGGCCTGTTCATCCTGCTGATCGGCCTGGTCGACTCGGGCTTCGTCACCCGCATGCCCGACCTCGCGCACACCACGGTCCCGATCCAGCTCGGCAGCAACGGCCACCTGCACGGCTGGCCCGTACTGATCTTCGTGGTCGGCGTCCTGCTGACGCTGACGCTGATCATCCGCAAGACCCCCGGCGCGATCCTGATCTCCATCGTGGCCATGACCGTCGCCGCCCTGGTGATCCAGCTGGTCACCAAGCTCCCGGACGCCGCCTGGGGCCTGACCGTCCCGCAGTGGCCGGGCAACCCGGTGGCCGCGCCCGACTTCGGGCTCATCGGTCAGGTCAGCCTGTTCGGCGGCTTCGGCAAGGTCGGGATGCTGACCGGCATCCTGTTCGTCTTCACCGTGCTGCTGTCCTGCTTCTTCGACGCCATGGGCACCATCCTCGGCGTCGGCGACGAGGCGAAGCTGACGAAGCCGGACGGCTCCTTCCCCGGCATCAACCGGGTGCTGTTCGTCGACGGCCTGGCCGTCGCCGCGGGCGGCGCCTCCTCCTCCTCGGCCACCACCTGCTTCGTGGAGTCCACGGCGGGCGTCGGCGAGGGGGCCAGGACGGGCCTGGCGAACATCGTGACGGGCGGCCTGTTCACGGTGTCCCTGTTCCTCACGCCGCTCGCCACGATGGTCCCCTCGCAGGCGGCCACGCCCGCTCTGATCGCGGTCGGCTTCCTGATCATGGCCGGCTCGGTCAGGGACATCGACTGGAACGACTTCACCATCGCCGTCCCGGCCTTCCTGGCCATGGTGATGATGCCGTTCACGTACTCGATCACCAACGGCATCGGCATCGGCTTCGTGGCCTTCTCCGTACTGCGGCTGGCGACCGGCCGGGGCCGCGAGGTCCCGGTGGCCATGTACGTCGTGTCCGCGGTCTTCGTCTTCTACTACGCGATGCCGGCCCTGGGCCTCACGTAAGGCGGCGTCGCGTAAAGCAGTCCCGCGCAGGGCGGCCCCGCACAGGGCGGCCTCACGTGAGGCCGTAGAACTTCTCCGTCTCGTCGACGGCCGCCTTGAAGCGCTCGTCGAAATCGTCGCGAATGAGCGTCCGGACCACATAGTCCTGGACGCTCATTCCGCGTTTGGCGGCATGAGTCCGGAGCCTGTCGAGGAGCTCCCCGTCTATGCGCATGCTCAGCACATGTGTCCCCATGCCGAAAGGGTCGGGGCACAGGGCATGGACGCGTGTCACTTTCCGGAGCCGACTCACCCGTACGAGTGACACCAGTTAAGTGGTGTTCCTTAGGCAGAGTAATGAGTTACTCTAAATACATGCATGACCTTTCCCATGGTGACGACGCAGCCGCCGTGAACGACCTCCGCTCCGCCGTCATGCGGCTGGGCCGGCGCCTCAAGCACCAGCGCGTCGACGAATCGCTGAGCCCGACCGAGATGTCGGTGCTCGGCACCCTCGCCCGCTGCGGCCACGCCACCCCCGGTGAGCTGGCCCGGCGCGAGCACGTGCAGCCGCCGTCCATGACGCGCATCGTCGCGTTGCTGGAAGCCAAGGGACTGGTCACGCTGGAACCGCACCCCGACGACCGCCGCCAGAAGGTGGTCCGCCAGACGGAGGAGGCCGAAGCGATGCTCGAAGAGAGCCGTCGCAAGCGCAACGCCTTCCTCGCCGGGCTCGTGGCCGGGCTGACCGAGGACGAATGGGCCAAGCTCCGCGAGGCCGCGCCCGTCCTGGACAAGCTCGCGCACCTATAGGAACGACGCCAGGAGGCGAACCTTTTGAGTACGGGACCCGGAGCAGACTCCGCCCCCGGCCACACATCCACCACTACGCGCGCGCCGGGCACCACAGAGAACACGAAGACCTCGATGTTCGGCTCGCTGAAGATCCGCAACTACCGGCTCTTCGCCACGGGCCAGGCCGTCTCGAACACCGGCACCTGGATGCAGCGCATCGCCCAGGACTGGCTGGTCCTGTCGCTCACCGGATCCGCCTCCGCGGTCGGCATCACCATCGCGCTGCAGTTCCTGCCGATGATGCTGTTCGGGCTCTACGGCGGCGTCCTCGCCGACCGGCTCCCCAAGCGGCCGCTGCTGCTCTTCACCCAGGCGGCGATGGGCCTCACCGGCCTCGCCCTCGGTGTCCTGACCCTCGCCGGCCACGTCAACGTCTGGCACGTCTACCTCGCCGCCTTCCTCCTCGGCCTGGTCACCGTCGTGGACAACCCGGCCCGCCAGACCTTCGTCTCCGAGATGGTCGGCAAGGACCAGGTCGCCAACGCGGTCAGCCTGAACTCCGCCAACTTCCAGTCCGCACGGCTGGTCGGCCCGGCCATCGCCGGTGTCCTCATCACCGCCGTCGGCTCCGGATGGGCCTTCCTGCTCAACGGCCTGTCCTTCGCGGCCCCGATCGCGGCCCTGCTGCTGATGCGGACCCGTGAACTGCACCAGGTCGAGGTCCAGCCCCGCGCCAAGGGCCAGCTCCGGGAAGGCCTGCGGTACGTCGCCGGGCGGCCCGAGCTGATCTGGCCGATCGTGCTCGTCGGATTCATCGGCACCTTCGGCTTCAACTTCCCGATCTGGCTGTCCGCCTTCGTCAGCAAGGTCTTCCACGGCGACGCGGGCACCTACGGACTCTTCAACACCCTGATCGCGGCGGGCTCCCTGGCGGGCGCCCTGCTGGCGGCCCGCCGGGGCCTCTCCCGCCTGCGGCTGCTGGTCGCGGCGGCGGTGCTCTTCTCCGTCCTCCTGCTGGTGACGGCCTTCGCACCGAGCTTCTGGCTGTTCGCGGCGCTGCTCGTGCCCATCGGCGTCTTCGGACTGACGGTGAACGTCACCGCCAACTCGAGCGTCCAGATGGCCACCGACCCCGAGATGCGGGGCCGGGTGATGGCCCTGTTCATGATGGTCTTCACCGGCGGCACCCCGATCGGTGCCCCGCTGGTCGGCTGGGTCACGGACACCTACGGCGCACGGATCGGCATGGCCGCGGGCGGAGCGGTCTCCCTGGCCGCCGCGCTCGCCATCGGCCTGGTCCTCTCCCGCATCGGCAACCTCCGCCTCAGCGTGAGCCGCCACGGCGTGACGTTCGTCCCGTCGGAACGTCGCCAGCTGGTCACGGCGGCCTGAGCCCCGGCGGGGCTGGAAGATCCAGCCCCGCCGGAGTTCACGTGCAGGCCGGCGCCGGCACAATCCAGCCCCTCCGGCGTTCGAGGAGCAGGGGTCCGGGGACTGGTCCCCGGCAACGGCGCCGCACGGCTGCCACCTGGCTAGGCTCGGCACCATGAGACTGTTCGCAGCCGTCATCCCGCCCGAGGCGGCCCTCTCGGAACTGGCCGGGGCCGTACGCGGCCTCGAGGACGACCGGCTGCGCTGGACCGCGGAAGCCGGCCGGCACTTCACCCTCGCCTTCATGGGCGAGGTCCGCGACGAGGTCCTCCCCGAACTCCACACCCGTCTGGCCCGCGCCGCCGCGCACACCGCACCCTTCCCGCTCCGGATCCACGGCTCCGGCCACTTCGGCCACCGCACCCTGTGGGCCGGCGCCGCCGGGGACCTCGACGCCCTGCGCATGCTCGCCGAGCGGGCCGACGCCGCCGCGCGGCGTTCCGGGGTGCCCATGGACCAGCACCACCGCTACACCCCGCACCTCACCCTCGGCCGGCTCCGCGACGAGGGCGACGACGTCCGCCCCTACTGCGCGGCCCTGGCCCCCTTCGAGGGCAGCGCCTGGCAGGTCGGCGAGCTCAGCCTGGTCCGCAGCAACCTGCCCGTCTCCGGCGTCCCCGGCGAGCAGCCCCGCTACGAGGTCGTCGGCTCCTGGGAACTGGGAGAGCCCGCCCCTCCGTCGGAAGGGCGGGCCCGGTCGCGTTAGGCTCGACGGGTGGATCCCAAGACCAGAAACCGCGTCATGGCCGGTGTGCTCGTACTGATGTTCGTCGTGGTGGCGGTGGCCGCGGTCGTAGGCCAGTAGCCCCGGCCCGCCACCCGCCACCCCCGCCCGGCGCCTACCAGGCGAACGCCTCCGGGGCCGGACCCGGACCCGGGAAGACCTCGTCCAGTCCCGCCAGCACCTCCGGCGACAGCTCCAGCTCCACCGCCCGCAGCGCGGACGCGAGCTGCTCCGGCGTACGCGGCCCCACGATCGGGCCGGTGACCCCGGGACGCGTCAGCAGCCAGGCCAGGGCGACCTCGCCGGGCTCCAGTCCGTGCTTGTCCAGCAGGTCCTCGTACGCCTGCACCTGCGCCCGTACGGAACTGTTCGCCAGCGCGTCCGCCGAGCGGCCGGTCGCCGTGCGCCCGGACTCCGACGCCTTGCGGATGGCCCCGCCCAGCAGCCCGCCGTGCAGCGGGGACCACGGGATGACCCCGAGCCCGTACGCCTCGGCCGCCGGGATGATCTCCAGCTCCGCCCGCCGCTCGGCGAGGTTGTAGAGGCACTGCTCGCTGACCAGACCGAGCCGCCCCGAGCGCGCCGCGGCCTCGTTGGCCTGGGCGATCTTCCAGCCGGGGAAGTTCGAGGAGCCCGCGTACAGGATCTTGCCCTGCTGGATCAGGACCTCGACGGCCTGCCAGATCTCCTCGAAGGGAGTCAGCCGGTCCACGTGATGGAACTGGTAGATGTCGATGTAGTCGGTGTTCAGGCGCTTGAGGCTGGCGTCGACGGCCCGCCGGATGTTCAGCGCCGACAGGCGGTCGTAGTTGGGCCACGGGTCGCCCTCCGCGGCCATGCTCCCGTAGACCTTGGTGGCGAGGACCGTCTTCTCCCGACGGCCGCCGCCCTGGCCGAACCAGGTACCGATGATCTCCTCGGTACGGCCCTTGTTCTCGCCCCACCCGTACACGTTGGCCGTGTCGAAGTAGTTGATGCCGGCGTCGAGCGCCGTGTCCATGAGGGCGTGGCTCTCCGGCTCTCCCGTCTGGGGGCCGAAGTTCATGGTGCCGAGGACAAGTCGGCTGACCTTGAGACCGGTGCGTCCGAGCTGCGTGTACTCCATGGGCCACTAGCCAACTGCCTGGAGTGCACTCGAAGCAAGACCCGCCCGTGGCGGGCGTGTTACGTGTCCCGGCGCGGGCGGTACGGGCCGCCCAGGTCCCAGGCCTGGTGGAGGACCGCCGCGAACTCCCCCGCGAGGCGGTGCTCGCCGGAGGCGTTGGGGTGCGTGCCGTCGTAGGTGTCCCGGTCGATCTCGTACGCCTGCGGGCGCGCGGCCAGCAGGATCGGCGAGGCGGGGGTCGACAGATCGGCCACGGCCTTGGCGAGGAGCTCGTTGAACAGCTCGACCTGCCGCGCGAAGGGCTCGTCGTCCCGGGCCCTGATGTTCGGTATGACGGGCAGCAGGACCATCCGGATCCCCGGCCGGGCGGCCCGGGCCCCCGCGATGAAGGCGCGGACGTTGGCGGCGGTGCCCTCGGCGGCGGTGTAGAAGCCCAGGTCGATCAGGCCGAGGGAGACCAGCAGCACGTCGGCCCCGGCGGCGCCGGCGGCCGGGCCGACGAGCGGGGCCATGTGCTGCCAGCCCTCGCCCCAGCCGGCCAGGTGGCGGCGCGCCCCGGCGGGGAAGGACGGATCGGCGTACGAGTCGCTCGTCGGGCCGTCCGTGCGGGCGTCGTAGAGACCGCTGCGGGGGCCGACGATCTCGTACGGGCCGCCGAAGGTGGTGTCGAGGTGCTGCCACATGCGGTAGCGCCAGGTGTAGTCGCCGGCGCGTCCGATGGTCATGGAATCCCCGACGAACATGAAACGCATCCGGTCATCTTCGCGGATCACCGGGCCGCGGCCCCTGTGATGCCGGACACGCGGGGCGGGCTGGCAGGGTAGGGGGATGCGCCCGCACCTGCTGCCCCTGACCGCCGCCGCCGCGGCCGGTGTTCTCGCCCTGCTGCCCTCGGCCGCGGCCGCCTCCGGGCCCGCGTCCGGGCCCGCCTCCGGGTTCACGATCACCGACCCGCGGATCAAGGAGTCGAGCGGGCTCGCGGCCAGCCGGATCCACCCCGGCGTCTACTGGACGCACAACGACAGCGACGACGGCCCCTACGTGTACGCCGTGGACTCCGCGACCGGCAAGACCGTCGCACGGATCACCCTGACCGGCATCGGCAAGCCCCGGGACATCGAGGGGATCTCACTGGGCCCGGACGGGCGGCTGTACGTCGGCGACATCGGCGACAACCTCGGCGGCTCCTGGGACCACGTGTGGATCTACCGCTTCCCCGAACCGAAGACCCTCGGCGACGCCACCCTCAAGGCCGAGCAGTTCACCGTGAAGTACGCCGACGGACCGCGGAACGCGGAAGCGCTGATGGTGCACCCGGTGACGGGGCGGGTGTACATCGCGAGCAAGGACGAAAAGGCCGGCGGGCTCTACGAGGGCCCGGAGTCGCTGTCCACCTCCGGTACGAACACCTTCCGGCGGATCGGGGACGTCCCGTGGGTCACCGACGGGGCGTTCTCCCCGGACGGGGGGCGGCTCGCGCTGCGGGGTTACTTGTGGGCGAAGACGTACCCGTGGAAGGACGGGCGGCCTTCCGGGGACGGGGAGGCGGTGGCCGCGCCGTGGCAGGGACAGGCGGAGTCCGTGACGTACTCGGCGGACGGATCGACGCTGCTGTTCGGGGCGGAGGGAGCCAACAGCCGGGTCGTCGCCGTTCCGGTGGCCCCGGACGCGAAGCCCTCGGCGTCCGCCTCCGGGGCGGCTGCTCCGGCTCCGGCTCCGTCCCCCGGGGCTCCCGCCACGCCCTCCGGCGGGAGCTTCACGAAGGGCGCGCTCGTCCTGGTCGCGGCCCTGGCCCTCACCCTGGCCGCGAAACGCCTCCTCCGCCGCCGCCCCCGTCCCTGACCCTCCGGCCCCGGCTCCCCGGCCACCGGCCGGCCCGGCTGCGGATGGACCGCTGCGCGAAGCTGACGCCCGTCTGCGCATGGGCCGCTGCGCGGGACAAGGTCCCCGCAGCCCCCTTGCCCGCTGCGCGGGGCGAAGTCCCCTACCCGCCCTTCGCCCGTTCCCCGGGGCTGTGCCCCGGACCCCCTGGGGCTCCGCCCCAGACCCCGCTCCTCAAACGCCGGAGGGGCTGGATTTGGCCGGGCTCGGCCCACGCGTGAACGCCGGAGGGCTGGATATGGCCGGGCTCGGCCCGCACGTGAACGCCGGAGGGGCTGGATATGGCCGGGCTCGGCCCGCGCGTGGATGGCGGACGTCGGCCAAGATCCAGCCCCTCCGGCGTTTGAGGAGCGGGGGTGCGGGGGCTGGCCCCCGCAACGGCGCCGCGCGTCACGGACCACGCCGGCCGCATCCAGCCCCTCCGGCGTTCGAGGAGCTGGTCCCCGGGGCGGCGCCGGGCTGTTCAGGCTCCCTGGATCGGGATCTGGTGGGACTCCGACGGGGTGGAGCCGTTCACCGGGGTGGCGGGCGGGGTCGGCTGGGACATCGTCGACAGGAGTTGGCGGGCCAGGCCCAGGCCCGTGCCGCCCATCGTCAGGGCCTTCGCGAACATCTCCGACATGCCCTCCGCACCGTTCAGGAGGATCATGTGCTCGACGTTGCCGAAGGCACCCGCGCCCGCTTCCACGATCGCCGGCCAGTTCTCGGCGAGCTGCTGCGCGACCACCGCCTCCTGGTTCTCCGCGAGCGCGGCGGCCCGCGCCTTGATGGCCGTCGCCTCCGCGAGGCCCTTCGCCTTGGCGGCCTCCGCCAGTGCGAGCCCGTTCGCCTGGGCCGACGCCGCCTCCGCGAGGCCCTTGGCCTGGGTCGCCGCCGCCTCCGCCTCGCCGGTCGCGCGGGTGGCGGTCGCAGCCGCCAGGCCCCGCGCCTCCGTGGCCTTCGCGTCGGCCGAGGCCGCCGTCGTGACGCGGGTGGCCTCGGCCGCGGCCGCCAGTTCGGTCTCCTTCGCCTTGGCCTGCGCCGCCGAGATGCGTGCGTCGCGGTCCGCCTCGGCCCGGGTCCGGGTCTCGTACGCCGCCGCGTCCGCGGGCTTGCGCACGTCCGCCTGGAGCTGCTGCTCGCGCCGGTGCGCCTCCAGTTCGGCCACCCGGGTCTCCTGGACCACGACCTCCTGGCGCGCGGCCGCCTCCGAGAGCGGGCCCGCCTGCCGGGCGGTCGCGGCGGCCTTGTCCCGCTCGGCCTGGTAGCCGGCCTGGAGGATCTCGCTGTCCCGGGTGGCCTCCGACATCCGCGCGAAGGCGGCCTGTTCGGCCTCGGTCGCCAGCAGGTTGGCGGCGGCCTGGGCGATCCGAGCGTCCCGCTGGACGGCGGCCGCGTGCGGCATGGCCAGGTTCTTGATGTAGCCCGTCGGGTCCTCGATCTCGTGGATCTGGAGGGAGTCCACGATCAGGCCGAGCTTCTCCATCTCCGTCCCGCACGCCGCCCGGGTCTGCCCGGTCAGCTTCTCGCGGTCGCGGATCATGTCCTCGACCGTCAGCCCGCCCACGATGGACCGCAGGTGGCCGGCGAAGACGATGTGCACCCGCTCGGGCATCATCTTCTGCTGGTCCAGGAAGCGGCGGGCCGCGTTGGCGATGGACACGAAGTCGTCGCCGATCTTGAAGATGACCACGCCCTTGACCCGGAGCGGAATGCCCTGGTGGGTGACGCAGTCCACGTTCAGCTGGGTCTCGTTGAGGTCCAGCGACAGCTTCCGCACGGCCTGCACGCCGGGCAGCACCAGCGTTCCGCGGCCGGTGACGATCCGGAAGCCCATGCCCTCCGCGATGCCCTCGGTCTTGTGCGCGGAGCCCGAGATGACCAGGGCCTCATTGGGCTCGGCCACCCGCCACATGAGCTTGAACAGGCCGATCGCGGCCGCGATCGCACCCACGACAATCCCTGCCAGTACGCCGACAGACATCGGCAACTCCCCCTCGTACGCGGTGGCGTTCACCACCGAAGAAGGCGAGTGTGCGCCCGCGTCAGGGCGGCGTGAAGACGGCGGCCGAATCTTGTCGCCATCTTGATACGGTCAGCCGTCCCCGTACGCGGCCATCACGTAGACCGTCCGCGGCGGCAGGTACTCGACCACCGTGATCACCGTCCCGACCGCCAGCCGGCCCGTCCCCGGTGCCGGGTGCGCGAGGAAGTGCTCGGCTCCGCCCCGGATGCGCACGATGACCTCGCCGACCAGCCCCGGCCCGACCGTTCCGGTGACCCGGCCGTCCAGTCCCACCATGTCCGATTCCCCCATGCACCGAGCGTACGGGGCTACCCCCGGCCGGGGTCCTCGTCGAGCCGGTATTCCTCGCCGTCGGCGTGGTAGCCGTACAGCTCCCCGTAGCGGCCCCAGTCCGTGGCCGTCTCCAGCTGCTGTTCCACCTGCTCGCTCGTGTAGTGGTGCGAGAGCAGGTCGCGGAAGAAGCCGGCCCGCTGGGTGCCGCCCCGCGAGCGCTCCAGGGTGGTGTGGATCAGGTGGACCAGCGGGACCTCCATGGCCCCCTCGGCGAACAGTTCCTTCGACTCCTGTACGTCGGCCCCCGCGAAGGCGGTGCCGCGGGCGGTCAGCACCAGGTGCAGGTCCCGTACCTCGGCCAGGCCGAGCAGTTCCAGCCCGTCCACCTGGGGCAGTACGTCGTCCACCTCCAGGCCCAGTTCCTCGGCGAGGTCGGCCAGGTCCACGCTGCCGTCGCCGGTGCCCCGCTGGAGCACGATCTCGGCGAGTCCCGCCATCCCGTCGACGCTGGCCGCCGGGAGCGGGGTGTTGGCCGGGGTGCGCTTGGCCGGCGGGGCGGTGGGCGTGCTGGCGGTGGTCTGGGCGGTGCGGCCGGTCATCACCGCGTACACGGCGTCCACGATCCGCTCGAAGTCGGCGCCGGACCGGTCCCGGGGGCGGGCCAGGTCCACGGCGAAGGTCTCCTTGATGGTTCCGTAGGGCCGCGATCCCAGCACCACCACCCGGTCGGCCATCAGCACGGCCTCCTCGATGTTGTGCGTGACCAGAACGACCGCCTTGGCGGGGAAGCGGTCGGAGGCCCACAGCTCCATCAGCTCGCCGCGCAGGTTCTCGGCGGTGAGCACGTCCAGGGCGGAGAACGGCTCGTCCATCATCAGCACGTCCGGCTCCACGACCAGCGCCCGGGCGAAGCCGACGCGCTGGCGCATCCCGCCGCTGAGCTCCTTCGGGTAGGCCGACTCGAAGCCGTCCAGGCCGATCAGGTCGATGGCCTCCACCGCCTGCCGGGCCCGGGCCTCGCGGTCCATGCCCTTGGCTTCCAGGCCCAGTTCCACGTTCTGCTGCACCGTCAGCCAGGGCAGCAGCGCGAAGGTCTGGAACACCATCGCCGTGCCCGGGTTGGCTCCGCGCAGCTCCTCGCCCCGGTAGGTGACCGAGCCGGAGCTGGCGGGGATCAGTCCGGCGAGGCAGCGCAGCAGGGTGGACTTGCCGCTGCCGGACTTGCCGAGGAGGGCGACGATCTCGCCCTCGCGGATCTCCAGGTCGATGCCGCCGAGCACGGGCAGTTCCCCGTCGGCGCCCGCGTAGGACTTGGTGAGGGCGGCGGCCCGGAGGATCGTGGTCGCGGACGGGGGCGCGGACGGGGGCGCGGTCATCGGTGCGGGCTCCTCGGGTCGGTCGGGCGGTCGGCGGGCTTCGGCTGCGGGCTTCGGCTGCGGGCTTCGGCAGCGGGCTTCAGAGGGAGTAGCGGCGCTCCGCCAGCCGGTACAGGGGCCGCCAGAACAGCCGGTTGAGGCCGACCACGTACAGGCTCATGACGGCGATCCCGGCGATCAGCTTCGGGAAGTCCCCGGCCTCGGTGGCGTGGAAGATGTACGCGCCCAGGCCGGTCGCGGACAGCGTGGTCCCGGCGAAGGTGACGACCTCGCCGACGATGGAGGCGTTCCAGGCGCCGCCCGAGGCGGTGATGCCGCCGGTGACGTACGAGGGGAACACGGCCGGGACAATCAGGCGCTTCCAGCGCTGGAGCCCGCGGACGCCGAGGTCGTCCATGGCCTCCTTGAGGTCGGAGGGGATGGCCATGGCTCCGGCGATGGCGTTGAAGAGGATGTACCACTGGGCGCCGAGGGCCATCAGCAGGACGCAGCCGATGTTGATGTTCAGCCCGGTCCTGAGGAAGAACCAGACGGCCACCGGGAAGAGCAGGTTGGCGGGGAAGCTCGCCAGGACCTGCACCACGGGCTGGGCGATCTTGGTGAGCCGGGGCGAGGAGCCGATCCACACGCCCACGGGCACCCACACGACGGTGGCGGCGGCGACGAGCACGATCACCCGGACGAAGGTGATCAGCCCGAGCAGCAGCGGCTCCCCGAACACTCCGAGGCCGGTCTCGCGCTGGAGGTAGCGCACCAGGTCGTACAGGCCCCACAGGATGACGGCTCCGGCGACGACGGCGAAGACCACGTCTCCGGTCCGGCGGCGCGCCGGGTCCACGGACAGCGCCATGTCGTCGCGGCCCAGCACCCGGGCGGCCCGGCCGGTGGCGTCGCGGGCGGGGGCGGTGGCGCGGCCGAGGAGGCGGGGCCAGTGGGAGCGGCGCAGGAAGTCCAGGACGTAGCTGCGCTGGACGTCGGTGGACTCCGACTGCTCGTTCTTGTACTTCTCCGCCCAGGCCGTGAGGGGCCGCCAGAAGAGGAAGTTGACGGTGACGATGGTGACGGTCATCGCGAGGATGACCCAGCCGACCTTGCCGAGGTCTCCCTCGCCGATCGCCGTGCCCGCGTACGAGCCGAGGCCGGGGACGGCGTACTGCTGCCCGGAGACGGAGACGGCCTCGGAGGCCACGAGCATGAACCAGCCGCCGGCGAAGCTCATCATGCCGTTCCACACCAGGTCGATGACCCCGGCGGGGACCTCCACCCGCCAGAAGCGGATCCAGCGGGTGAAGCCGAACGAGCGCGACACCTCGTCGAGTTCGCGGGGCAGCGAGGTCAGGGTGGCGTAGAACCCGAAGGTCATGTTCCAGGCCTGCGAGGTGAAGATGGCGAAGACGACGGCGCACTCCAGGCCGAGGAGCGAGCCGGGGAACAGGGCGACGAAGAAGGTGACGAGGACCGAGAGGAAGCCGAGGACGGGGACGGACTGGAGGATGTCCAGGGCCGGGATCAGCACCCGTTCCAGGCGGCGGCTGCGGGCGGCGGCGTAGGCGTAGCCGAAGGTGAAGACGACGGAGGCGATCAGCGCGATGAACATGCGCAGGACGCTGCGGGCGGCGTAGTACGGGAGCTTCGAGGGGTCCGTGTCCACGTCGGGGACGTCGGCGGGGTCGAAGTTGACCGTGGTGCCCTTGCCGACCTGGAGGATCGCGTACCCGAGCACCAGGAAGGCCGCCGCCACGGCGAAGTCCACCCAGGACAGGCGGGTCCGGGTGGGGGGCGCCTGGCCGGTGTGGGTCTCGGGGCGTACGGAGGTCTTCATCCCGCCCAGCGGATCACGCCTGACGGCCCGTCGCGCCCCGAGTCGCCCAACCGGGCGAGACGGGGCCGCGCCGGGGCGGGGCCGCGCCGGGACGGGGTCCGCGCGGGGCGGGGCCGCGCCGGGATGGTGCCCGCGCGGGGCGGGGCCGCTACGAGTGGCCGAGGTCCGCGGCCAGCTCGTCCGCCGTCGGGACCGAGCCCGTGTCGGCGGACGGGCGGAGGGAGAACTCGTCCGAGCCCATCGAGTCCAGGACGGGCGGCGCCGGTCGCGGGGGCTTCGGCATGACCGCGGCTTCCGAGTGGCCGCCGCAGCCGTAGGACAGGGAGACCAGCCGGCCGTCGGCCGGTCCGAACTCGTTCGCGCAGATGCCGAAGGCCTGGCCCAGCGAGCCGCCGATCGCGACGAGGAACCCGCAGGAGACGCAGGAGGCCGGGGCGGCCTGCGCCATCGGGGTCTTCGCGCCGAAGGACTCGTCCCAACGGTCGGCCGCGCTGTGCAGCCCGTAGCGGGAGAGGACCCGCGCGCGGCGCATGCCCAGCTCCTCGGCCACCGAGGTGATGGAGCCGCGTACGGGCACCACCGCGCGGTCGGTGACGTCGGCGTCCTCGGCCTCGACCAGCTCGGCCATCTCGCTGGACACCACCGAGTTCGGCGGCGGGGCGTCCTCGCCCGACCAGCCGGGCTCCAGCCGCAGGTCCTCGGCGTCCGTGGGGAGCAGGTCGCCCGGCCCCATGTCGCCCGGCCGCAGCCGCTCGCTCCACGGCACCCACTCGGGCGCGAGCAGCGCGTCGTCGCCCGGGAGGAGCACAGTTTCGTCGAGGGTGACGTTCTTCGCGCGGGACGCACGCGTCACCGTCACGGCCCAGCGCCAGCCGCGGTAGCCGGGGTCCTTGCACTCGAAGAAGTGCGTGACGACCCGGTCACCTTCCGCGAGGGCGGCAGTGTGCTCGCCCACCACTCCGGGGTAGGCGGCCTCTTCGGCCGCCGCTCGGGCGAGGTCTACCGCCTCGACGCACAGGCGGTCGGGGGTACGGCTTCGCGTCGTCGCAGCACTCACAGGTCTCGTTCTCTCCTACGCCGTCTCACGAGTGCGCCGTCCGTCTTGTCGTCCACAACGACCCGTCGGCTGTCCCTACGTAGCGCGGGCGGAGCGGACCTGGGGGCCGCGTCGACGTCCGCGCCCGATCGGGTTCCAGGGCGCACCTACCTGCGATCCATTCTGCGGGATCGCGAAGAGGCGCGCGGCCAGGAGCAACCGCCGGTGGCGCGCTACGCACGCTACCTCCTCCGGCGCCTCCGGCCCACATGCAAGGTCCGATTCGCGGACACCGGAGGCCAACCCGGGGCCCGGCCGGGTCCCCGCGACGCGCCGGAAGCAGGTTCCGGACGACCAAGTGGGGCACTATGGCCACGTGGCACCCGTACGGTCGTCCGATGACGGCTCGGGACCGGCCAGGCGGGCCGGCCGGGCCATGGGGCGTGCCCTGCACCTGCCGTTCACCGGTACGGCGCGCGGAATCCGGCGGGCCACGCACGCGCACGGCGCGGGTGAATCGGGCCTCGGGAAACTGATCGAGCTGCACGCGATCAACGGCGCCGGTGATGTGATGATCACAGTCGCGCTGGCCTCCACCGTCTTCTTCTCCGTCCCCACGGACGAGGCGCGCGGCCGGGTGGCCCTGTACCTCGCCATCACGATGGCCCCCTTCACCCTGCTGGCCCCGGTGATCGGCCCCCTGCTGGACCGGTTGCCGCACGGACGGCGGGCCGCGATGGCCGGCGCGATGCTCACACGGGCCCTGCTGGCCGTGATGATGTCGGGCGCGGTGGCCACCGGCGGCCTGGAGCTGTACCCGGCCGCCCTCGGCGTCCTCGTCGCCTCCAAGGCCTACGGGGTGGTGCGCAGCGCCGTGGTCCCCCGGCTCCTCCCACCGGGGTTCTCCCTGGTCAAGGCGAACTCCCGGGTGACCCTCGCCGGTCTGCTGGCCACCGGCGCCGCCGCGCCCGTGGGCGCCGCCCTGCACTCGATCGGTCCGCCGTGGCCGCTCTACGGGGCGTGCGCGATCTTCATCTGGGGCGCCTTCGCGGCGTTCACGCTGCCGCACAAGGTCGACGAGGCGAAGGGCGAGCGCCGGGCCCGGCTCTCCACCCACGAGGCGCACTCGAAGCGGCCGGGGCTGCGGACGGTCAGCCGGCCGGTGCTGTGCGGGCTGCTGGCGAACGCGTCGATGCGCGGACTGTCCGGATTCCTGATCTTCTTCCTGGCGTTCCTGCTGCGCGAGCACCCGCTCGCCGGGCAGAGCGCGGCGGTGTCCCTGGGCATCGTCGGCGTCTCGGCGGGCGTCGGCAACGCCTGCGGGACCGCCGTCGGGGCCTGGCTCCGGGCCCGCGCGCCCGAGGCGATCATCGCCGCCGTCCTGTCCCTGACCCTGGCGGTGGCCGTCCTCGCGGCGGTCTTCTTCAGCGGGGTGTTCATGGCCATCCTGGCGGCCGTGGCCGGCTTCTGCCAGGCCCTCGCGAAGCTCTCGCTGGACGCGATGATCCAGCGCGACGTGCCCGAGGCCGTCCGCACGTCGGCCTTCGCCCGTTCGGAGACCCTGCTCCAGGTGGCCTGGGTGCTGGGCGGATCGATCGGCATCGCCCTCCCCCTCAACGGCGTCCTGGGCATGGCCGTCGCCGCCGTGATGGTGGCCCTCGGCACGACGATGGCCCTGCGCGGCTTCCTCACGTCCTCACGGAACCAGCAGCACACGTCCTCACGGCCGCGGGTGGCGTAGGGGACCCCGGGTGTGGGACGGCATCAGCCCGATCCAGCCCCTCCGGCGTTCGAGGAGCGGGGTCCGGGGCGGCGCCCCGGAAAGCCCGGCGCAGCCGGGGGCGCTCCGCGCCACGGCGCCGCACCCGATGCACGCCCCGCCCGCGCAGCACGCCGCACCGTAGGACCCCGTGCAGCAAGGCACGCCACCCGCCCGATAGCCTTCGGCTCATGACCGCACCGCTTTTCTCGGGTAGGGCCCGCCGCAGCGTCGCGGCCCTCGGAGCCGTTTCCGCCGGCCTCCTCCTCCTGTCCGCCTGTGACAAGCCGACGCCGCTGGCGACCGTGACGGTCGGCACCTCGTCGGTGTCCGCCGAAGCCGCCTGCAGCGACGGCAAGGAGCTCACGGCCGACAAGGTCCAGGAGTGCTTCGCCGACCTCAAGCACGCCAAGAACATCGACTACGGCCGCGGCGACACGCTGCGCCTCGGTGTGGAGCCGGACGTCGTCGAGGACGGCAAGAAGTGGCAGGCGGTCCTCGACGGACAGCCGATCACCGAGCCCTCCTCCAACACGTACCGCAGCTTCCCCGGCGCCGACCTGTTCGCCACCGGCGGCCAGGGCGAGGCCCCGGCCTCCAAGAAGCTGAACATCGTCCAGGTCTCCGAGGACGGCAAGCCCCTCGCCGTCTGGGCCTTCAACGTCAAGCTCAAGTAGTCACGTACCCACCATGCGCGCGCTCATCGTGACCGCGGTGACGGCGGAGGCGGACTCCGTCGTCCGAGGCCTGTCCGGTCCGGTCCCTCATCCGGACCACACCCCCGGCCCGGACCACGCCCGCGAAGACGGCCACGGGCCGCGCACCCTCCCCGGCGGTTACCTCATCCACCGCCGGGGAGCCTTCGACGTGCTGGTCGCCGGTGTCGGCCCGGCCGCCGCGGCCGCCGGTACCGCGACCGCGCTGGCGCTCGCGCCCGCCCCCGACGGCTACGGCCTCGTCGTCTCCGCCGGCATCGGCGGCGGGTTCGCGCCCGCCGCCCCGATCGGCTCCCTCGTGGTCGCCGACGCGATCGTCGCCGCCGATCTGGGCGCCGGGACCCCGCAGGGGTTCCTGACCGTCACCGAACTCGGCTTCGGCCGCAGCGTGCACCTGCCTCCCGCAGAGCTCGCCGCGCGCGCCGCCGAGGCGACCGGGGCGCTGCTCGCGCCCGTCCTGACCGTCTCCACCGTCACCGGCACCACCGCCCGTACGGCCGAGCTCGCCGCCCGCCACCCGCTCGCCGGGGCCGAGGCGATGGAGGGGTTCGGGGTCGCGGAGGCCGCCGCCGCCCACGGGCTGCCCGTACTGGAGGTCCGTGCCGTCTCCAACGCCGTGGGCCCGCGGGACCGCGACGCCTGGCGGATCGGCGAGGCGCTGACGGCGCTGGCCGACGGCTTCCGGGCCCTGGGCCCCGTACTCGCTTCCTGGGGAGGACCTTCATGACCGCAGCCGATGCCGCAGCGCCCGTACGGATCGCGTACTCGCCCTGCCCGAACGACACCTTCGTCTTCGACGCCTGGGCCCACGGACGGGTGCCCGGCGCGCCCGCCCTCGACGTCACCTTCGCCGACATCGACATCACCAACGGCATGGCCGAGCGCGGCGAGCTCGACGTGCTGAAGGTGTCCTACGCCGTCCTGCCGTGGGTGCTGGAGGAGTACGCGCTGCTCCCCTGCGGCGGCGCACTGGGCCGCGGCTGCGGACCGCTGGTGCTCACGCGGGAGCCGGGGCTCGACCTGACCGGCAAGACGGTCGCCGTCCCGAGCGAACGCTCCACCGCCTACCTGCTGTTCCGGCTGTGGGCCGCCGACGTGCTGCCCGAAGGGGTCGGCAAGGTGGTCGTCCTCCCCTTCCACGAGATCATGCCCGCCGTGCGCGACGGCCGGGTGGACGCCGGACTGGTCATCCACGAGGCCCGCTTCACCTACCAGGACTACGGACTGCACTGCCTGGCCGACATGGGCGAGCACTGGGAGTCCACGACCGGCCTGCCGATCCCGCTCGGCGCGATCATCGCCAAGCGCTCCCTGGGCGCGGACGCGCTGCGCGCGCTCGCCGAGTCGGCCCGTACCTCGGTCCGGATGGCCTGGGCGGACCCGGAGGCGTCCCGGCCCTACGTCCGGGCGCACGCCCAGGAGCTGGACCCGGCCGTCGCCGACCAGCACATCGGGCTGTACGTCAACGAGTTCACCGCCGATCTCGGCGAAGCCGGCTACGCGGCGGTGCGCGGGCTGCTGACCCGGGCGGCCGCCGAGGGGCTCGTTCCGGCCATCGCCGCCGACGCGCTGGCCTTCCCGTAGGACACGGACGTGCCCCGCGGCCCACGTGGGCGGCGGGGCACGGTCGTGCGCAGAGGTCAGACGTCGAGCTGGTCGGCCACCGCGCGCAGCATGTCGGCGATCTTCCCGCCGTGCGCCTTGTCGGGGTACCGGCCCCGCTCCAGCTGCTGCGTGACGTTCTCCAGCAGGGTCGTGAGGTCCTGCACGATGGACGCGAGTTCGTCCGGCTTGCGCCGCTGCGCGGCCGCGACGGACGGGGCCGGATCCAGGACGATCACCGAAAGTGCCTGGTCACCGCGCTGCCCTGCGACGACACCGAACTCGACGCGCTGGCCGGGCTTGAGCGCGTCCAACCCGTCGGGGAGCACCGACGAGTGGACGAAGACGTCGCCGCCGTCGTCGCGGGAGAGGAAGCCGAAGCCCTTCTCACTGTTGAACCACTTGACCTTGCCGGTAGGCACGTCCGTCCTCTGTCCTTGCGTTCGTCGGGTGGGAAGCGGGCCCTCGGACCCGCACCTCTCAGGCTAGTTGGCCCTCTCCGGGTGACAAGACGTTCCCCGGTCCTTCGCGGGTGACCGCTCCGGCCAGGGAACTACCCTGGTCGGGTGACTGTTACTCCTCAGCCCGGTCCCGGCACAGCTCCCGACGCGGGCCCCGACGCGGCCCGCCCCGGCGACGCGCTCGTCAAGGCCGGCGGCATCGTCTTCATCGCCGGCGCCGTCGCCACGCTCGCCACGATGACCCCGCTCTTCCTCGACGTGGACCCGTTCCCCTCGTACGCATGGGCCGTGTGCATGCTCATGGGCGTCGGCTTCCTGATCTCGGCGGCGGGCGTGCTGCGCTCGGCCGCCGCGCAGCGCACGGCGGCCCGCGCCTCGCAGGCCTAGTACGGCCTGCCCATCGGGCGGCTACGCGGTCCGGGTGCGCTCGTACTCCGCGAGCCAGGCCGGCAGCTCCGTGAGGTCCGCCAGGACCACGTCCGCGCCCGCCTCCCGCAGTTCCGGCTCCGGGCACGGGCCGGTCGGCACCGTCACCGAGAGCGCTCCGGCGGTGCGGGCGCCGCGGACGTCGCCGACGTGGTCGCCGACGTAGACCTGGGCGGCGTACTCGCGCAGGGCGACCGCCTTGGCCTCCGCCCACAGCGAGCCGACGACCGCGTCGGGCTTGATGCCCAGGTGGTCCAGGTGCAGGCGGGCGTTGGGCTCGTGCTTGGCGGTGACCACGATCGCGCGGCCGCCGAGGGCCCGGACCGCTTCGACCGCCTCGCGGGCGCCGGGCATCGCCGGGGTCGGCCCGATGGCGTGTGTGGGATAGATCTCCCGGTAGCGGTCGGCCATGACGGGGATCTCCGCCTCCGGGAACCAGTACGCGAGCTCCTGGTCCAGCGGCGGACCCAGACGCGTGATGGCCTGGTCGGCGTCGATGAACGTGCCCGTCTCGGCCGAAAGCGCCTGGAAGGCCGCCTTGATGCCCGGCCGGGAGTCGATGAGGGTCATGTCGAGGTCGAATCCGACGGTCAGCTGCGTATCAGAGCTCATGCCCCCATTGTGCCGAGAGGGGCTCCACCGACGGGAACGTAGACTGAGGCTTGCCTTACCAGACAGTGAAATTTGGTGACATGTCAGCCCCCGCTCCCGCGGCTCCCGCGCAGCCCGTCCCCGCGGCCCCCGCCGTGGTCCGGCGCGCCCTGACGGCCCGTCGCACCGCATGGACGGCGGCCGGCCTCGCCGCACTGCTGTGCGCGGTGCTCCTCAGCCTCGCCGTCGGCTCCCGCCCCATCGCGCCCGGCGAGGTCTTCGACGCGCTCTTCCGCGGCGCGACCGGACCGAACGCCGAGGTCGTCCGCACCCTGCGCGTACCGCGCACCCTCATAGCCCTGATGGTCGGCGCGGGCCTCGCCCTCGCCGGCACCGCCCTCCAGGGCATCACCCGCAACCCGATCGCCGACCCCGGCATCCTCGGCATCAGCCAGGGAGCCGGGGTCGCGGTCGTCTGCGCCATCGCCTTCGCCGGGGTGCACACCCTCAGCGGCTACGTGTGGTTCGCCTTCGCGGGCGCCGGGATCGCCTCGGTGGCCGTGTACGCCGTCGCCGCCGGCGGCCGCGGCGGAGCGACCCCCGTGAAGCTGGCCCTGGCCGGGGCCGCGATCAACGCCCTGCTGGTGTCGGTCACCATGGGCGTCCTCACGACGAAGGCCTCGGCCCTGGACGAGTTCCGCTTCTGGCAGGTCGGCTCGATCGCCGGGCGCGATGCCGCCGTGGTCCACCAGATCTGGCCCTTCCTCCTGATCGGCGCGGTCCTCGTGGTGTCGGTGGCCCGCGGCCTCGACGCCCTCTCCCTCGGCGAGGACCTCGCGAAGGGACTCGGGCAGAACGTCGCCGCCGTACGCATCGTCGGCGGCCTCGGAGCCACCGTCCTCACCGGCGCCGCAGTCGCGGCCGCCGGACCGATCGCCTTCATCGGGCTGGCCGTCCCCCACCTCGCCCGGGCCCTGGTCGGCAGCGACCACCGGTGGGTACTGCCGATGGCCGCCCTCATCGGCCCCGTGATGCTCCTCGTCGCCGACGTCCTCGGCCGGATCGTCGTACCGCCCGGCGAGGTCCCCGCCGGGGTGATGACCGCCCTGATCGGGGTCCCCTTCCTGATCACCCTCGTGCGCCGCAAGACGGTGGCGGCATGACCGCCGCACCGCGGGTCCTCCCCGCCGGCTACGCCCTCGTCCGCCCCCGCTCCGGCCGCGGCTCCTTCCTCCTGCACCGCCGCGCGGCAGCCGTCGCGCTCGGCCTGACCGCACTCCTCGCAGCGGTCTGCGTCGCGTACCTCTCCCTCGGCGAGTCCTTCGTCTCCCCCGCCGAAGTGGTCAAGGTCCTCCTCGGACAGCCCTCCCCCGACGACCTGGTCGTCGGCACCCTGCGGCTGCCCCGCATGACGGTCGGCCTCCTCGTCGGCCTGGCCTTCGGCGTGGCCGGCGCACTGATCCAGACCGTCGCCCGCAACCCGCTCGCCTCCCCCGACATCATCGGCATCAGCCAGGGCGCGAGCGCCGTCACGGTCGCAGCCCTGACCTTCGGCGTCACCTCGTACACCGTCCTGCCCTACCTCTCGGTGCTCGGCGGAACGGCCGCGGCCGCGCTCGTGTACCTCTTCGCCTGGCGGGGCGGCCTGCACGCCACCCGCTTCGTCCTCATCGGCATCGGCTTCGCCATCGCCCTGCGGTCGGTCACCACCCTCCTCATGACCAAGGGCGACTACCTCGTCGCGCAGCAGGCACAGATCTGGATGACGGGCTCCCTCAACGGCCGCGGCTGGGACGTGGCCACCCCCCTCGCCTGGGTCCTGCTCGCCCTCCTCCCCGGCATCCTGTGGGCGGCCCGCGCCCAGCGCACGGTCTCCCTCGACGACGACACCGCCACCGCCCTCGGCATCCGGCTCGGCCGGATCCGCCTCGGCCTCGTCGCCCTCGGCGTGATCCTCGCCTCCGTGGCCACGGGCGCGGCCGGCCCGGTGGACTTCGTGGCCCTCCTCGCCCCGCAGATCGCCCGCCGGATGACCCGCACCGCCCAGATCCCGCTCCTCTGCTCCGCCCTGACCGGTGCGGTGATCGTCGTCCTCGGCGACCTCCTCGCCCGCAAGCTCCTCTCCCCGACCGAACTCCCGGTGGGCGTCCTGACCGCCGCCGTCGGAGCCCCGTACCTGATCTGGCTGATCATGCGCAGCCGTAGTGGAGGCAAGCCGTGAGCCGCCTGTCCGCGCAGGGCCTGACCCTGGCCTACGAAGACCGGGTCGTCGTCGAGGACCTGGACCTGTCCGTCCCCGACGGCAAGGTCACGGTGATCGTCGGCCCGAACGCCTGCGGCAAATCGACGACCCTGCGCGCCCTGGGCCGCCTCCTGCGCCCCCGCTCGGGATCGGTGGTCCTGGACGGCGAAGCCCTCGCCTCCCTCCCCACCCGGCGGATCGCCCAGACCGTCGGACTGCTCCCCCAGTCCCCCTCCGCCCCCGAGGCGATCACCGTCGCCGACCTCGTCGCGCGCGGACGCCAGCCGCACCAGCACTGGTGGCAGCAGTGGTCGGAGGCGGACGAACGGGCCGTCGCCGACGCGATGGCCCGGACCTCCGTCGCGGACCTCGCGGACCGGCCCGTGGACGCGCTGTCCGGCGGACAGCGGCAGCGGGTCTGGATCGCGATGGCCCTCGCGCAGGACACCGACATCCTGCTCCTGGACGAACCGACGACCTTCCTGGACATCGCCCACCAGGTCGAGGTGCTCGACCTGGTCCGCCGCCTGAACCACGAACGGGGCCGCACCGTCGTCGCCGTCCTCCACGACCTCAACCAGGCCGCGCGGTACGCGGACCACCTCGTGGCGATGAAATCGGGCCGCGTCGTCGCGGAGGGCCCGCCCTCGCAGGTCGTCACCGCCACCCTGGTCCAGGAGGTCTTCGGCCTCACCTCGATCGTCATCCCCGACCCGGTGACAGGCTCCCCCCTGATCGTCCCCACATCCCCGTGGACGCCCCCACCCCCTACCTGACGCACCACTGGCCCACCGCGGCCCGCGCTTCCCGACTCCGCCGCCCCCCTGCACGGTCGACCCTGCGGGGCGAAGTCCCCTACCCGCCCTTCCACCGTTCCCCGGGCGCTGCCCGGACCCCGGCCCTCAAACGCCGGCCGGGCTGGGAAGGGGTCCCGGGCTGCGCCCGGACCCCCTGGGGCTCCGCCCCAGACCCCGCGCCTCAAACGCCGGCGAGGCTGAATTTGGCGCAGCCCCACCGAAAACGGGAAACCAGGCTGCGCCCAAACCCCCGGGGCTCCGCCCCGGACCCCGGTCCTCAAACGCCGGACGGCTGAAAAGACAAACCCCGCCCGGGGCAAGAGACCACCCACCCGGGGTCACCTGGCCGGGACCGAATGTCACCCGGCCGGTGTCGGCAGCTGCGGCAGGGGCGGGGACGGGGGCGGGGTGGGGTGTTGGCCTGGACGTAGAGCGTGATTTGTGGCGCTAAAGGAAGCCACAACTGTCGAACGTAAAGGACAGGGCGCCTAAATCATGCAGTCCAGGCCAACACCCCACCCCGCCCCCGGCACCGACCCCCAGCCGCAGCCAGCCCGCGCCCAGGCCAACCCCAGCCCCGCCGGCGCTTGAGGCGCAGGGGCCCGGGGACAGAGTCCCCGGCAACGGCGCCGCACCCGACGGGCGTCAGCGGCGGCGCGAGCGCCAGAGCAGATACAGCGCCGAGGCAACCGCCGCAGCCCGCGCCAGCCAGGGCAGCAGGTCCTGGAACGTCCCGCTCAGCGCCTCGGACGCCAGCGCCGCACCCCAGCGCCCGTTCAGCCGGCCCCACAGCCACACCACCGCCCCCGCGAACACCACCCCGGGCAGCCCGAAGACCACCCACTTCCGCTCCGCAGGACCCAGCACCCGCGAGGCGTACGCCAGCAGCCAGCCCGCGGCGAGCAGCAGCCAGTAGCCGGAGACGGCCCCCGCCAGCAGCGCCACCGCCGCGAGCAGCAGGAACGCGTACGGCTTCGGCCGCGGCGCAGCCGCCACGGCCACCGCGGCTTCCTCCTTCGCCCGGCGCCGCCGCTCCCGGAGGTAGCCCATGAGCGTGCTCCGGCCCGCCGCAGGCTGCCCGTCGGAGGCGGACGCGGAGCCGGAGTCGGAGTCCGCGTCAGCCTCCGTCGCCGGGGCCTTCAGGAGCTCCGGGATCTCGATCCCGCCCACGAAGCCCTCCACCGTCGACCCCGGCCCGACCGTCCACCAGTCGGGCTCCAGCCGCTCCCCCGCCCCCAGTTCGTCGAGCCCCGCGAGATGCGGCGGCGCCGCCCCCCGCTGCACGGGCACCGCCGACGCAGCAGGGGCGGGGGAGGCGGCGGAGGAGGCGGAAAAGGCATCCGACGGCCCCGACCCGCCCGCCGCGGACCGCGCGTCGAGCACCTCCTCCGGCGTCCCGATCCGCTGCAAGATGCGCCGCACCGCCGCCGGCGTCTCCGGTTCGTACTTCGCCCGGCTCCGGTCGATCTCGTCCCGCAGCCCCGCCACCAGCCGCATCCGGTCCCCCGACGACAGCTGCCTGCGCTGCGCCAAGTCCCCGACCCGGCTGAGATATTCGTAGACCAGATGGTCGCTCTCGATCCCCACGCCCCGGCTCCTCCCGTGCCACCTCCAGCGAAGGTAGCGCGTACGCCCGTGGAGCGGCCGGGGGCGCAGCGGATACCGTTGACCGGATGGGGACCGGCCGACTGACCGGCCGACGCGACCAGGAGGCGACGACCGTGCCTGACCCGAGCACCGCGGGAAGCGCTCCGCGCTCCCTCGCCGAAGCGCTGCGCGCCCGTGACGACGACGGGCTCGGCGCCCTGCTGCGCGCCCGGCCGGACCTGCTGAGCCCGGTTCCCGGAGACGTGACGCAGCTCGCCACCCGGGCCGGGACGCGGGCTTCGGTGGTGCGCGCGCTGGACCGCCTGGACCGGTTCGCCCTGCAGGCCGCCGAGGCCCTCGCGGTGGGCCCGGAGCCTTGCCCGTACGCGGTACTGGAGTCCCTGCTCAGCGGTGACACCGGCACCACCTCCGGCGCCGACAACGGGGCCCGCGCCGAACTCCCCCGGGCCCTGGCCACCCTGCGCGAGCAGGCCCTGGTCTGGGGCGACGACGAACGGCTGCGCCTGGTCCGCACCGCCCGCGAGCTGCTCGCCCCCTCCGCCACCCGGCCCTCGCCCACCGGCCTCGGCCCCACCGTCGCCGAGGCCACGGCCGGCATGTCGCCGACCCGGATCCAGGAGATCGTGGCGGCCGTCGGGCTGCCCGCGACGCACGACCCGGTGTCGGCGGTGACCGCGCTGACGGCCCTGTTCACCGACCCGCAGCGGATGTCGGCGCTGCTCGACGAGGCTCCGGCGGAGGCGCACCAGGTGCTGGGCCGGCTCGTGTGGGGGCCGCCGTACGGGGAAGTGACGCCCCATCCGACGCCTCCGGTGCGCTGGCTGCGCGACCGCGGGCTGCTGCTGCCGGCCTCGGCGCGCACGGTGCTGCTGCCCCGCGAGGTGGCGCTGTACCTGCGCGGCGGGCTCGCGCACCGGGTGACGGAGCCGCTGCCCCCGGCCGTTCCCGTACACCGCGAGCACCGTCCCCACCTGGTGGACGCGAACGCGGCCGGCCAGGCCCTGGCGGCGCTGTCGACGGTCGAGGAGCTGGTGAAGTCCTGGGAGCACGCCGGTCCGGCCGTGCTCCGGGCGGGCGGGCTCTCCGTACGCGACCTGAAGCGGACGGCGTCGACGCTCGACACCGACGAGCCGTCGGCGGCGTTCTGGGTCGAGCTGTCCTACGCGGCCGGGCTGCTGGCCAGCGACGGCGAGGCCGACGAACGGTACGCCCCGACCCCGGCCTTCGACGGCTGGCTCGAACTCCCGCCCGCCGAGCGCTGGTCGGTGCTGGCCGCGGCCTGGCTGACCGCCACCCGGACCCCGGGCCTGGTCGGCGAACAGGACGCCAAGGGCCGCACCCTGTCCGCGCTCGGCGCCGAACTGGACCGCTCCGCCGCCCCCGAGGTCCGCCGCCGCATCCTCGGCCTGCTCGCCGGCCTCCCCGAGGGCGGCTCCCCCGATCCGGCCGCGCTCCTCGCCCGCCTGGACTGGGAGCGCCCGGTGCGCGGGACGAGCGAACTGCGCGCCCGCCTCGCCCGCTGGACCCTGACCGAGGCGGAGGTCCTCGGGGTCACCGGCCGGGGTGCGCTCGCCGCGCCCGGCCGGGCGCTGCTGGAGGGGCGCGACCCGGCCCCGCTGCTCGCGCCGCTGCTGCCGGAGCCCGTGGACCACGTACTGCTCCAGGCCGATCTGACGGCGGTGGCCCCCGGGCCGCTGCGGCGGGCGCTCGCCGAGGTGCTGGCCGTACTGGCGGAGGTGGAGTCCAAGGGCGGGGCCACCGTGTACCGCTTCACGCCCGGGTCGGTGCGCCGCGCGCTGGACGCCGGGCACACCGCGGTCGACCTGCAGTCCTTCCTCACCGAGCACAGCCGCACCCCGGTGCCGCAGCCGCTGTCGTACCTCATCGACGACGTGGCCCGGCGGCACGGGCACCTCCGGGTCGGCGCGGCCTCCTCGTACGTGCGCTGCGACGACGACGGCATGCTGAACGAGATCCTCGCCGACAAGCGGTCCGCGGGCCTCGGGCTGCGCCGCCTCGCGCCGACCGTACTGGCCGCGCAGGCCGAACCGACCTCGCTGCTCGACGGGTTGCGGGCCATGGGCTACGCCCCGGCCGCGGAATCCCGTACGGGTGACGTCCTGGTCTCCCGCGCCGATGCCCACCGCACTCCGGCCCGCGCCCTGCCCGTACCGGTCCCGGACGGTCCGCCGGTCCCGGACCCGACGCTGCTGGGGGCGGCCGTACGGGCCATCCGCGCGGGCGACCTGGCGGCGACGGCGGTCCGCAAGGACCCGGCCGGGCCCTCCGGTTCCGGCGCGGGCGGCTCCGCCGCTCCGGGCGAACTCCCGCGCACGAGCGCGGCGGAGACCCTGGCGACCGTGCAGGCGGCCGCGCTCACCGGGTCGGCGGTGTGGATCGGCTACGTCAACGCCGACGGGGCGGCGAGCCAGCGGGTCATCGCCCCGGTCCGGGTCGAGGGCGGCTTCGTCACCGGCTACGACCACACGGCGGACGAGGTACGGACCTTCGCACTGCACCGGATCACGGGGGTAGCGGAACTGGAGGAGGACCAGATCTAGTCGGCGTCCGGGCGGGAGGGCGACGGGGAAATCCCCTGGCAGGGACGGGGCGCGGCCCCGCACCCTGGGGCCATGACCGAAGCGAGCGCCCACCCCGTCCCCCGCCATCAGATCCGCGCCGCGCACACCGCCGACACCCTCACCGTGTACCAGGCGTACCACCCCCGGATCGGGGTGCCGGCCGCCCGCGAGGGCCGTTTCCCGCCCGCCTGGAAGCGGGAGCGGATGACCTGGGTGAAGCCTTCGTTCCTGTGGATGATGTACCGCTGCGGCTGGGCCGCCAAGGCCGACCAGGAGACGGTCCTGGCCGTCGAGATCACCCGCGCCGGCTTCGACCGGGCGCTGAACTCCGCCTGCCTGTCGCACTACGTCCCCGGCGTGCACGCCGACCGCGAGGCCTGGAAGCGGGCGCTGCGCACCGCCCCCGCCCGGGTGCAGTGGGACCCGGAGCGCGATCTGCACCTGAACCCGCTGCCGTACCGCTCGCTCCAACTGGGCCTGTCCGGAACGGCCTCGCGCGCCTACGCCGACGAGTGGACGGTCGCCATCCGCGATGTGACCCCGCTGGCGCGGGAGATCCACGGACTGCTGCGCTCCGGCGAACCGGAAGCGGCGCGGGTCCTGCTCCCGGTGGAGACCCCCTATCCGGCCGGGCCGCTGGAGCACTTGGGCGCGTAGCGGACGGCGTGGAAGAGGTCCCGCCCGTTCCGCTGTCTCCGCAGGTCAGGCCGCCCAAAGAAGCGCATTCGGCTGTTGCACGGCGGTGACATTCCGGCGACGGATTGGGGATGTGGTCTGTGTGAAGATCAGTTCATCGCAGCAGCGACCGGGAGGAAAGAAACCGGACCGCCGGCGAGAACCCAGCACCACCGGACCGGCGTTCTACCGCCGGCCACCTCGCTCGGCCGCTCAACCTCCGCTCTGCCTCTCGGCCTCTCGGCCGCCACTGCCGTCTGATCTTGAAGATTCCTGGGGGAGTCCACCATGTCCGCTCGCACCGCCGCCCTCCGCACCGCCTCCGCCGCCGTCGTCGCCGCCGCCATCGCCGGTACCGTCCTGATGCCGATGACCGCCTCCGCCGACGAGGGCAACCCCCAGGCGCTGAAGACCACCATGAGCGCTCCGGTCCCGAGCGGCCCGCTCACCCGCGGCGGCGCGACGGAGACCTTCGACCTGACGGTGACGAACACGACGGACAAGTCTTCCTCCTACCACCCGTGGATGCTCCTGGACCCGACCGGCGCCAGCCCGCTCCAGCAGAGCGACGTGGTCTACAAGGTCGAGCCGCTGAGCGCCCCGGCCACCACCTACACGATCGGGCAGCAGGACGGCGAGTGGCAGGGCCTGTTCTACCCGGCCGGCAAGAAGTCGAGCGACGGCTTCGAGATCCCGGCCGGCGGAAAGCTCACCTGGAAGATCACGATCGGCCTCGCCAAGAGCTACCCCACGACCAACGGCGACTTCACGCTGCGCGCGGCGAGCTTCGCCGGTGAGGTCGCGGACGCCAACGCGGCCTCCCTGACCTTCAAGACGGACCCGGCGGTCAAGACCGGCAAGCTGGAGACCTCCTTCAAGAACGTCGGCGCCTGCAAGGTCCCGTCGCCCCAGTGCAAGGAGATGGACCTGACCTACCGGCTCACCGGCGACGGCGAGTTCGGCGAGGCCCTCGCCACCAACCTGGGCCTGGGCTTCGACCAGGACGCCCAGAACCCCAACCTCCAGGTGGAGGTGCTGGTCGACGGCAAGTGGGTCGGCTACGGCACCTCCGACCCCTACAACTTCATGCTGCCGACGATCCCGAAGGGCTTCAGCGCCGCCGCCGGCGAGCGTGTCCTGCACCTGCGCACCAGCTTCGGCCCGAACACGGACTTCAAGAAGGCCACCACCGTCAAGCTGCAGGCGACGGTCGGCCTGGCCGACGGCAACACCTACGAGTTCGCCGGCGCCGACACCCAGTTCCAGCTCACCCCGGCCACCACGCCGACGACCCCGGCGCCCACCTCGCCGGCCCCGACCTCCCCCGCGCCGACCTCCCCGGCGCCCACCACCCCGGCCCCGACCGGCTCCGCGACCACCGTCCCGGTGACCGCGACGACCCCGGCCACCGCCAACACCCCCGCCCCGAACGGCTCCCTCGCCCACACCGGCGCCGACTCCAACACCGCCCTCTACTCCGGTCTGGCCGCCGTCCTCATCGGCCTCGGCGGCGCGGCCGCCTGGTTCAGCCGCCGCCGGCGCACCGTCCGCGGCTAGTCACCCCGTACGACGGCACGAAGGGGCCCGGTCCACGCACCGCGTGGGCCGGGCCTCTTCGGCGTGGCTCACCTCGCCGCGTAGTCGATGTGCTCCGCGTCGAACGGCCAGACCTCGGCCAGCCAGCGCGTGACGGTGTCGTACACCGCCTTGTCGAAGGCGACCCGGTCGCCGCGCACCCAGGAGGTGACGTGCACGCGCTCCGGCTGCTCCCGCGCGGGGTAGATGTAGAGGCACCCGATGACCTCGCCCGTACCGTCCCGCTCGCCCTCCAGGACGCTGTACGTGAATCCGCGCCGCTCGGCGAAGTCCCGTGCGTGGCGCACCAGGTCGGCGAGGTTGGACTCCGGGCTCATCCCCTCCTCCGGCGGCCAGTCCCCCAGGAAGCCGGGCGTCGCCCGCACGTGGTCGATGCTCCCGCTCCAGGCGGCGAGGTCCCCCTCGTTGTGCTCGGGCCCGAGGGGCTCCAGCCGGAAGCCCTCCCCGACGAGCCGGACGGGCACCTCGAACACCTCGGCCGGCGGTACGAAGCTCTGCTGATCGCTGCTCATGCCACGACCCTACGCAGGCGCTCCCCGGGTGCCCACGCGGTTCCGGGCCGCCGACGCCAGCCGGAGCAGCTCGTCGACGGACCACTGGTCGTAGACGTGCTCCCCGTACTTGGCGGCCACGACCCTGCCGTCCGGCCCGATCAGCAGATCGGCGGGCAGCCCGAGCCGTCCGGCCGGCTGCCGCGGGGCCGGGAGCCGCTCCCGGCCGCGCACCACTTCGACCGCCGACCGGACGATCGCCCACAGCACCGGGCCCCAGGCGCGCGGGTCCAGCAGGGAGCGCGGGGAGGACTCGACACCGAACTCCCGGTACAGCCGCTGCCGCGGATCGGCGACGACGGCGAAGGGGAAACCGGCGGTGTGCGTGCGCAGTTCCTCGGCGGAGGAGTGGAAGAGGACGACCTCGCGGATCCCGGCGGCCTCGATCTCGGCGTGCCGCCGGACGACGGAGCGCAGGTGGAGGTGGCAGACGGGACAGCCGGCGAAGCGCCGGAACTGCAGGTGGACGAGCCGCTCCGGATCGGGGACGGGGACGGGGACGGGGGCGGCTCCTTCGGCGACGGGTGTGACGGGTGTGACGGGTGTGAGCAGGCGTGCGGGGATCACGGAACCGGGTTCGAGCATGGGAGACCCTTCCTCGACAGGCGTAGGCGTATGACGTACGCCTACCTCTCCAGCGTAGGCGTATGCCGTACGCTGTCAACCTCATGCCGCGCCCCCGCTCGCACACCCCGGACCAGCTGGCCGCCGCCGCCCTCGCCGTCATCGACCGCGACGGACTCGCCGGCCTCTCCATGCGCGCCGTCGCCACCGAACTGGGCACCAGCCCCATGGCCCTGTACCGCTACGTCCCGGGCCGCGAGGAACTCGAAGCGCTCGTCGTGGAACTCGTCCTCAGCCGCGTCGACACCACCCCGCCGCCCTCCGGGCCGTGGCCCGGGCGGATCACGGTCCTGGCCCGCCGCCTGCGCGACACCATGAGCGCCCACCCGGAGGTCCTGCCGCTCTCCCTGACGCACCGGCACCGCTCGCCCAGCGGGCTGCGCTGGTCGGAAACCGTGCTCGGCGTCCTCACCGAGGCAGGCATCGAGGCCGAGGCGCGGGTGGTCGCGCTGCGCGCGCTCATCTCCTACGTGCTCGGCGCCACGCAGCTGGAACACCTCGGGCCGCTGTCCGGTCCCGGAACCACCGCCATCGCCGGTCTCCCCCCGGACGAGTTCCCGTACATGACGGCCACCGCCCGCGACGCCCGCTCGGTCACCCCGGACCGGGAGTTCGAGGGCGGCCTGGAGCTGCTCCTGCGCGGCCTGGCATGATCCGCCGGTGACCAACGCAACCACCGCTCCCGTCCCGTCCGTCCTGGCAGTCCCGTCCGTCCCGCCCGTTACGGCGCCCCGGTTCGTCCTGTTCGACGTCGACGGCACCCTCGTCGACGCCGTCGCCAATCAGCGCCGGGTCTGGGCCACCTGGGCCGCCCGCCACGGACTGGACCCGGACGCGGTGTACGCCGTGGCCCTGCGCACCCGCCCGATGGAAACCTTCGCCGCCGTCGCCCCGGACCGGGACCCGCACGCGTGCCTGGCCGCGCTGCACGCACTCGAGGACGAGGACGTCCGCACCGGCAGCTACGCCGCCTTCGACGGCGCGGCCGGGCTGCTGTCCGCCCTGCCCGCGGGCAGCTGGGGCCTGGTCACCTCCAACTACGAGCACCGGGTGCGCGGCCGCTTCGACCGCACCGGCCTGCCCGTGCCGCAGGTGCTCGTGGACGCCGCCGCCGTCACCGAGGGCAAGCCCTCGCCGGTCCCGTACCTGCGGGGCGCGGCCCTCCTCGGCGCCGACCCCGCCCACTGCCTGGTCATCGAGGACGCCCCCTCGGGGGTCCGGTCGGGCCTCGCGGCGGGCATGACGGTGTGGACGGTCAACACCCCCGCGCCCCACCCCGAGGCCCACCGCCACTTCCCCACCCTGCGCGAGGCCGCCCCCGAGATCCTCGCCTTCGCCACCGGCGGGGCGTAGCACCGCCCGGCGTCCGGCGTGCTCCGAGCGCCATGTTCCTGAACATGCGGGGATGCGGCACACTGGAGGTTTGGCCAGAGTGAAACGGGGCGCTGCGTGTGAATGGTCCACTGATCGTCCAGAGCGACAAAACGCTCCTCCTCGAGATCGACCACGAGCTCTCCGCGGCCGCGCGGCGCGCCATCGCGCCCTTCGCCGAGCTGGAGCGTGCTCCCGAGCACATCCACACCTACCGGATCACGCCCCTCGGGCTGTGGAACGCGCGAGCCGCCGGGCACGACGCCGAGCAGGTCGTCGACGCGCTCGTGGAGTTCTCCCGCTACCCCGTGCCGCACGCCCTGCTCGTCGACGTCGCCGAGACCATGGCCCGGTACGGCCGGCTCACCCTGTCCAAGCACCCCGTCCACGGGCTGGTCCTCACCAGCACCGACCGGCCGGTGCTGGAGGAGATCCTGCGGTCGAAGCGCATCGCCCCGCTGGTCGGCGCGCGCCTCGACGCCGACACCGTCGCCGTGCACCCCTCCGAGCGCGGACAGATCAAGCAGACCCTGCTCAAGCTGGGCTGGCCCGCCGAGGACCTTGCCGGGTACGTGGACGGCGAAGCCCACCCGATCGAGCTCGACGAAACCGGCTGGGCGCTGCGCCCCTACCAGCAGCAGGCCGTCGAGGGCTTCTGGCACGGCGGCTCCGGCGTGGTCGTGCTGCCCTGCGGCGCCGGCAAGACGCTGGTCGGCGCCGGGGCGATGGCCAAGGCCAAGGCCACCACGCTGATCCTCGTCACGAACACCGTCTCCGCCCGCCAGTGGAAGCACGAGCTGATCAAGCGGACCTCGCTGACGGAGGAGGAGATCGGCGAGTACTCCGGTACGCGCAAGGAGATCCGGCCCGTCACGATCGCCACGTACCAGGTCCTCACGACGAAGCGGAAGGGCATCTACCCGCACCTGGAGCTCTTCGACTCCCGGGACTGGGGCCTGATCCTCTACGACGAGGTGCACCTGCTGCCGGCCCCGGTGTTCAAGTTCACCGCCGACCTCCAGGCGCGCCGCCGCCTCGGGCTGACGGCGACGCTGGTGCGCGAGGACGGCCGCGAGTCGGACGTGTTCTCGCTGATCGGGCCCAAGCGGTTCGACGCCCCGTGGAAGGAGATCGAGGCGCAGGGCTACATCGCGCCGGCCGACTGCGTCGAGGTCCGCGTGAACCTCACCGAGTCGGAACGCCTCGCCTACGCGACCGCCGAGACGGAGGAGAAGTACCGCTTCTGCGCGACCACCGCCACCAAGCGGAAGGTCACCGAGGCGCTGGTCGCCAAGCACGCGGGCGAGCAGACCCTGGTCATCGGGCAGTACATCGACCAGCTCGACGAGCTCGGCGAGCACCTCGACGCGCCCGTCATCAAGGGCGAGACCTCCAACGCGCAGCGCGAGAAGCTCTTCAACGCCTTCCGTGAGGGCGAGATCAGCGTGCTGGTCGTCTCGAAGGTCGCGAACTTCTCCATCGACCTGCCCGAGGCCACGGTCGCCATCCAGGTGTCCGGCACCTTCGGCTCCCGCCAGGAGGAGGCCCAGCGCCTCGGCCGCGTGCTGCGACCGAAGGCGGACGGCCACGAGGCGCGCTTCTACTCGGTCGTCGCGCGCGACACCATCGACCAGGACTTCGCCGCGCACCGCCAGCGCTTCCTGGCCGAACAGGGCTACGCCTACCGGATCATGGACGCCGACGAGCTGCTGGCCGGGGACTGACGGACGGGGCGGACCTGCCGCCGCCGGGAGCGGGACCGGTGGCGCAGGGCCGCCGCGAGCAGGGCCGTGAGCAGCGGGACGGCCCAGACCCACAGGTGGGGCCGGTCCAGCAGGAGCGAGCGGCCGCCCGTGGGCGGGTGGCGGGACCAGAACTCCGCGGAGGCCCCGGGGAGGACCAGCAGCCCGAGCAGGCAGCTGCCCGCGAAGGCGGCCAGGGCGGTCAGCCCGGTCCGGACCCGGCCGGTCAGCAGGAGGTACGGGATGAGCAGCGCCGGGGCCAGGGTGATCCCGGCGGCCGTGCCCAGCGCGAAGCCCTTGCCGAGCGCACCGCACGGCCGGTGCAAGTCCCACAGGACCAGGCAGGCCAGGGCCAGGGCGACCTGCCCGGACAGCGGGCTCCGGAACAGCGGCTCCAGACACAGCCCGGCGACGGTGGCGGCCAGGACGGCGCCCGGCCGGGCCCGCAGCCGCGTCAGCCGGCACGACAGCAGGACCAGCAGGGCGAACAGCCCCGCACTGCCCCCGACCAGGACGGCCTTCAGTACGCCGGTCGGCAGCCAGGCGGCCGGGGCGAAGAGGATGGCCGCGAACGGCGGATATGCGGCGGGCGGGCTCCACTCGGCGGCGGAGAGGCCGGGGGCGAGGGCATCGGCCACCGGGATGCGCAGGGCGACGCAGAGCACGCCGAGCACGAGCAGCAGGCCCGCGAGCAGCACACCGGCGCGGGGCGACGGAGAGCGGCTGGGCTCGGAACTCCGGGTCACGGCGCGACCCTAGTGGATCAACGCCCCGGCCCTGGCGTGCAGGTGCCTCAGCGGCGTATGACGCCCGCGTCCTCGGCGTATTCACCGAGGACGACGACGCTCACGGCGGTCGCCGCGAAGACCTTGGCGGCGCGCAGGACGCTGCCGGCGTTGTGGCGGGGGCGGCGGGTGGCGGAGGTGGCGGTGGCGCCGCGAGGGCGGCGACCCTGGACCGGGGTGCAGGTTGCGGTGCTCATGTATCCATGGTCGGTTTTCGCCCGGCTTGTCACATCGCCCTGAGGGCTGAACCTCCGGCTCTCCGGCCTCCTCCTCCCGGCCCATGCCTCCCCCTACGGGCTCTGCCCGAAGGAGGACACGGCCCGAACACCCCCCGTACGGGGCCACCCCGACAAAGGACTTCCGGCCCTCCCGGATCCCGTCGAATCCATTCGCGCAGAGCCGCCGCGATGGCTAGAATCTCCGCTCTTGCCGCCTCCCGCCGCGTCACCGGGAGCGCCGCCCGCCGCTCGGAAACCGGCGGGCCCGTCCGCCCGCATCACGCAGGTCCTCAGCAGATGGAGGCAGTTCCGTGCCCGCGCACGCCCACGTCACCGACCCCGCCGACGCACCCGCCGCCACCGACCCCCTGGGCCGCGAGCGGGCCCACCTCGCCGCCTCCCGCTCCGCGCTCCGCGCGATGCGCGAGGACGTGGAGAACCTCGACATCCGCGACGTCACCGCGAACTGGGTCAACGCGATCGTCCTCCAGGCCCAGATCAACGACCGGATCAAGGCCCTCGCCGACCTCGCCCACACCCCCCTCTTCTTCGGCCGCCTCAACTACCTGCACGCGCCCGGCGCGGAGCTCGCCGAGGGCGCGGAGGGCGAGCAGTTCTACATCGGCCGCCGCCACGTCCACGACGCCGGCGGCGACCCCATGGTCATCGACTGGCGCGCGCCCGTCTCCCAGCCCTTCTACCGGGCCTCCAAGAACGACCCGCAGGACATCGGGCTGCGCCGCCGCTTCGGTTACACGGGCGGCGAGCTGACCGCGTACGAGGACGAGCACCTCTCCGACCCCGCCGAGGCGGCGGCCGTCAGCAAGCTGCTCCAGCAGGAGATCGAGCGCCCGCGCGTCGGCCCCATGCGCGACATCGTGGCGACAATCCAGCCCGAGCAGGACGAGATCGTCCGCTCCGGCCTGTCCGGATCCGTCTGCGTCCAGGGCGGCCCCGGCACCGGAAAGACGGCCGTCGGCCTGCACCGTGTCGCCTACCTCCTCTACGCACACCGCGACCGCCTGGCCCGCACCGGCACCCTGGTCATCGGACCGAACCGTTCCTTCCTGCACTACATCGAGCAGGTCCTGCCCGCGCTGGGCGAGCTGGAGGTCAAGCAGGCCACGGTCGACGACCTGGTCGCCCGCGCGGACCTGGAGGTCCGCGGCACGGACCCCGCCGAAACCGCCGTGGTCAAGGGCGACGCCCGGATGGCGGAGGTCCTGCGCCGCGCCGTCCACTCGCACGTGTCGGAGCCCGTCGAACCGCTGATGGTGGTCCGCGGATCGCGCCGCTGGCGGGTGCCCGCGTACGAGATCGCCGAGATCGTCACCGAACTCCAGAACCGCGACATCCGCTACGGCGCCGCCCGCGACGCCCTCCCCCAGCGCATCGCGCACGCGGTCCTCGTCCGCATGGAACAGGCCGGCGAAGCCCCCGACGACCGGGTCCAGGACGCGGTGGCGCGCAACCCCGCGGTAAAGGCCGTGGTCAAGGCGGTGTGGCCGCTGGTCGAACCGCCCAAGCTGGTCCTGCGCCTCCTCTCCGACCCGGAGTTCCTCGCCGCGCACGCGGACGGAATCCTGTCGGCCGCGGAACAAGAACTCCTCCTCTGGGCCAAGCCGGCGCGCAGCACGAAAACGGCGAAATGGTCGGCGGCGGACCTCGTCCTCATCGACGAGACGACGGACCTGGTGGAGCGGACCCACTCCCTCGGCCACGTCGTCATCGACGAGGCGCAGGACCTGTCCCCCATGCAGTACCGGGCGGTCGGCCGGCGCTGCACGACCGGCTCGGCGACCGTCCTCGGCGACCTCGCCCAGGGCACCACCCCGTGGGCCACGCGCAGCTGGGACGAGGCGCTGGGGCACCTGGGCAAGCCCGGCGCGGTGCTGGAGGAACTCACGGCGGGCTTCCGCGTGCCGCGCGAGGTGATCGCCTACGCCTCACGGCTGCTGCCCTCGATCTCGCCCGGCCTGTCCCCGGTCTCCTCGGTCCGAGAGACCCCCGGCTCACTGATCGTCTCGGAGGTCGCCTCCGACCTCCCCTCGGCGGTCATCGCGGCCTGCCGGGCCTCACTCGTCCACGAAGGGTCGATCGGCCTGATCGCGGCGGACGCACGCATCCCGGAGCTCGGCGAAGCCCTCCTGGCCGCCGGCCTGCCCTACCTCTCGCCCGGCGAGGAGACCACTGCGGAGTCCCGCCTCACGCTGGTGCCGGCGTCCCTGGCCAAGGGCCTGGAGTACGACTACGTCGTCCTCCACGAGCCGGCGGAGGTCGTCGCGGGCGAGCCCGACGAACGCACCGGCCTGCGCCGCCTCTACGTCTGCCTCACCCGAGCCGTCTCCGGCCTCACCGTCCTCCACACCACCCCCCTCCCAAAGCCCCTGACCCCCACAACCCCCTAACGGCTGCCCGGGCCAACCCCCCGAGGGCACCCCTAACCGCTGCCCGGGCCAAGTCCCCGAGGGCACCCCTAACCGCTGCCCGGGGCGGAGTTCCCCTACCCGCCCTTCCACCGTTCCCCGGGCCAGCCCGGACCCCGGCCCTCAAACGCCGGCCAGGCTGAAGGGGCCCCGGGCTGCGCCCGGCCCCCCTGGGGCTCCGCCCCAGACCCCGCGCCTCAAACGCCGGCGAGGCTGAATTTGGCGCAGCCCCACCGAAAACGGGGAGCCGGACTGCGCCCGAACCCCCGGGGCTCCGCCCCGGACCCCGGTCCTCAAACGCCGGCGGGGCTGAATTTGGCGCAGCCCGACCGAAAACGAGGAACCAGGCTGCGCCCAAACCCCCGGGGCTCCGCCCCGGACCCCGGTCCTCAAACGCCGGACGGCTGAAAAGACAAACCCTGACCGGGGCAAGAGACCACCCGGCCGGGGCCGATGCCACCTGGCCGGGGTCAAAGACCCACATCGCCCGAGGTCGATGCTCCCCGCCCGGGTGGGTGGCTGCGGACGGCAGGGGCGGGGACGGGGGCGGGGTGGGGTGTTGGCCTGGACGTAGAGCGTGATTTGTGGCGCTAAAGGAAGCCAAAACTGTCGAACGTAAGGGACAGGGCGCCTAAATCATGCAGTCCAGGCCAACACCCCACCCCGACCCCGGCACCGCCCCACCCCACGCAGCCAGCCCGTGCACCGGCACAACCCAGCCCCGCCGGCGCTTGAGGCGCAGGGGCCCGGGGACAGAGTCCCCGGCAACGGCGCCGCACCCGACGGGCGGGTCAGCCCAGCGCCGTCCGCCAGGACGACACCGCCGCCGCGGACACCGGCCGACCCCACCCGTGAGGCCTAGCCGCACCACCGATGTGAAACGCATCGACACCGGCCTCCCGCAGCACCGGCAGGTGGGTGAGGGCCAGCCCGCCGCCGACCAGGATCCGCTGCTCGTACCCGGGGGTACCCGCCCGCGCGGCCTCGGCCAAGAGCACCGGCAGCCCCTCGTCGACCCCACCCGCCGCACCCGCGGTCAGGTAGGTGTCGAGCCCGGGCAGATCCGCGACCGCCTTGCGGAGCTGGTCACGGTCGGCCGCCCGGTCGATCGCCCGGTGGAACGTCCACCCGCAACCGCCCAGCTCCGCCACGACCGCCTCGACGGCGGCGAGGTCGGGGCTGCCGTCGGGGTTCAGGAAGCCGAGCACGAACTCCTCCGCCCCCTCCGCACGCAGCGCCCGCGCCTCCTCCACGAGGCGTTCCACGTCCTGCGCGGAACCCGCCGCGAAGCCGTCCGCCTTCCGGAGCATCACGCGCAGCCGGATGTCGACCGCCGCCCGGATCGCCGCGAAGGTCTCGCGCGGCGGGGTGAGCCCGTCGGCGGCCATGTCGGTGACCAGCTCGAGTCGGTCCGCTCCACCGGCCTGGGCCGCGACCGCGTCCTCCGCGTCGAGGGCGATCACCTCCAGGAGCGCACGGTTGCTCATGTAATCCCATCCTTCGTCCGGCATTGAAAATAGGTCTAGTCCAATATTCAGGGTACGGGCCTTCGCCCACCCTTCACCAGCACAATCACGCCACCACCACAATGTGCGCATGACATCCGCCACGAGTTCCGACACGCACCGCGAACAGAACCTCCGCGCCCGCTGGCACGCCACCACCGCCGCGGCCGGAGCCGCCCCCGACCGCGACCCCGCCCCCTACGCCGACCGCCTCCTCACCGCCTGGGCGGAGCCGCAGCGCAAGTACCACACCACCGCGCACCTGGCCGACGTACTCGCACGCGTCGACGTACTCATGCAGCACCCGCAGGAAGGGACACCGGACCGCCCCGCCGTGGACCTCGCCGCCTGGTTCCACGACGCCGTGTACCGCCCCGACCGCTCCGAGAACGAGGAGCGCAGCGCCGCCCTCGCCGAGCGCGCCCTCCCCGAGCTCGGCATCGACGGGGCCCGCACCGCCGAGGTGGCCCGCCTGGTCCGGCTCACGATCACCCACGACCCCGCGCCCGGCGACGCCAACGGCGAGCTCCTCTGCGACGCCGACCTCGGCGTCCTCGCTGGCACGCCCGAGGAGTACGCCGCCTACGCGGCAGCCGTCCGCGCCGAGTACGGCTTCGTCCCCGACGAGGCCTTCCGCGCGGGCCGGGCCGCCGTGCTGCGCCAGCTCCTGGAGCTGCCCCGCCTCTTCCGCACCGCCTACGGGGCTGCGCACTGGGAGGCCCCGGCCCGCACGAACCTGGCCGCCGAGCTGGCGGGACTCGCCGAGGGCGGCGCCGATCAGCCCCTCGCCGAGGGCGGTGCCGATCAGCCCCCGGGAATGTGATCCCGTTCGTCGCGGTTGAGACAGTTCATGCCCGTCGCAGCCGAACGCACCCGTATGCCCGTCGCCGTCTACATCCTCGGCCTCTCCGTCTTCGCACTCGGCACCAGCGAGTTCATGCTCTCGGGCCTCCTGCCACCCATCGCCGAGGACATGGGCGTCACCATCCCGCAGGCGGGCCTGCTCATATCCGCCTTCGCGATCGGCATGGTCGTCGGTGCGCCCCTGCTCGCCGTCGCCACGCTGCGGCTGCCCCGGCGCACCACCCTGCTCTCGCTGATCACCCTCTTCGGCCTCGGGCAGGTCGCGGGCGCGCTGGCCCCCACGTACGAGCTGCTCTTCGCCTCCCGCATCGTCTCCGCGCTCGCCTGCGCCGGCTTCTGGGCGGTCGGCGCCGCCGTGGCCATCGCCATGGTCGAGCAGCACCAGCGGGCCCGCGCGATGGCCGTCATGATCGGCGGGCTCTCCATCGCCAACGTCCTCGGCGTCCCGGCCGGCGCGTTCCTCGGTGAGCACCTGGGCTGGCGGTCCGCGTTCTGGGCGGTGGGCGCCGCCTCCGCCGTCGCGCTGGTCGGCATCCTCGCGCTGATCCCGAAGATCCCGCTGCCCGCCGAGCGGCCGACGCTCGCGCGCGAGCTGCGCATCTACCGCGACCGCCAGGTGTGGCTGTCCATCGGCATCACGGCGCTCGCCGCAGGCGGGGTCTTCTGCGCCTTCAGCTACCTGTCCCCGCTGCTCACGGACGTGGCCGGGCTCGATTCGCAGTGGGTCCCCTGGATCCTCGGCCTCTTCGGGATCGGCGCGCTCGTCGGCACCACGGTGGGCGGGCGGATCGCCGACGCGCACCTGTTCGGCGTGATGCTGTGGGGCATCACCGCCTCCACCGTCTTCCTGGCGGCGCTGGCCCTGCTGGCCTCCACGGCCGCGGCCGCGATCGCGCTCTCGTTCCTGATCGGCTTCTCGGCGTTCTTCACGGCCCCGGCGCTCAACGCCCGCATGTTCAACGTCGCGGGCGCCGCCCCGACCCTGGCCGGGGCGACCACCACGGCCGCGTTCAACCTCGGCAACACCGGCGGCCCCTGGCTCGGCGGCACCGTCATCGACGCCGGGTACGGCTACTCCGCCACCGCCTGGGCCGGCGGCGCGATGACCGTCACCGCCATCGCCCTGGGCCTCGCAGCACTGCGCCTGGACCGCCGTACGACCACCCCCACGCGCCTGGTGACCGGCTCGGCGGCGGCCGTGCCGGTGCCGGCTGCCGTGGAGAAGGTCTAGGGGGCCGCCCCCGTCCGGCAACGTGCGCGGGCCGAAACTGCCGTAGCCCGGCATGCCGCACCACCCCGACCGAGACCTACGGTGAGCCCTCCGGCGGGGGGCCGGAACGGGGGAACGGGAGCGGGGAGCGGGGAGCGGGGAGCGGGGAGCGGGGAGCGGGGCCAACGCCGGCGACCCGGCCGACCACGGCATCGGGGCCCGGATCGGGGACTGGACCCGTTCCCCGCTGTCGGCGCTCCCGACGCTCACCGTCCTGCTGTCGCCGCGCACACGGGACTGACGTCTCGGCGGGGTCACCCCCTAGGCCGGCCGCCCCTTGGGCCTGCGCAGCCCTGCGGCGGTGATCCGCCGGACCAGCTCCTTGCTGCCGATCTCCACCGCGCCCGCGCCCACCGCGTCCGCGTACCGCTGCTCCGGGACGTCGTAGTGGTCGCGTTCGAAGGCCTTCGGCGGGCAGCCGATCGACGCCGCGAAGGCGTGCAGCTCCTCGAAGGAGGTGTCGCTGACCAGGTGCGACCACATACGGCCGTGACCCGGCCAGTCGGGCGGGTCGATGTACACCGTCACGGGCGGCTCATTCGCCGAAGCCGGAGCCGGAGCCGGAGCCGGAGCCGAAGCCCCCGGAGCCCCCGGAGCCGCCGAGCACCGGCCCCAGCCCGCCCACCGGCGCCACCCGCACGCCCGCCTCCGAGCACACCCACATCGGGTCCGGCCCGAGCTCGGGCTCCACGTCCAGCGCGTGCGGCTCGCCGTGCCCGCAGACCGGGCACAGCGGCCAGCGGCCGTACTTCTCCAGCAGGGCGTCCTTCACGTCCTGGGCGACGAGTCCGGCGAGGAAGTCGGCGCCGTCCGGCCATTCCTCCACCCACCAGCGGCGGTGTGTGACCGCGTCCTCGACGAGCGAGACGACGTCGGCCTCTGCGACCTCGCCCGCGACGAGATCGGCGAGTACCAGGGCGCGTGCGGCGTGCAGCGCCTGTTCAAGGGGGGTCGCGTGGTCCATGGAGACATTGTGGACCCGGACCGGGCCCGTGGCGAAGGTCCTCTTCCGCCGGTGACTTATGGCGCCTTGACGTTCCCACCCCTCTGAAAATAAGTTTCAGGGGTGAGCGAGAACGTGAAAGAAACCTTCAACGCGGCGGATGCGGGTTCACCCGCCCCCACCCCCGTGCCCGCCCCGGCCGCCCTGCGGGCCCGCATCCGCAGCCTCGGTCCCTCGATGACCCGCTCCATGCAGGCCGTCGCCGAGGCCGTCGCCGAGGACCCGGCCGCCTGCGCCGCGCTCACCGTCAGCGACCTCGCCGCCCGGACCGGCACCAGCGAGGCCACCGTCGTGCGCACCGCCCGCCTCCTCGGCTATCCCGGCTACCGAGACCTGCGCCTCGCGCTCGCCGCGCTCGCCGCGCAGCAGGAGTCCGGCGCGGCCCCCGCCGTCACCGTGGACATAGCCGTCGACGACTCCCTCGCGGACGTGGTCGCCAAGCTGGCCCAGGAGGAGGCGCAGACCCTCGCCGACACCGCCGCCGGGCTCGACGTCGCCGCCCTCGGCTCGGCCGTCACCGCCCTCGCGGGCGCCCGCCGCATCGAGATCTACGGCGTCGGCGCCTCCGGCCTCGTCGCCCAGGACCTCGCGCAGAAGCTGTCGCGCATCGGCCTGATCGCCCACGCGCACAGCGACCCGCACCTCGCCGTCACCACCGCCGTCCTGCTGCGCCCCGGCGACGTGGCCGTCGCCATCACGCACTCCGGCGGCACCGGCGACGTCATCGAGCCGCTGCGGACCGCCTTCGAGCACGGGGCCACCACCCTCGCGCTCACGGCCCGCGCGAACTCCCCCGTCGTCCACTACGCCGACCTCGTGCTGGCCACCTCCGCCGCCCGCGAGACCCAGCTGCGCCCGGCGGCCATGTCGAGCCGCACCAGCCAGCTCCTCGTCGTGGACTGCCTGTTCGTGGGCGTCGCCCAGCAGACCTACGAGACGGCGGCGCCCGCGCTCGCAGCCTCGTACGAGGCGCTCGCGCCCCGCCACCACACCCCCGTACCCACCGCCAAGCGCACCAGCACCACCCGCTAGCAGCGCAAGCCAGTACCCCAGGAGCCGAAGCCATGACCGCGTACGCCGAACTCCGCGCCCAGCTCGCCACCTTGACCACCGAGGCCTTCCGCCCCGAACTGGCCGAGATCGACCAGCTGCCCACCCTGGAGATCGCCCGCCTGATGAACGCCGAGGACGCCACCGTCCCGGCCGCCGTCGCCGGCGAGCTGGAGACGATCGCCGCCGCCATCGACGGGATCGCCGAGCGGATGGCCCGCGGCGGGCGCCTGATCTACGCGGGAGCCGGCACCGCCGGCCGGATGGGCGTCCTGGACGCCAGCGAGTGCCCGCCCACCTTCAACACCGACCCCTCCGAGGTCGTCGGCCTGATCGCGGGCGGCCCCTCCGCCATGGTCAAGGCCGTCGAAGGCGCCGAGGACTCCAGGGAACTGGCCGCCGAGGACCTCACCGCGCTGGCCCTGACCGCCGACGACACCGTCATCGGGATCTCCGCCTCCGGCCGCACCCCGTACGCGATCGGCGCCGTCGAGTTCGCCCGCGACCGCGGGGCACTCACCGTCGGCCTGTCCTGCAACGCCGGCTCCGCGCTCGCCGCCGCCGCCGACCACGGCATCGAGGTGGTCGTCGGCCCCGAGCTCCTCACCGGCTCCACCCGCCTGAAGGCCGGCACCGCACAGAAGCTCGTCCTCAACCTCATCTCGACGCTGACGATGATCCGCCTGGGCAAGACCTACGGAAACCTGATGGTCGACATGCGCTCCTCGAACGAGAAGCTGCGCGCCCGCGCCCGCCGCATCGTCTCGCTGGCGACCGGCGCCCCCGACGAGGAGATCGAGGCCGCGCTCACCGCCTCCGACGGCGAGGTCAAGCAGGCCATCCTCGTCATCCTCGGCGGAGTCGACGGCCCCACGGCCGCCGGACTCCTCACCGCCTCCCGGGGCCACCTCCGGGCCGCCCTCACCCAGACCCCCCGAACCCCCCGCTGACCCCAAGCAGCAAGGCGAACCACCATGTCCACTGACAAGAACCGCGCCACAGCCGCCGCGATCCTTCCCCTGGTCGGCGGTCCTGACAACGTCCTGTCCATCGCGCACTGCATGACCCGGCTGCGCATCAACCTCCGCGACCGCTCCCTGGTCCAGGACGAGGCCCTCAAGGCCCTCCCCGCCGTGATGGGCGTCGTCGAGGACGACACGTACCAGATCGTGCTGGGACCGGGCACCGTCGCCCGCGTCACCCCCGAGTTCGAGGCCCTCGTCGCGGAAGGCCGTTCGGCCGCCCCGGCCGCCGCCCCGGCAGCTCCCGCCGGCGCCGGCGCCGGTCACACCGCCGACGAACTCGCCGCCCAGGGCGCGGCCATCAAGAACGCCCAGAAGGCGAAGAACTCCACGCCCTTCAAGCTGTTCCTGCGCCGCATCGCGAACATCTTCGTCCCGCTCATCCCCGCCCTGATCGGCTGCGGCATCATCGCCGGCCTGAACGGCTTCCTCACCAACATGGGCTGGGTCCCGGCCGTGGTCCCCGCCCTCGCCGCGATGGCGAGCGGGTTCATGTCCCTGATCGCCGTGTTCGTCGGCTACAACACCGCCAAGGAGTTCGGCGGCACCGCCATCCTCGGCGGCGCGGTCGCCGCGATCATCGTCTTCCCGGGCGTCGCGAAGATCGACGCCTTCGGCCAGCAGCTCTCCCCCGGCCAGGGCGGCGTACTCGGCGCCCTGGCGGCCGCGCTGCTCGCCGTCCAGGTGGAGAAGTGGTGCCGCAAGTGGGTCCCGGAGGCGCTCGACGTCCTGGTCACCCCCACCCTGACGGTGCTCGTCTCCGGCCTGGTCACCATCTTCGGCCTGATGTTCGTCGCCGGTGAGGTCTCCACCGCCATCGGCTCCTTCGCCACCTGGCTGCTCGCCACCGGCGGCGCCTTCGCGGGCCTGGTCCTCGGCGGGCTCTTCCTCCCGCTGGTCATGCTGGGCCTGCACCAGGCCCTGATCCCCATCCACACCACCCTGATCGAGCAGACCGGGTACACGGTCCTGCTCCCCATCCTCGCCATGGCGGGCGCGGGCCAGGTCGGCGCGGCCATCGCCGTCTACTACAAGCTCCCCCGCAACCGCTCGATCCGCGCCACCATCAAGTCCGCCCTCCCGGCCGGCTTCCTGGGCGTGGGCGAGCCCCTCATCTACGGCGTCTCCCTCCCCCTGGGCCGCCCCTTCGTCACCGCCTGCATCGGCGGCGCCGCGGGCGGAGCCTTCGTCGGCCTCTTCAACCAGCTGGGCACCGCCTTCGGCTCCACCGCCATCGGCCCCTCGGGCTGGGCGCTGTTCCCGCTGCTGGACGGCAAGTCGGGCATGGGGATGACCATCGCGATCTACGCGGGCGGCCTGGCCGTCGGCTACCTCGTGGGCTTCGCCGCCACCTACTTCTTCGGCTTCACCCGGCAGATGCTGGAGGAGTTCAACGCCGCCCCGGACGCGGAGACGGCCCCCGCGGCCGCGGCTCCGGCCCCGGCGGACGCCGAGCCCGCGCAGGCCACGGCGCCCGTCCCCGTGGGCCGCTGACGGCGGGCCCCCACGGACGAAGGCTCCCGGCCGGTGTGGTCCACCGGCCGGGAGCCTTCACTGCTTCACACCGTGCTTCAGGCGCAGTTGGACGGCGCCGGCCTGCCCGCGAAGCGGTCCGCGATCCAGCCCAGGTACTCCGGCTCCGCGACGTTGGGGATCGTCTGGTGCGTCGCGCCCTGGTACTTGGTGTACTCGACCGGCTTGCCGAAGCGGCAGGCCCGCTTCACGTACTCGTCGGTGGAGTTCGGGTTGATGACCGTGTCCGCCGTGCCCTGCATCACCAGGATCGGCGCCACCGAGGTGACCAGGCCCGCGGTGTTCTCGCGGAAGCGCTGGTGCCAGACCTCCGGCACCGCGGTCAGCGGCTGGAACAGCGTGTCCAGCTGCCCCACGTTGCCCACGTTGTTCTGGATCACGTCGGCGAGGTGCTCGATGCACATCACCCCGTCACCGCGCAGCGCCTCCAGTCCGGCCGGCTTCAGCACGTCCTCGGCCTTCAGCTGCGGGTAGGCGGCGAGGAAGCCCCGGTAGACGTTGACGCGCAGCGCCGCGTTGTGGGAGGGCGAGGTGGGGGAGGTCGGGCCGGGCAGCACCAGGCCGCGGAAGTCCGGTCCCAGGTTGGCGGCGGGCGCCAGCGCCGCGATGCCGACCAGGTTGGTCTCCGGGGTGTACGCCTTGTAGTTCTGGGCGATGAACGCCGCCGCGCCGCCGCCCTGCGACCAGCCCAGGACGGCCGCCTTGCGGTTCGCGTGGGCCTCGGTGATCTGGCGGGCCGCGCGGACGGAGTCCAGGACGTTGTTGGTCTCGGTCACCGCGACCGTGTACTGGTGCACGCCCGGGGTGCCCAGACCCTGGTAGTCCGTACCGACGACGACGTCGCCCGAGTCGAGGAACTGCGTCAGCGCCGGCACGCCGACGTCGATGCCCCACGGGCTGTCGTAGGTGTAGTAGCCGACGAGGTCGGTCGCCGGGTTCGGCACCGCGGAGGGCGCGCACTGGCGCGGGCCGCCGACGGTTCCGTGCGCCCAGGCCACCACGTTGCGGCCGCTGCGCGGCGCGGGGGCGTCGGGCCAGGCCACGATGCCCGAGACGGCGACGCGGGTACCGGTCTGGAGCGTCGAGAGGTACAGGATCCGGCAGGCGCGGGCGCCGTCGGGGGCGTCGACGCGGCGGGCCCAGAGCAGGTCGCCGTGGTCGCCCTCGGGGAGCGGGGACGGCGGATCGTAGAACTTGTCGCCCTCCGGACCGATCGGGACGCCCGGGGCGCACTGGCCCTTGCCGCCCTTGCCGCCGTCCGGGTTCGTGCTCGCCGTCGCGCTCGCGGCCGACCCGCCGCCCAGCGCGAGGATCGCGGCCACACCTGCCGCGGCGATCGCGGAAAGCCGTCGTCTCATCTCATCGTCCATTCGCTCGGTCACTCGGTACCGGGACGTGAGACTAGGAAGAAAGGGATGAAATGTCGCTTACCGTGACGAAGTGTCCGCCGGTTGTTACGCCTGCCGGGCCCACCGGGCCCCTATAGGGCCCCCAATGGCCGCACCACGGCCGGCCCCGGGCCGCGCCGGGCTCCCAGCGCCCACCGGATGATGGCCCGATGACCGACGCGCCGATCACCCCACCGACCACCCCGCGGGCCGCATCGATACCGCCCGTGGTCCCGCCCGGCCGGCTGGCCGCCCTCGCCCAGCCCTCGTACGACCTCCCCTGCGGCCTGCGCCTGCGTCCCTGGGAGGCCTACGACGCCCCCGCGCTCGTGGCCGCGTACGCCGATCCGGACATCCGCCATTGGAACCGGCCGGACCCCCTCACCGAGGACCGGGCCGTCACCCGCATCGCCCGCTGGCGCGAACGCTGGCACGCCGAGCGTTCGGCGGTCTGGGCCCTGGCCCCCGCGGACGGCGGCTGCGCGGTCGGCCTGATCGGCCTCGCGGACCTCGACCTCCCCGGCGGCAGCGGCGAGTTCATGTACTGGCTGCTCCCCGCCGGCCGCGGCGCCGGAGCCACCACCGAAGGCCTGACCGTCCTGACCGAATGGACCTTCACGGAACTCGGCCTGCACCGCCTGCGCATCACCCACTCCACGGCCAACCCGGCCTCCTGCCAGGTCGCCCTGAAATCCGGCTACCCGCTGGAGGGCACCATGCGCGGCGCCCTCCTCCACGCGGACGGCTGGCACGACGAACACCTCCACGCCCGCCTGAGCACGGACTAAGGAACGGGCCTGCACCCGGTCGAGTGAACCGGTACGAAACGGCATCCCGATGGCCGCATATGCCTAGAGCCTATGCACATGTATCTCTACGCCCCACACGCCGAACACGGCGGTGGCATCGGAAGTAGCATGGGTGGCATGAGCGATGCCACCCAGAAGTACTCCATCTCCATGCCCCGCGACATCGCCGAGGCCGCCCGCGCCCGCAGCGGCCCCTCCGGCCTCTCCGCCTACGTCACCGCCGCCGTGGCCCGCCAGATCGAACGGGACAACCTGGCGGAGCTCGTCGCCGCCGCCGAGGCGGAGATCGGTCCGATCACGGCAGAGGAGATCAGGGAGAAGGCCGACTTCCTCCTCCGCGTCCACGAAGAGGGACCGGCGGACACCGACAGTGGGCGGAGCGCCGCATGACACCCCAGAAGGCCACTCCGGCCGGCACCCTCGTCCTCGACAGTGAGGGGCTCTCGAAGTACGTCGCCCGGGATCGTGAAACCGTGGCATGGCTGGCCGCAGCCTTCGCCCGTGACGTGCGCGTCATCACCAGCACCGCCACCCTCGTGGAGGTCGTCCACCCGAAGATCAACATGGCGGCCCTCACGTGGGCACTGTCCCGAGTCGTGGTCGAGCCCGTCACCGAGGAGATCGCCCACGCCGCCACGGCCCTGCTCCGCGAGGCCGGCCTGCACGGGCACAAGTACGCCATCGACGCGATGCTGGCCGCCACCGCGCTCGCGGCGCCCGGCCCCGTCACCGTCCTCACGTCCGACCCCGAGGACCTCACCGCACTCTGCGGCCCGCGCCTCGCCGCCGTGAAGGTCTAGGAGGCCGTCAGGCCACCGGCGCCGGGGTGTGGGTCCCGGCGCCGCCCGCCGTGAGGGCCCGGTGCGCGGCGGCCAGGCGGCGGACGGCTTCCGTGAGGCGGGGGGCGGGCAGGGTGTACGGCAGGCGGATGTGGCGCTCGAAGGCGCCGCCGACTCCGAACTGCGGGCCCGCCGCGATCGTCACCCCGTGGTCCGGGGCGATCGCCGCCAGCCGTGAGCCGACCGGCTCCGGGAAGCGCGCCCATAGCGTCACCCCGCCCGCCGCCCGCGGTGCGTGCACCCGGGGGAGGTGCTCGGCCAGTGCCGCCAGCAAGGCGTCCTGCTGTGAACGGAGTTGGCGCAGGGCCTCCGGCCGCCTGGTCTGGCCGCCGTTCAGGAGCGCGGCCGTGGCCAGTTGTTCCACCACCGGGGTGCCGAGATCCGTCGCGGGGCGGGACCGGGCCACGCGCTCCAGCAGCGCGGGCACGGCGCGGATCCAGCCGATGCGCAGGCCGCCCCAGATGCTCTTGGACACCGAGCCGATGCTGATGGCGGTGGGGTGGGTCGCGGCGAAGGGCTCCGCGACCGGGATTGATGCCGGGGCGGGTCCCTCCAGCCCCAGGTCGGCCAGGGTTTCGTCGATGATCGTGGGGCAGGCCGGCCGCAGGCTCCGGCGGACGTCGGCGGCCATGTACATCCCGGTCGGGTTGTGGAAGTCCGGGATCAGGTAGGCCAGTTGCACCGACCGGGCCGCCGCGAGGAGCTGCGGCACGTCCCAGCCGGACGGCCCCACCGCCACCGGCAGGAGCCGGGCCCTCGCATCGGTGAACGCCCTGATCGCGTGCGGGTAGGTGGGGTGGTCGAAGAGCACCCTGTCCCGCGGCGCCAGCAGCGTGCGCACCAGCAGTCCGATCGCGTGCTGCGCCCCGCTGGTGATCATCACGTGGTCGGGCGAGGTCGGCAGCCCCCTGCGCCCGTACCACCCGGCGACCGCCTCGCGCAGCTCCGCGGTCCCGTACCGGTCGTAGCCGTGCCGTTCGAAGTGGAGCGGCAGCCGCTCCAGCGCCGTCGCGAAGGCCGCGTGGAGGACCTCGGGCGGTGCGGGCGGTGCGGCGAAGGACAGGTCGATGGTCTCGGCGTCCGTACCGGCCCGGCGCGCGGCGGGCACGTCCTCGTGCGGGAGCCGTACGGTCGCCCGCGCGCGCTCCCTCGTCTCCAGGTAGCCGTGGTCCACGAGCGTGCGGTACGCGGCCCCGACCGTGGTCCTGCTCGTACCGAGCGCGGTGGCCAGATCGCGTTCGCCCGGCAGCGCTGCCCCGAGGCAGAGCCGCCCGTCCAGGATGAGCAGCCGCAGCCGGTCGGAGAGCCGCCGGTGCGCGGGCCCGGGCCCCTCCTGCCAGGTCCCCACCATGCGTCCTACGGCGTGCGCGCTGATCTTCACCGGACCAGCGTACGCAATCTGGCTATGGAACCAGGGTCCAGATCCCGGCGAGGCTGCACCCATGCCCCACCCCACGGCCGCACCCGCACCCACGCCCGCTCCCGCTCCCGCCGCCCACCCGCCCCGCATGCACGCCCTCGCCCAGCTCCGGGCGGGCCGCACCGCCCGCCGCGTCCCCCAACTCCTGCTCGGCCTCGTCGGCTACGGCGCCGCCGTCATGATGCTCGTCGAGTCCGGCCTCGGCACGGCGAGCTGGAGCGTGCTCACCGACGGCACCGCCAAGACCCTCGGCATCTCCTTCGGCTGGGCGACGAACCTGATCTCGCTGCTGGTCCTCCTCGCCTGGATCCCGCTGCGCGAGCTCCCCGGGCTCGGCACCGTCCTCAACGTCGCGATCGTGGGCTTCGCCGCCGACGCCACCGCCGCCGTACTCCCCGCCGCCGAGGGGACGCCCGCCGCGCTCGCGTACCTCGCCCTCGGCCTGGTCGCCCTCGCCTTCTTCGACGCGCTCTACCTCGGCGCGCAGTACGGCTCGGGCCCGCGCGACGGCATCATGACCGGCCTGGTCCGGCTCACCCGCCTGCCCGTCGCGATGGTGCGCACCGGCATCGAGGTGTCCGTGGCCGGCCTCGGCTGGCTGCTCGGCGGCACCCTCGGCCTCGGCACCGTGGTGGTCGCCCTGTGCACCGGCCCGCTGATCGGCTGGTTCCTCCCGCGCCTGACCGTCCGCCTCGGCCTGCCCTCAGGGGTGGGCCCGCTCGTGCAGGACGGCGGCCAGCCGTAGCGCGGTGTCCAGGTTGCAGCGCCCCAGATCGACGAGCGGCAGCCCGTACGACCCCGCCGCCGACACCCCGTCGACCCCGAGCGAGGGGAACACCACCCCCACGTCCGTCAGCGCGGCCTTCAACTGCCCTACGGCCTCCTCGGCCGCCTGCATCCGTTCCCTCGGCGTGAGCACCATTTGGCATGTCACCTTTCGCTCTGAGTAGTCGCGTTCAGTACTCAGCGTGGCGACGGGCTGGCTAGCCTTCAAGGGCCAGACTCCAACACCCGCACCTGTTGTCAGGGGAGTTGCCGTGCCCGATTCCGGAGACGTCGACCCGTTCTCCTCACCCCGCACCATGCTCGGCTCCGAACTGCGCGTCGCCCGCAAAAGGGCCGGCCTCAGCCAGGACAAACTCGGCGAGCCCCTCTTCGTCAGCGGCTCCTTCATCGGCCAACTCGAAGCGGGGACGCGGCGGATGGTCCCGGAGCTCGCCCGGGAGATAGACAAGACCCTCGGCACGGGCGACTTCTCACCCGCAACTGCGAGGCGGTGACGAAGTTCAAGTACCCCGACCACTTCACGGAGGCCGCCGAGGCCGAGGGCCTGGCGAAGGCCATCCGGGAGTACGCGCCGCTGCTGATCCCGGGCCTGCTCCAGAAGGAGGCCTACGCCCGGGCCGTTTTCCGCGCGTACCAGCCGACGGCGTCGGAGTCGGCCATCGACGAACTGGTCGAAGCCCGGCTGGCCCGCGCGGCCCTTCTCGCGGAGCCAACAACCCCGTTGTTGTGGTGCGTGCTCGACGAGGCGGTGCTGCGTCGGGCCATCGGCAGCCAGTCGGTGATGGCGGAGGCGCTGCGGCACCTCGCGGACCTGATCCGGTCGCACCGGATCATCGTCCAGGTACTGCCGTTCAGTGCGGGTGCTCACGCGGCGCTGGGCGGACCGCTCAAGTTGATGTCCTTCGAGGATGCACCGCCACTTGCCTATGTGACAGCCCTCGGAACGAGCCAGCTGCTCGACGATCCAGCAACAGTCGCGCATCACACCCTGACCTACGATCTCCTCACGGCCAGCGCGCTGTCACCACGCGAATCCCTGGCCCTGATCGAATCCGTGGCGGAGGATTACGCACATGACGAGCACGGCTGAGTACGACCTGTCGACGGCAATCTGGCACAAGTCCAGCTACAGCGCGGGCGACGGCAGCGACTGCCTGGAGATGGCCACCTGGCGAAAGTCCAGCTACAGCGCGGGTGACGGCGGAAACTGCCTGGAAGTAGCCGACGGCCACCCCCACATCGTCCCCGTCCGCGACTCCAAGGTCCCCGACGGCACCCACATCGCCTTCGGCGCCCCCGCCTGGGCCGCTTTTATCTCCGCGCTCGCCTAGGGCCCCGGCGGCTACGCTCGCCGGCATGTCAAACAGGCTTCCGTTCAGCGAGGCGCTGCTCTCGACCCTGGGCACCCCCATTGAGAGCAAGCTCCTCGACAGCAGTCCGCGCTCACGGGTGTGGTGGGTGCAGCCCGCCCACGGCGAGCCGGTGATCGTCAAGCAGATCACCGACACCGGGGACGCCACCGCCGACGCGGACGCGCGCTTCGCGCGGGAGCTCGCCGGGCTGCGCCTGGCGGGGCGGGCCGTCGGGCCCGCCGTGGCCCCCGCGGTGCTGGCCACGGATCCGGCTGCGCGCGTCGTCGTCCTGGAGTACGTGGAGGACCTCGGGGAGACGGCCGACTGGATGCCCGCGTACGCCGAGTCGCTCGCCCGGCTGCACTCCCTGACCGGACCCGCCGACGCGGGCGCGCTCCCGGTCGCGTCGGGGCCCACGGCCGCCGACGCGGAGTCCTTCCTCGCCCTGGCCGGGGCCCTCGACGTACCCGTACCGCCCTCCGTACCCGGCGAACTGGGCGCTCTCCTCGACCGGTTGGACCCGGCCCCGCACCACGCCCTGCTGCACGGCGACCCCTGCCCGGGCAACGACCGGCGCACCGCCGACGGCATCCGCTTCGTCGACTTCGAGCGGGCCTCGCTCGGCAACGGCCTGGTCGAGCTCGCCTTCTTCCGCATCGGCTTCCCCACCTGCTGGTGCGCCCTGTCGGTCACCGCGGCCCCCCTCGCGGAGGTCGAGGACATCTACCGGTCCACCTGGCGCGGCCTCACCGGCACGGACGTGCCCGGCGACCTCGCCGACGCGTGCGCGGGCTGGCTGATCCAGGGGGACGCGCTCGTCGAGCGGGCCCACCGCGGGACGGCCGACCAGCTCGCACGGGTGCCCGTCGAGGACTTCGAGTGGGGCTACGTCACCGCCCGCGAGCGGCTCGTCCACCGCCTCGGCGTGGTCGCCGGCATGACCCGCGACCACGACCACCTGCACGGCCTCGGACACCTCAGCTCCGCCCTGGCCGACCGCCTGCTCGCACGCTGGCCGCGACTGCGCCCGCTGCCCACCCCCGACGCGCGCCCCTGGTACTAGGGGGTGCCCGCAAAGTGGCGCCTGCCTCGCGACGCCCGGCACGCGCTCTCGGCGCACCGGGCGGAAACCCCAGTACGTCCAGTACACGGGTTTCCGCCCGGCACACCGAGAGCACGCACCGAACGCCGCGAGGGCGCCCTCCGGGCGCCCGGCGCCACTTTGCGGACACCCCCTAGCCGCCCGCCTTCCCCCACGGCGAGGATGAGTGCATGGAACAGATCTTGAGTCGGCAGGAAGCCTCGGACGCGGTCCAGGACCACGGATGGCGCTTCCTGCTGGGAGCGTTGCGCACCTCGGTCCCCGTCCTGTCGATGGGCCGGGCGATCGTCGTGGCGGCGAAGGCCGTCTCGGTGTGCGGAGACGAAGCCGACCGGCACCTGCGGGTCGACGTCCGCCCCGAGCGGGTCGTCCTCACCCTGCAGACCGCGGACCGCGCGGCGGTGACCGCCCGGGACGTCGAACTCGCCCGGCGGATCACCGCCGTCGCGGCCGAGGCCGGGCTGGCGACGGAGCCCGAGATCGGCACGGAGGCTCTGCGGTCCGTCCAGATACTGGAGATCGCCGTCGACGCGCTGGACATCGCCGCGATCCGGCCGTTCTGGAAGGCGGTACTAGGCTACGCCGACGAGCCGGGCTCCGACGGGCCGGAGGATCCGCTCGTCGACCCGGTCGGGCAGGGGCCGGCCGTCTGGTTCCAGCAGATGGACCGGGCCCGCCCGCAGCGCAACCGCATCCATTTCGACGTCTGCGTCCCGCACGACGAGGCACCCGGGCGGCTCGAGGCCACGCTGGCGGCCGGCGGCCGGCTCCTGTCCGCGACCAGGGCCCCCGCGTTCTGGGTGCTCGCCGACCCGGAGGACAACGAGGTCTGCATCACCACCTGGCAGGGCCGCGACTGAGCACGGGTGCGGTGAATCGGCTTCCGGTCACGGCGGGGCGGGTTCCGGACGATTGATCAAGACGGGCGGGAACCGAAGGTTACCCCGTGCGTACCGTGCGTCGTGCCCTGGTGGGTCCTCCGCCCGGGCCGGGACCGACGCAAGGAGACCGCACGTGACCGACACCTCCACGCCTCAGGAAGACGACCAGAACCTCTGGCGGGCGCTGTACACGGCCGACGGCGGCTGGAGCCCGGCCGTGGCCTTCGCCGACCACCTGAGCTTCGCCGCCCCCGCCCTCGCCGAGGTCGACGGCACCCTCTACTGCGTCCACCGCGGCGCCCGCGAGGAGGGCGAGGGCGGGAAGGTCCTGCCCGTGCGGTGGACCTCCTTCACCCCCGCGTCCGTACAGCCGTACGTCACCGCGCTGAGCAAGGCCGCCGAACCGCTGCCCAAGGAAGCCACCGAGGAGCAGACGGCCGCCTGGCAGGCGAAGGTCGCCGCCGCGGCCGAGGCGCTGGAGCAGGCCCGCAAGTGGACGCCGGACGCGTACGTACACGGCGCCGAGAGCATCGAGACCCCGGCCCTCGTCAACGACGGGGGCACCCTGCGCATGGTGTTCACCACCCCCGGCGGGTACTACGGCGACGGCGAGCCCCAACTCCACGAGACCGTGGCCGTCGTCGAGGACGGCGAGGCCGGCTGGAGCCGCCCCGAGCCCGTCACCCCCGGCTACGGCGCCGCGCTCGCACCGGCGCTGGCGGTCCTCGACGGCGCCGTCCACCTGGTGTACGTCGACCTGGACGCGGACCGGCTCGTCCACCTGGTCCGCAACGCCGAAGGCGAGTGGAACCACGCCACCGACGCGGAGGGCAAGCCGCTGGAGACCCCGTACGTCGACTCCGAACGGCTGCGCAACGAATGGCAGGAGTCCAAGGAAGGCCTGCGGGCCAACCTGTCGCTGACTGCCCACGACGGGAAACTGCACCTGGTCCAGAACGCCTTCGGCATCCTCCTCCACGCGGTCTTCGACGGCAGGGCCTGGACCGGCACCGCCGCCGAGCTCGAGTCCGAGTCCGGGCCGAACCACCTGCCCGGACCGGTCCCGGTCGACAAGGCCAAGGAAATCGATGCCGCCTTCTCGTACCGCACCGCCGCGCTCGCCTCGTACGACGGCAGGCTGCACGCCGTCTACCCGTCCGCGCGGACGGACGCGGGCGACGCCCTGCGCCACTGCACCTGGACCGCCGACGGCGGCTGGACCCGGCCGGTCGTACTGGAGGGGCACGACTCCAACAACACCCCCGCCCTGCTGGGCTTCAAGGAGGGGCCGGCCGAGAGCGCCCGCGAGGCACTGCTGCTGGTGCACCGGGGCATCGACCGGTACGTGCCGCCCGTGCCGCCGGTCCCGCCGGCGCCGCCGAGCATCAAGGACGTCGTCAGCCGGGGTACGACCGTCACCGGCAAAACGGTGTCCGACCACGGCCGGGGAGCCTGGAGCCGGCTCCGCCACGACCTCGCGCTGACCCCGGCCACGCTCAAGGACGGCAAGAAGGCCGTCATCGCCACCTGGGACGCGGTCGCCGAGTACTACTGGGGCTGGTGGTGGTACCGCGACGGCGGCACCCGCTTCTCGACGGTCCGGGTCGACGGCGGCACCCTGTGGATCAAGAAGCCGTCGGACAAGAACTTCCTCAAGTACGCCGACTTCGGCGGCGAGGCGTTCTCGAACGGGCACCTGAGGGTGGACGTGCTGATCACCGACCTGGAGCCGGGCACGTACGAGATCTCGCTCAGCAGCTCCAACAGCAAGAAGACGGGCGGGTACTGGTGGGACGAACACCTCTTCAACGGGCGTACGGACCGTGAGTACTGGACCGCGTTCGACCTGAGCCGCTGCACGGCCACCGTCACGATCGCCCCGTAGCGCACATCCGCCGCCGCATCCGCCCGCCCCGCCGGCGCCGTCCGCGCGAAGTGGCGGGCGGTCGGCGCCGGGGCCGCAGGGTGAGCGCTACGCGGCCGGGTACGCCGTCAGAGGCCGTTGGTGAACAGCAGTTTGTTCGGGGAGGACTTGCTGATGCTCTTCAGGACGTCCTTCGTGGACTCGTCGTCCAGGTACTCGGCGATGTCCTGCGGCGTCGCGGCCGGGTTCGCCTGCTTGTAGAGGACGGCCACGCCCGCGACGTGCGGTGCGGCCATGGAGGTGCCGTCCAGGGCGACGCTGCCTCCGCCCAGCTTCGCGGAGACGATGGCCTCTCCGGGCGCGTACAGGGAGACGCAACTGCCCCAGTTGGAGAAGCTCGTCTCCTCGTCCCACTGGTTGCTCGCCGCGACCGTGACCACCTTCCCGGCCGACGCGGGCGAGACTCCGCACGCGTCCTTCGCGGAGTTGCCCGCCGCGATGACCGGGAGCACGCCCGCGTCCGTCACGGCGTCCGCCGCCGCGTTCACGGCCGCGGACCTGTCCCCGCCCAGCGAGCCGTTGAGGACGGCGGGCTGCTTGGCGTTCTTGGCCACCCAGTCCAGGCCCGCGATGATCCCGGAGAAGTCGCCCGCACCCTCGCAGTTGAGGACCCGGACGCTGACCAGGGAGGCCTTGCGCGCCACCCCGTACGTCCTGCCGGCGACCGTGCCCGCGACGTGCGTGCCGTGGCCGTTGCAGTCCTGGCCGTCGCGGCCGTCCTTGATCGCGTCGAAGCCGAAGGCCGCCCGGCCGCCGAACTCGTCGTGCTTGTAGTCGATGCCCGTGTCGAGGATGTACGCGGTCACCCCGGCGCCGTTGCCCTGGGTGGTGAAGGTGTTGTCGAGCGGCAGTTCCTTCTGGTCGATCCGGTCCAGGCCCCAGGAGGCGGACGGCCCGCGCAGGGCGGCTGCCGTCGCCGGCACCCCCGACGGGGCCGAGACCTTCGCGTCCGTCTCCACCGACTTCACGCCCAGGCTGACGCGGGCGATGTCCAGCTGCAGCTTGGTCATGGGAACGGCGAAGCCGCTCATGGCCTTGGTGTAGAGGAACTTCGGCTTGAGGCCGAGCCGCTCCGCCACCTTCGCCGGGTCGTAGCCCGGCTCCAGCGTCACGATGTACTGGCCGGGGATGGCGTTGGCCGAAATCGTCAGCGGCACCGGGGTGGGCTCGGGCGCGACGTCGGCGGACGCGGTACCGACGGCCACCGGGGTGACGGCGAGCAGGGCCGCGGTGGCGGCGCGGGCGAGCAGGCGCAGGGACATCGAGGGAACTCCCGAAAGGTGGAGGGGACACGAGGAGGCCGCCTCCGTCCGACGGGAACACCGATGCGGACCCCGTCCCGGAGTGCGACCCTCCCCTTCATCGGCGGTGCGCCCGGGCCCCTTGACCGGGCCGCACCGGCCGTCCGGCCGTACCGCGGGCCTGCGCAGCCCGCCGCGGGCCGATTCTCGTACCGCCTGAAGAAAGGATTCCGTCAGTTGCCCTCCCGGTCCTCCCGGCTCTCCCGGCCGGCGCGGACGGGCTCCAGGCCGGTGCGGGACGGTCGGGCAGGTTCACCCGTACGGAAGGCACCGCGCGCGCAACCGGGGAGGGGCGCACGCACGTCCCCCGCCGTTCACCACCGCCCGCGACCGCCGCGCCGCCCGGGGTCGTTGACCGGACCGGCCGTACGTGGTGGCCTCGCCGTCATGCGCACTCCGACGAGCTGGACCCTGCCGACGACCCTCGCCGCCCTCGCCCTGGCCGCCTCGGCCGCCCTGCCCGCGCACGCCGCCGACCTCTCCCCCTCCACCGGACCCGCGGCCCCCGCATCCCCCACCGCCGCCCCGGCCGAGTGGCCGGCGTACATCGTCACCGTGCACCGCGGCATCGACCCGGCCGCCGTCGCGGACGCCTACGGAATCACCCCGGTCCACGTCTACCGCCACGCCCTGAACGGCTTCAGCGCCCGCCTCTCCCCCGCCCAGGCCGCCTCCCTGCGCGCCACCCCGGTCGTCACCTCGGTCGAACCCGACGGCCCGGTCACCACCGCCGGTCCGGCGGTCTAGGCCGTCTCTTTCGGATCTTGTCGGCCGAGCCCGCGGCGTCCGGTGCCGTGCCCGGGCGTGCTGCCGGGGCGTTCGCGTACTGGGCGTACGTGGTCGCCCCGGCAGTGCGGCCGGGTGCGGTGCCGGGCGTCGCGGGCCCGGCAAGATCCGAAAGAGACGGCCTAGCCCCCTAGAGCTTGCCGAGCGCGGTGATCTGGACGCCGAGCGTCTGATAGACGCCCCACTCGGGCGGCACGATCCGCGGGCCCCCGCTACACCCGTTCCGGGGCCTGCGACGACGGGACCGTCGTGCGGACCGGGTCCCAGCACTGGACGCCCTTCAGGTCCGGCATGCGGTCGCGGGTGAAGACCGGCTCCAGGCCCGCCCGGCGCTGGGCGAGGTAGTCGTCCAGGAGTCGGAAGGCGATGGCCGACAGCGGGATGATCGCGGCGAGGTTGATCAGGGCCATGAGGCCCATGAACACGTCCGCCAGGTTCCAGACGACCGACACCGAGCCGATCGAGCCCAGCACGACCGCCGACAGCACCAGCACCCGGTATCCCGGCAGGACCCACCGCTTGCGGGTGATGAACTGGATGTTGGTCTCGCCGTAGTAGTAGTTCCCGATCATGCTGCTGAAGGCGAGCATGAAGACCACCACGGTCAGGAGGTGGCCGGCCCACCCGCCCAGCGTCTCGCTGAGCGCCGTCTGCGTCAGGTCCGCGCCCTGGCGGCCCGACAGCTCCGGGTTGGTGACGAGGACGATGAAGGCCGTCATCGTGCAGACGAGGAGGGTGTCGAAGAAGACGCCCAGGGACTGTACGAGGCCCTGCTTGACCGGGTGCGAGACCTCGGCGGCGGCGCCCGCGTTCGGGGCCGAGCCCAGGCCCGCCTCGTTGGAGAACATGCCGCGCCGGATGCCCTGCTGGATCGCCGCGCCGATGCCGCCGGCCGCCAGCTCGCGGAAGCCGAAGGCGCCGCCGACGATGTCGCCGACGACCCGGGGGAACTCGGTGATGTTGAGGAGGACCACCGCCGCGCCGAGCAGCAGGTAGACGATCGCCATCACCGGGACCAGGACCGTCGTGATGGACGAGATCCGCTTGACCCCGCCGAAGACCGCCAGGCCCAGCAGTGCGGCCAGCAGCACGCCGAGGGCGGGGCCGAACCAGTTCGACCCGTCCGCGTCGGCGAGTGAGCCCGCGGCCACGGCGGTGATGGTGTTGGCCTGCACGGCGTTGAAGACGAAGGCGAAGGTGACGGTGATCGTCACCGCGAAGAGCACCCCGAGCCAGCGTTTACCGAGCGCCCGCTGCATGTAGTACGCGGGGCCGCCCCGGTAGGCACCGCTGGAATTGCGCACCTTGTAGAGCTGCGCGAGGGCCGATTCCACGAAGGCGGAGGCCGCGCCGATCAGCGCCATCATCCACATCCAGAACACGGCGCCCGCCCCGCCCAGGGTGATCGCGGCGGCGACACCGGCGATGTTCCCCGTACCGACGCGCGCGGCGGCCGAGATCGTGAAGGCGCCGAAGGACGAGACCTGCTTGCGGCCGTCGGCGCGCGGCGGGGTCTTCTCCTTCACCACCCGGAACATCTCGGGAAGCAGGCGCAGCTGCACACCCCGGGAGCGGACCGTGAAGTACAGGCCCGCACCGACCACCAGCGGAATCAGCAGGTAGGTCCAGAGGTGATCGTTGACGTTGACGATCACCGAGTCCAGAGTGTCCATGATACGAAGTCTCCCCGGGGCTGAAGGCCCTCGGACAGGGACCTACGTCCGCCACCGGAGGGTCCGAAGACCCGGACCGCGCGCCCTTCGCCCCCTTCCCGGCCCCCGGAGCAACCGGTTCCGCCCCCATGGACCCGGCGGCGCACCCCCTGGGGTCGGGTCAGCGGAAGGCCGCCGCCGTGCGGTCCGCCCACGCGGTGAAGGGGCGCGGGGCCCGGCCGAGGATCCGCTCGACGGCGGGGCTGACGGCCCGTTCGGCCGCGACCGGGGCGCCCAGGATCGACAGGGTGCCGTCCACCGCCGGCTCGGGCATGAAGGTCAGCATCTGCGCCCGGGCCTCCCCGGGGCTCTGCTCCACGAACCGCACCGGCTCGCCGATCGCCCCCGCGATCGCCGCGGCCCGCTCGCGCGGGGTGACCGGCGCCGGGCCGGTCAGGTCGTACGTGCGGCCCGCATGCCCGGAATCCCTGAGCACGGCCGCCGCGACCTCCGCCACGTCCACCGGGTCGACCATCGGCAGCCCGACGTCCCCGAAGGGCGCGGCGGCCGTGCGGTGCGTACGGATCGACTCGGCCCAGGCGAAGGCATTGGAGTCGAGCCCGCCCGAGCGCAGCACCGTCCACTCCAGGCCCGACCGGCGCACGGCCTCCTCGAAGGCGGCCGGATGCCCGTACAGCTCGGGCCGGGTCCCGGCCCCCTGCGAGGACAGCAGTACGACCCTGCGTACGCCGGCCTCCGCCGCCAGCCCGAGCACCGCCTGCGGCTCCTCGCCGGCCACGAGCAGGAACAGCGCCCGGGCCCCGATCAGGGCGGCCCGCAGGCTCTGCGGCTCGGCGAGGTCGGCCCGGTGATGGCGGACCCCCTCGGGCAGAACCCCCTCCGGCGCCCGCCGGGAGACCGCCGTGACCTGCTCCCCCGCCGCCGCGAGGATCCCCACCAGCTCGCCGCCGACGTTTCCGGTCGCACCCGTAACAACGATCATGAAAGGCTCCCACCCAGTGACTGAGTCAGTCGACTAACTAACTCCCGGCACGACGATAGCCCTCCGGGCGGCGCCCGTCTACACTTAGTCAGGTGACTTACTCAGATGCCGCACAACGCCGCGGGAAACGCGAACGCCTCGCCGCGGCCGCGGCCCAGGTCCTGCACGAACAGGGCATGGAGAAGACGACGATCGCCGACATCGCACGCGCGGCCGACGTCCCGGTGGGCAACGTCTACTACTACTTCAAGACCAAGGACCAGCTGGTCGAAGCAGCCATCGACGCCCACGCGCAGACCCTCGCGGACATGATCAGCACACTGGACGCGCTCCCCACCCCCCAGGACCGGCTGAAGGCCCTGCTCGCCGGCTGGGTGGAACAGCGCGAACTCACCGCCCGCTACGGCTGCCCCACCGGCTCGCTCGCCTCCGAGCTCGACAAGCGCGACGACGGCCTCGACCGGACGCTCGCCAAAGTCATGCGGGTCCTTCTCGACTGGGCCGAGCAGCAGTTCCTGGCGATGGGGCGCGCGGCGGACGCGCGTGAGCTCGCGGTCGCGCTGATCGCCTCGTACCAGGGGATCTCCCTGCTCACGAACACCTTCCGCGACCCGGACCTCATGGCCTCCGAGGCCCGACGCCTGTCGCACTGGATCGACTCCCTCACCTGACCCCGGGGCTCCGCGCCCCAAACGCCGGCGGGCTGAATTCGGCGCAGCCCGCCCCAAAGCGATTCCCGGGCTGCGCCCGGCCCCGGGGGGGGGGGGGGGGGGGGGGGGGGGGGGGGGGGGGGGGGGGGGGGGGGGGGGGGGGGGGGGGGGGGGGGGGGGGGGGGGGGGGGGGGGGGGGG
>NZ_JBITDL010000040.1:0-9123 GCF_044454225.1 Streptomyces sp. NPDC051563
CCCCGCTCCTCAAACGCCGGAGGGGCTGGGTGTATCCAGCCCCTCCGGCGTTTGAGGAGCGGGGTCTGGGGCGGAGCCCCAGGGAACGGGCGAAGGGTGGGTAGGGGACTTCGCCCCGCAGGGCACACCCACCCGCACCCGCCCACCGGGCTCACGCCGGGACGGCGGTGGCGGCAGCCCCGACCGGCCACCGCCGGACGGAGTCCGGCGCAGCGGCGCGAAGCCGGGGAGGCCCGCAAGGGCCGAGCCGTGCGAGCGGCGCGTCACGAAGGGAAGGGGGCTAGCGGCAGCCGCAGGAGCGGCGGATGACCAGGGCCGACGGGAACTGCTTCAGGCGTTCGCGCCGGGAGCCCGCCACCCGCAGGGCGTCGTCGAGGACGAGGTCGACCGCCGCGCGGGCCATCGCGGGACGGTCCGAGGCGACCGTGGTCAGCGGCGGGTCCGTGAGGGCCGCCTCCTTCACGTCGTCGAAGCCGGCGACCGCGAGCTGCTCGGGGACGTCGATGCGGAGCTCGCGCGCGGCCCGCAGCACGCCGATCGCCTGGTCGTCCGTGGCGCAGAAGATCGCCGTCGGCCGGTCGGGCTTGGCCAGGACCTCCAGGGCGACCTTGTACGCGTCGTACCGGTTGTAGGGGGCCTCGATGATCCGGCCCTCGGTCGACCGGCCGGACTCCTGCATGGCCCGGCGCCAGCCCTCGACGTGGTCGGCCACCGGGTCGCCCACGGACGGGGTGTTCTCGATGCCGCCGATGCAGGCGACGTACTCGTGCCCGTGTTCGAGGAGGTGGCGGGTGGCGAGCTGCGCGCCGCCGATGTCGTCCGTGACGACCGCGACGTCGTCGATGGCCTCGGGGCGTTCGTGGAGGAGGACGACCCGGGCGTCCCAGGCTTCGATCTCGCTGGCGGCCTGCTCGCTCATGCCCTGGCTGACCAGGATGAGCCCGGAGACCCGCATGCCGAGGAAGGCCCGCAGGTAGTGCACCTCGCGCTCGGTGCGGTAGTCGGAGTTCCCGACGAGCACCATCTTTCCGCGCTCGGCGGCGGCCTGCTCGACCGCGTGCGCCATCTCCGCGAAGAACGGCTGACGGGCGTCCGGGACGATCATGCCTATGAGGTCGGTGCGCCGGGAGGCCATCGCCTGCGCGACCCGGTCCGGGCGGTAGCCCAGATCCTTGATCGCGGCGAGGACACGCTCGCGCGTGGCCGGGGCAACCGGCCGGGGTCCGTTGTTGATGACGTAGCTCACGACGGCGGTAGAAGTACCCGCAAGTCGTGCCACGTCATCCCGCGTCACCTTGGCCACGCGCGGAAGTCTACGCGGGGTGACCTACCTCTGGGCAGGGCGTCCGGAGGAGGTCGTTCCCGCGGACCCCCTAGTCCATCCGGGTGAGCGCCGCCGCGGCCCGCGCGGAGGCCTCGGCCGCCGCCTTCGTGGCCGCCTGCGCGGCCGCTTCCGCCGCCGCCCGTTCCACCTTCTCCGGGGTGACGAAGCGGTACCCGACGTTGCGGACGGTACCGATCAGCGACTCGTGCTCGGGCCCGAGTTTCGCGCGCAGACGCCGTACGTGCACGTCGACGGTGCGGGTGCCGCCGAAGTAGTCGTAGCCCCACACCTCCTGGAGGAGCTGTGCACGGGTGAAGACCCGGCCCGGGTGCTGGGCGAGGTACTTCAGGAGCTCGAACTCCTTGAAGGTCAGGTCCAGGACCCGGCCCTTCAGCTTCGCCGAGTACGTCGCCTCGTCGACCGACAGGTCGCCGTTGCGGATCTCCATGGGGGAGTCGTCCGAGCCGAGCTGCTGGCGGCCCGTGGCGAGGCGCAGCCGCGCTTCGACCTCGGCCGGTCCCGCGGTGTCGAGGAGGACGTCGTCGATGCCCCAGTCGGCGGTGACGGCCGCGAGGCCGCCCTCGGTGACGACCAGGATCAGCGGACAGCCGGGTCCCGTGGAGCGGAGCAGCTGGCACAGCGACCGCACCTGGGGCAGGTCGCGGCGGCCGTCGACGAGGATCACGTCGGCGCCCGGGGTGTCCACGAGGGCGGGGCCCTCGGCGGGCGCCACCCGGACGCTGTGGAGCAGCAGGCCGAGGGCCGGCAGGACCTCGGTCGAGGGCTGCAGGGCATTGGTCAGGAGCAGGAGTGAGCTCATGCTCGACCACCTGCCCGGGGCGAGCGGAAGTACTGCTGGTGTGCGTGCGCAGGTGCGTGCGCCTGTACCTCTGCCCGCACCTGCCCCTGCACGACGGTTCGCTGGTCCATCACGTCGGTTCCTCCTCGGTCCCGTCGAGGACGTTCGCGGCACTGCTTCGTACGACTTGCCGGTGTCCGCCGGTCCCCGCGCCCTGAGGTCCGGATGGATACCACTGTTCTCGGTCCGTTCAACGTGCTGAAAGCACAAAAGGACCCGGGGGCTACGTTGCCCGGATCCTCTCGGCAGCAGAATAGCCCACCCGCCCCGGCCTGGCCGAGGCTTCGGAACGTTCCACTTCTGTGGTCCCCGCCACCCCCGGACCTGCATATGCGCGGGTTTCACCGGATCGGTGGACCCGGTGCGGGCTGCCTGGGCGCACGCGGGGCGCGCGGAGGCACGCCGGGATCGGGGGCAGGAGGGGTCATGATGGAGGCCGACGGCAGAGCGCCGACGAGAGGAGCGTGCAGTGGCAACCGGAACCATCCGCTACTGGGCGGCGGCGAAGGCCGCGGCCAAGACGGCGGAGGAGCCGTACTCGGCGCGGACACTGGCCGAGGCGCTCGACACCGTGCGGGAACGCCACCCCGGGGAGCTGACCCGGGTCCTGCTGCGCTGCTCCTTCCTCGTGAACGAAGAGCCCGTGGGCAAGCGCCCGCACGATTCCGTCGAGCTGACCGAGGGGGGCACCGTCGAGGTGCTCCCGCCGTTCGCGGGCGGGTGAGCGGACCCCGATGACTACACCGAGCACGCCCGAGGAACATCAGCAGCAGGAGCAGCAGCCCGATCCGTACGGGACCCAGACCTGGCAGTCCCCGACGTGGGACACCTCGTACCAGCCGGTCCAGGCGCCGCTGGACGGCGTACCGGCGCAGTACCCGGTCGCGCCGGAGGGCTGGTTCCGCGAGGAGCCGCAGGGGCCGGGGCAGCAGATGGGGCAGCCGCAGGCCCAGCCGCAGGCGCAGCCCCAGGCGCCCGTCGCCGGTCAGGAGTGGGGGCAGCAGCAGGCGTACGCGGACCCCTACGGGGATCCGTACGCGGCTCCGGCCGCCTACCCGCAGGCCCCGGCCCCGGCTCCGGCCCCGGAGCACTGGTTCCGCGAGGAGCCGCAGGCGCCGCTTGCCGAGCCGCAGCAGCAGTGGGCGGAGGCGGCGTACCCGCCCGCCTACCCCGCCCCGTCCGACCCGTTCCAGGCGCAGGCGCAGGCGCACGCCCAGGAGCAGGTCCCCGCCGCCGCTCCGGCCCCCGGCCAGGAGTGGGCCGCGGAGCAGGCCCCGTACGTCCTCCCGCAGCAGGCGCCCGAGGTACCCGGCGGGGCGCCCGCCGCGGCGGCGGGGGCCGGCGGGGTCGCCGAGGAGGAGCCCGCCTGGTCGCCGCCCACCCTCGCCGGCAACACGCTGCGCGCCGTGGACCCGGCCCAGGCCCGCGCCGAAGGCCGCTCGCCGATCATCGATCCCGGTCCGCAGGCGGCCATACTGACGGCCGCCCTCGGGCTGGTCCTCGCGGGCGCCGCCGCGCTGAGCCCGTACGCGCTGCTCGCGCCCCTGATCGCCCTCCAGGGCCTCACCGCGGCGGGCTGGTTCCGCCTCAACGGCATGTGGCCGGCCCGTCAGGGCATCGCCCTGGCCTTCGCCGGGGCGGTCGTCGCCGACGCCGCCGTGCTCGCGGTGGGGGAGCCGTACGGCCCCGGCGCGATCATCGGCACCCTCGGCGCCTGGGTGCTGCTGACGCTGGTGCTCCAGCTGCGCAGCCACGCCGATCCGGACGAGCGGATGTACGGGCTGATGGCCTCGGTGGCCTCGGCCGCGCTGGCCATCGTCTGCGCCGGGTACCTCGCGGCCGACTCCGCCGCCGCGAGCGTGGGGGCGGCCGCCGTGGCGGTGGCCGTCTTCGCCCGGGCGCTCCCGCTGCCCACCGCGCCCTCGGTCGGCGTCTCGCTGGCCGCCGCGGCCGGTGCGGGCATCGCCGTGGGCGGGCTGACGTCCGTCGGCGCGGGCGGTGCGCTGATCGGCCTGGCGGCCGGGGCGTGCGCGCTGATCGGGCTGCGCGTGGCGGCGTACGACTACCCGTCGAAGTTCGTGCACATGACGGCCGGTGTCGCGCTGCCGCTGGCCGCGGCGGCCCCGGGGGTCTATCTGATCGGCAGGGTGGTGGGCTGAGGCCCGGGCTCCTCCTCCTTCCCGAGCGCCCGTCCCGTTCGACCGGGGCGGGCGCCGTCACACCTGGTCACGGCCCGCCATCGGGCCCGTCATCTGACAGCGCCCTCACGGCCGGGCATGGTCCACTGGCCCGACGTACCAATCGTCTGGGGGGTGGGCACGTGCGTGTCCTGCGTGTCGTTGTGATCATCGGAGTGGTCCTGGGCGGTCTGTTCGTCGGGCTGGACCGCTGGGCGGCCGGTTACGCCGAGGACCGGATGGCGGAGCGGATCCAGGCCCGGCAGGGCCTGTCGGGAGTGGGCGTGGACATCCACGGGTTCCCCTTCCTGACCCAGGCGCTCTCCCGCGACCTCGACCAGGTCGACCTGAAGGTGGCCGGCGTCGACGTGGCCACCCCGGACGGCCGTACGACGCACCTGTCCGGGCTGCGGGTCGCCTTCCGGGGCGTGGAGCTGAACGGCGACTACAGCGGCGGCACCGCGCGGTCCGCCCAGGGCTCGGCCCTCGTCTCGTACGCTGACCTGACCGCGGCCGCCCAGCCCGGGGTGACGGTCGCCTACGGCGGCGCGCCGGGCAAGCTGAAGGTCACCGCGAGCGTGGAGTTCCTCGGCCGGACGCTCAGCCGCAGCGTGGTGTCGACGGTCTCGCTGGTCGACGCCCCCGGGGGCAAGGGCGGGAAGACCGTCCGGGTCCGCGCCGACGAGGTGCCGGGTGAGGGCCTTCCGGGGATCGAGGCCGTGGTGCGCAAGAAGACCGACTTCGACCGGCGGATCGACGAGGGTCTGCCGTCGGGGGTCCGGCTGACGGGGCTGACCTCGGGCGCGGCGGGTCTGGAGCTCACGCTGGGCGGTACGAATCTCGCATTGGCCGGATAGTGAGACGGGTGGGTCCGATCCGCAGATGGGAGGGCCGTACGAGCCCCCGTACGACCCGCGCGGGGAGATCGACAAGGAGTCTCATCCCACTATTCGGACGATCCTGTCTCGGAATATGACACGGCGGTGACAGGGCGGCCGATTCGTCCCTACGATCCATGCCTATGAAGCATCAGCAGGCGGACCTCACGAAGCGGCGGGCAGTAGACCTGTGTCGCGTCGCCGCCATGCTCTGTCGATCCATGTGACGTGTGAGCGCATCCCGCTCCATAGCCGGACGACGGCCTTCCGCTTTCCCGTGTGACCGCCTCTGCCTCCCGCCCTCCTGAAGCCTCCCCGCAACAGGATCCGCGGGCGCACCCGGACGCACGCACCCCGCACCACCAGCACCACCCCGCCGCACACTGCCCCGGAGGAGAACACCATGAGCCGCAGCGACGTCCTCGTAGACGCCGACTGGGTCGAGGCCCACCTGAACGACGCGAACGTCGTCATCGTCGAGGTGGACGAGGACACGTCCGCGTACGACAAGAACCACATCACCAACGCCGTCCGGATCGACTGGAAGAGCGACCTCCAGGACCCGGTCCGCCGCGACTTCGTGGACCAGGAGGGCTTCGAGAAGCTCCTCTCCGCCAAGGGCATCTCCAACGACGACACCGTCGTCCTCTACGGCGGCAACAACAACTGGTTCGCGTCCTACGCCTACTGGTACTTCAAGCTCTACGGCCACCAGGACGTCCGCCTGCTCGACGGCGGCCGCAAGAAGTGGGAGCTCGACTCCCGCGACCTGGTCGACGGCGCCGACGTCCCGAGCCGCCCGGCCACCGCGTACAAGGCCAAGGCCCAGGACACCTCGATCCGCGCCTTCCGTGACGACGCGGTCGCCGCGATCGGCACCAAGAACCTGGTCGACGTCCGCTCGCCCGACGAGTTCTCGGGCAAGCTGCTCGCGCCGGCGCACCTCCCGCAGGAGCAGTCGCAGCGTCCGGGCCACATCCCGAGCGCCCGCAACATCCCGTGGTCGAAGAACGCCAACGACGACGGCACCTTCAAGTCCGACGAGGAGCTCACCGCCCTCTACCAGGCCGAGCAGGTCGACCTGGCGAAGGACACCATCGCCTACTGCCGCATCGGTGAGCGCTCCGCGCTCACCTGGTTCGTGCTGCACGAGCTCCTGGGCCAGGAGAACGTCAAGAACTACGACGGCTCGTGGACCGAGTACGGCTCGCTGGTCGGCGTGCCGATCGAGCTCGGCCCCAACAAGTAGTTCAGGGCAGCAAGCACGCGGGGCACGCGACGCCCCGGTAGTCGTACCTCTCTAGGACAGGACAGAGAACATGTGTGGAGCACAGATCGGCGGGCCCGACCTCGCCACGCTGAAGCCCGGTGAGACGGCCATCCAGGGCCAGGTCACCAAGGACGGCGAGCCCGTCAGCGGCTACGTCCGCCTGCTGGACTCGACCGGCGAGTTCACCGCCGAGGTCCCGACCTCGGCCACCGGCCAGTTCCGCTTCTACGCGGCCGAGGGCTCCTGGACGCTGCGCGCGCTCGTGCCCGGCGCCCAGGCGGACCGCGCCGTGGTCGTCGTCGAGTCCGGCGGCGTCACGGACGTGGCGATCGCGGTCTGAGCACCGCACCTGTGTGAACGCGTGACGGCATGACCGCGTGACCGTATGACCGGCCGAAGGGCCGCACCCCCGGGGGTTGGACGCCATCGGATCGGGGTGCGGCCCTTCGTGTCGTTCCGGGCCTCCCCGGGAACGGGGGGCGGCCCTACCCTGGAGACATGTACGCCCGTCGCCGGCGCGCCTACTTCCTGCTCATGGGCGGATGCCTGTTCCTCTTCGTCTCCGCCTGGTCCTTCGTGCGCCTGTGGTCCGTCGAGGCCGCCGTGGCCCTGTGCGTGGTCGCCATGGTCATCCCCCCGGTCGCCGCGATGGTCGCGAACCGGCGCGGACCCGATGACCGCTGGTGGGACGACCCCTCGGGGGACGCGAAGTCCGACGAGTGGTGGGACGAACTGGACGGAAAGCGGCGTCACGAGGATTGAAACCAGCCGATATAAAAATGTAATAAGGGTGACCACAACATCTCCCCACGGCAGGGTGTCTTGTGAGTACGCGGACGATCGTTCCGCGACTCCAGTCCTGTGGGGGGACTCCCTTGGAACACGAACAGACCATCCCTGAGCAGCGAAAAGAGGGGGAGAGTGCCCCGGAACCGGGCACTTGGGACGCGGTTGCGGACGCAACCGCGGCCGCCCCCCGGCGCCGCGGCCGCCGCACGCTCCTCCTGATCGCGGCCGCCGTGGCCCTCGGCACCCTGGCGGGCACGGCCACCGGCTACGCGATCCAGTACGACCGCGAACCGACCCCGCTGGCCCCGCTGGCGCAGCAGGACCTGGCGTACCCGAAGGCCCTCGCGCCCGATGACGCCACCACGAACAAGACGATCAACGCCAACCGCTGGCACAAGACGGACGACGACCTCGCGAAGCTGCTGATCGAGGCGCCGGGCGGGGCGAAGAAGGAGGGCTCCGGCTACAGCAGCCTCGACTTCCTCGCGCTGGGCTTCAAGGAGCCCGGCAACGCGCTGAGCAACTTCTCCTCCTCCCGGACCCGCCGGGTCGTCTCGGTGAGCTGGTCCGAGGACGACAAGAACTTCGTCCTGGTCACCCTGGTGCAGTTCTCCGACCGCAACGGGGCCGACGACTACCAGAAAGAACAGTCGGGCTACATGTCCGACAAGGACCACGCCGGCAACGACGGTGTGCCCATCCCCGGCACCACCGCCGAGCTCGGGCACGTCTGGGTCGACGCGAAGGCCGAGGAGAAGGCCGGCTACCTCCCGATGCGCGCCGCCCGGGCCGTGGCCCGCCGCGGCGACATCGTGCTGGACATCCACTACACGAACAACCGGGGCAAGATCGCCGAGGGCGACGTCGTGGACCTGGCCAAGCGACAGCTGGAGCGACTGTGACCGAGCCGCAGAACGACGCCGTCCCGGTCCCGGACGTGCAGCCCGCCGTACCGGCGGAGCCGCTGCGGCCCGCGCGGGTGGTCAACCGCAAGGCGATCGCCCTGGTCGCCGGTGCCGTGGCGGTGGCAAGCCTCCTCGGGGGCGGAGTCTGGGCGTCCGCCGCGATCGCGGACGCCGACCGGGACGCGCCCACGGCCTACTGGGTGCCCCTCGGGGAGCCCGCGGCGAAGGCCGTCGAGCCCGGAGCCGTACCGCCGAACGCCCTGTCCGGCAAGCTGCTGCCGATCCCGGACGGCTTCCGGCCCGGCCCGGACATGGGGGCCGACGGCAACGACTTCGTCCTCTCCGGCGAGAAGGCGATCGAGAGCTTCCAGGAGTCCCGCACCGGGCTGTCCAGCACGGAGCGCAAGAAGCGCGACGAAATGCTCGCCTCGCTGAAGCTCAAGGGCCTGGCCGGCCGTACGTACGCGAAGGAGATGACCGGCTGGATCGCCGAGGTCCGCATCATGCAGGCCGACCCGAAGGCGGTGGGCAGCTTCTCCGAGGTCACCAAGAAGCTCCTCGAGCTCGGCGGAGACAAGCGCCAGGCACCGAAGGTGGACGGGTTCCCGGACGCCAAGTGCTCCCTGCTCGCGATCGGTGACGAGGAGGGCAAGGAGAAGATCGACTCGATCGACTGCACGGCGGTCGAGGGCGACATCGCCGTCACCTTCCGCGCCTACGGTCCCAAGCCCTTCTCCACCACGGACGCCGTGGCGTTCTTCAAGAACCAGATGAGCCACCTGAAGTCCCCCGGGGAGTCCGTGTGACCGAGCAGAGCACCACAGAGACCGCGGCGGCGCCCCCCGAGGATGCCGCGCCGCAGCCCGCCGTGGCCGAGGACGCCGCCCCCTTCGCGTCCCCGGACACCGCGCCCTTCGCAGC
>NZ_JBITDL010000040.1:9223-75868 GCF_044454225.1 Streptomyces sp. NPDC051563
CCCGGCCCCGGCCCCGGCCCCGGCCCCGGCCCCGGCCCCGGCCCCGGCCCCGGCCCCGGCCCCGGCCCCGGCCCCGGCCCCGGCCCCGGCCCCGGCCCCGGGCCCGGAACCCGCCGCCGCGCCCAAGGACCGCCGCAAGCTGTTCGCCGCACTGCGCTGGACCGCCGCCGTGCTCGTCTTCGCCACCGTCGGCGCCGGCGTCGCGTACGGAGTCGCCCGGCCCGAGCGCACGGACATCCCCGGGCTGTCCACCAAGTCCGACGGGCGATGGGTCTACCCGGCGCTGTCCAAGCCGCAGCTTCCGGCGGGCGCGGCCGTGCCCTTCGCCAAGGACAACCCGGCGGGCATCCACTACGCGGGCCTGACCCAGCTGCTGCTGCCGCCGCCCACCGGATCCACGCCCGACTCCACGCTGAAGCTGGAGAAGGACGAGGCGGTGACCGTCGACACCTTCCTGTCGGAGTACCAGGACATCCTCCGCGACAAGATGAGGGCGGACCTCGCGAACGAGGGGCTGCGCCAGATCGTCGCCCGCGGCTGGACCACCCCGGACGGCACGCGCACCCGCATCTACCTGCTCCGCTTCCACTCGTCGGGCTTCGCCGACGCCTTCACCGGCTGCAAGGTATCCATGGGGCTGAGCGACGCCCTGGTGCTGGAGGCCGACTCCGTGTGGGCCAAGGTCAAGTCCACGCAGCGCACCGACCTGGGGAACCGGACCTCCGGATACGCCACGCAGGGAAACACCAGCGACGTGTCCCTGTACCAGGAGGCCAAGCCCACGGGGGACCAGCAGGTGAGGGTCGGCTGCCTGCAGTCCGGCGACATCCAGGCCGTCGTCACGCAGACCCGCAAGGGCGAGGTGGGAGTCGTTCCCTTCCACCAGACGGTGGTCCTGCAGCACCAGCTGCTGCGCTGACCCGGGGCGACGCCCGGCGGCCCCGCGTACGGCCTACCTCACACGGTGCCCCGGTCCCCAGGCCAGTAGGCTTGGGGACCGGCCCCGTAACGCCACCCTGAAACCCTTAAGAACTCCGAGGAGCACCCCGTGCTTGAGGCAGTCTTCACCTCCCTGCTGGTCCTGGTCTGCGTCGGCGTCCTCGCCTTCTCCGGACTGGCCGTGAAGAAGCTCTACCAGGGCCAGCGCTGATCCCCTCGGATCTGCCGCCGACCGCCCCGGATACCGGAACCCCTCCCACAGATCGCCTGAGCTGAGCAGCCATTCATGATCCAGATCCCGTCCGACCTGAACCCGGGCCTCGTCCCCCTCGCCTTCCTCCTTGGGAACTGGGAGGGCGCAGGCGTCTTCGACTTCCCCGGTGAGGAGAAGTGCAACTTCGGCCAGGAAGTCGTCTTCAGCCACGACGGCCGGGACTTCCTGGAGTACACCTCCCACACCTGGGTGCTCGACGCCGAGGGCAACAAGGTGCGGCCGCTGGAGTCCGAGTCGGGCTACTGGCGCATCGACAAGGACCGCAAGGTCGAGATCGTCATGGTCCGCGACCAGGGCGTCGTCGAGGTCTGGTACGGCGAGCTCGCCGACAAGAAGCCGCAGATCGACGTCGTCACCGACGCGGTGGCCCGCACCGCGGCCTCCGGCCCGTACAGCGGCGGCAAGCGGCTCTACGGCTACGTGAAGAGCGACCTCATGTGGGTCGGCGAGAAGGCCACCCCCGAGGTGGAGCTGCGCCCCTACATGTCGGCCCAGCTGAAGAAGGTCGTCACGCCCGAGGAGGTCGCGGAGATGGCGCGCAACCTCCCGGACATGCCGGACGACGGCATCGCCTTCTTCCGCTAGACCGCTAGACCGCTAGACCGCGGCCGGACCGCGGCCGAGCCCGTACGCACGCAGGAGCCCCCGGCCGCCCCGGCCGCCGGGGGCTCCCGCATGTGCGCGGCGCGGTACCTCCCGGCGCCATACCCCCGGCGTCTTACCTCCCGGCGCCTTCCCGCCCGGGGCCTTCCCACCACCGGCGCTTTCCCGCCCGCCTCCCCGCTCCCCTCCGGCGGACCCGAGGCCTACACTGGCCGGGTGGTGACCACCGACAGCACCGAGAACCTCGCCGCCGCCGAAGGCGGCGACTGGAAGAGCGACCTGCGCCAGCGCGGATACCGCCTGACCCCGCAGCGCCAGCTCGTGCTGGAAGCAGTGGACGCCCTGGAGCACGCCACCCCGGACGAGATCCTCGTCGAGGTGCGCAAGACGGCCTCCGGGGTCAACATCTCCACGGTCTACCGCACGCTGGAGCTCCTGGAGGAGCTGAAGCTCGTCTCGCACGCCCACCTCGGGCACGGAGCCCCCACCTACCACCTCGCCGACCGGCACCACCACATCCACCTGGTCTGCCGCGACTGCACCGAGGTCATCGAGGCGGACGTGGACATCGCCGCCGACTTCACCGCCAAGCTCCGCGACACCTTCGGCTTCGAGACCGACATGAAGCACTTCGCGATCTTCGGCCGCTGCAAGAACTGCGCCGCCAAGCACCACCAGGCCCCGTAGGCAAGGCGCCCCTAGGTCCGCCCGGGCCAGGGTCGTAGGCTGGTGGCATGACCAGCAGCCCCTTGCTCCATCTCCCCGGCGCCGTCCAGGCCGAAGGCCGCGACGAGGGCGTCGCCGCCCACTACGGAGAGCTGTACGGCGAACAGCGCGCACTCGCCGACGGCCGCGGCTTCGTCGACCTCTCCCACCGCGGGGTCGTCACCGTCACCGGCTCCGACCGGCTGAGCTGGCTGCACCTGCTGATCACTCAGCACGTCACCGCGCTCCCGGCCGGCGAGGCCACCGAGGCGCTGATCCTCTCCGCGAACGGCCACATCGAGCACGCGCTCTACCTCGTCGACGACGGCGAGACGATGTGGATGCACGTCGAGCCCGGCACCCAGGAGGCGCTGATCGCCTACCTGGAGTCGATGATCTTCTTCTACCGGGTGGAAGTCGCCGACCGGACCGCCGAGTTCGCCGTCGTGCACCTGCCGGCCGGCTCCATCGCCGAGGTCCCCAAGGAACTCGCCGTACGGGAGACGCCGTACGGCCGCGACGTGTTCCTGCCGCGCGACGGGCTGGAGGCCTTCGCCGGCTCCCACGGCCCCGTCGCCGGACTGCTCGCCTACGAGGCCCTGCGCGTCGAGGCGCACCGGCCGCGGCTCGGCCTGGAGACCGACCACCGCACCATCCCGCACGAGCTCGGCTGGATCGGTACCGCCGTGCACCTGCAGAAGGGCTGCTACCGCGGCCAGGAGACCGTCGCCCGCGTCCACAACCTGGGGAAGCCGCCGCGCCGGCTGGTTTTCCTGCACCTGGACGGCTCCGAGGTGCTGCTCCCCGCGCACGGCGCGCCCGTACGGCTCGCCGCGGACGGGGAGGAGGGCCGCCAGCTGGGCTTCGTGACCACCTCGGTCCGCCACCACGAGCTGGGCCCGATCGCGCTCGCACTGGTCAAGCGCAACGTCCCGGTGGACGCCCCGCTGCTGGTGGGCAAGACGGCCGCCGCGCAGGAGGTCGTCGTAGCGCCGTAGCGGTCGCTAGATGTCGATGACGATGGTGAACGGGCCGTGGTTGGTCAGCGAGACGCGCATGTCCGCACCGAACCGGCCCGTCTCCACCGTCGCACCCAGCGCCCGCAGCTGCGCCACGACCTCGTCCACGAGCGGCTCGGCGAAGGCCCCGCCCGCGGCCGCGTTCCACGTGGGACGCCGGCCCTTGCGGGCGTCTCCGTAGAGGGTGAACTGGGAGATCACCAGCAGCGGCGCGTCCACGTCGCTGCAGGACTTCTCGGCCTCCAGGATCCGCACGGACCAGAGCTTGCGCGCCAGCAGCTCCGCCTTCTCCGGGGTGTCGTCGTGGGTCACCCCCACCAGGACGCACAGCCCCTCCCCGACGATCTCCCCGACGGTCTCGCCGGCCACCACGACGCTCGCGCCGTCCACCCTCTGCACCACTGCTCGCATACCACCTGTGTACCAGGCTTGCACCCGTCCGGGGCCGATCGGGTGGAGTGGGACTGCGTGGGGACCACGCGGAGTGGCACGATGCACGCAGGCGGTGCCCCCAGCACCGGTCGAGGGGACGGACACGAACGCATGAATACTTCTGGTACCTCCGCACCTGCTTCTGCGCCCATCACGCCCATCGGACCCGTGGGCCCCGGCGCGCCCGTCACACCCGCGCCATCCGCGGCGGCCGCCGAGACCACGGCGCCGCGACCGCCCGCACAGCGGACCGGGGCCTCGGACGCCCCCGCGACGGCTACCACCGCGCTCGGCCTGCCGGAGCTGCGCGGACTGCGCCGCGACGCGCAGCGCGACGAGGCCGACCTGAGCTACGTACGCCGGCTGCTCCAGGGCCGCATCGACATCCTGCGCGCCGAGCTCGCCCGGCGTACGGACCCCGAGGCGCCGGTGGTGGACCGGCTCTCGGAGATCCTCGCGGACGCCCCCTCCAGCCGCAGCGCCTCCGCCCGGCACGTCACGCTCGGCACCCCGCACGGGGAGGAGTACCGGCTGCTGGCGGCCGAGATGCTCTCCGACGTGGAGCTGTCGGACCTCGGTGCGCGCACGGACGAGGAACTCCACGAGGGCATGGGCCGGTTGGTGCGCTACGAGCAGCAGGTCTCGCGGCGCCGGCAGCAGCTCCAGCGCACGGCCGACGACTGCAGCGCGGAGATCACCCGGCGCTACCGGGAGGGCGAGGCCCAGGTGGACGACCTGCTGGCCTGAGCGGGCCGGGCGGTCGGTGGAGGCGCCGGGCGGCCGGGAGCGGTGCCGGGCGGGGGCCCGCGGGAAATCCGGGCGACGGGGCGGGCCGGGCCGATTAGCGTGGGCCGCTATGAGTGCTGACGTCCGGCCCATCGCCGCATCCGAGCTTCCCGACTGGCTGCGCGCTCAGCGCGCCGGTTTCCTGAACGCGTCGCGCGGCACGGCCGCGGACCTGGCGCTGCTGACCGAGACCCTCGACTTCGCCCGGACGCAGGGCGCGTTCGACGCGGACACCGGCCGGTGCGTGGCGTGCTTCCGCTCCTTCCCGCAGGAACTCACGGTGCCCGGCGGGGGGTTCGTCCCGTCGAGCGCCGTCACGAACGTGTCCGTGATGCCCACGCACCGCCGCCAGGGCCTGCTGAGCCGGATGATGGCCGCCGAGTTCACCGCCGCCCACGCGCGCGGTGACGTGCTGTCGACGCTGATCGCCGCCGAGTACCCCATCTACGGGCGGTACGGCTACGGGCCCGCCACCTCCATCGCGGAGTGGGAGATCGACCTGCCGCGCACGGGGCTCGGGCCGCGCGCCGCCGTCCCCGGGGGCGGCGCGCGGATCGACCTCGTGGACGAGGCCGAGGTACGGGAGCTGGGCCCGGTCCTGCACGAGCGGCTGCGCGCGCTGACCCCGGGTCTGGTGAGCCGCGACGCCCGCTGGTGGAGCGTGGCCACGGGCGCGGAGGCGCTCTCGCACAACCCGTACACGCCGTCCTTCCACGCGGTGTACCGGACCGCGCAGGGTGAGGTGACCGGGCTGGTCCGGTACACCGGCGACGACCACTGGACCGACGCCAAGGTGCCGCACAACACAGTGCAGGTACGGCAGTTGCTCGCCCTGACCCCGGAAGCGGAGCGGGCGCTGTGGTACTTCGTCTGCTCCATCGACTGGGTGGTGAAGGTCCGCACCGGCTACCGCGCCCCCGACGACCTCGTCACCGGGCTGCTGCCCGACGCGCGCGCCGCCCGGATGCTGACCTCGTCGGACCTGCTGTGGGTGCGGGTGCTGGACGTCGTACGGGCCCTCGGCGCGCGGACGTACGCCGTGCCCGGGGTCCTCGTCCTGGAGGTCGTCGACACCACCGGTCCCGCGGGCGGCCGCTACCGGCTGGACACGGGCGCGGGGGACTGCGTACGCACGGAGGAGCCGGCCGACCTGCGCCTGGACGTGGGCACACTGGGATCGCTGTACCTGGGCGACGCGTCGGCGGTGCGGCTGGGGGCGCTCGGCGCGATCACGGAGGAGCGCCCGGGGGCGCTGGCGCTCGCGGACGCGGCGTTCCGCACGGCGCGCCGGCCGTGGTGCCCGGACATCTTCTGAGCGCCGGACCGGAAACTGGAAACACGAGGGCTGAGGTACGTGGTGGCGACACTGGTGGAGACCCTGCGGGCGGCCGGCTGCGTCTTCGCGGAGGAGGAGGCGGAGCTGCTGACGGCCGCCGCCGAGGACGCGGGGCACCTGGAGGGGCTGGTGGCCCGGCGGGTGGCGGGCGAGCCGCTGGAACACGTCGTCGGCTGGGCGGAGTTCTGCGGGTTGCGGATGGCCGTCGGCGAGGGGGCCTTCGTGCCGCGCCGGCGCAGCGAGTTCCTCGCGCGGGAGGCGGTGGAGGCGGCCCGGCCCGGCGCGGTGATCGTGGACCTGTGCTGCGGGGTGGGCGCGCTGGGCGCCGCCGTTGCCGCGCAGGTGCCGGGTGCCGAGCTGCACGCGGCGGACATCGACCCGGCCGCGCTCGCCTACGCCCGGCGCAACCTGGCCCCGTACGGCGGCCGGGTCTGGGAGGGCGACCTCTACGCGGCCCTGCCCGCGGGGCTCCGGGGCCGGGTCGACGTCCTGGTGGTCAACGCCCCGTACGTGCCGACCGGGGAGATCGGCCTGCTGCCGGCGGAGGCCCGCGACCACGAGCCGCCCGTCTCCCTGGACGGCGGCGCGGACGGCCTGGACGTACACCGCCGGGTGGCCGCCGGCGCCCCGCCCTGGCTCGCACCGGGCGGCACCCTGCTGATCGAGACGAGCACCCGCCAGTCCCCGGTCACCGCCTCGGCCCTGACGGCAGCGGGCCTGTCGGTGCACGCGGTGTCCTCGGAGGAGTACTACGCGACGGTGATCATCGCGCAGGCCCCGTAGCCGGGGGCCACCGGTTGCGCCGTCGCCCGGCGAGGGTGGGAGTTATTGCAAGCAGCTGCTTGCAATAGTTAGCAAGGTGCGGCAGGATCGGGGCATGGCATCGCTCAACGTCGGCAACCTCGGCGAGTACCTGCGCGAGCAGCGGCGGCAGGCGCAGCTTTCGCTGCGGCAGCTGGCCGATGCGGCGGGGGTGTCGAATCCGTACCTCAGTCAGATCGAACGCGGGCTGCGCAAGCCGAGCGCGGACATCCTGCAGCAGCTCGCCAAGGCGCTGCGGATCTCCGCCGAGACGCTGTACGTGCAGGCCGGAATCCTGGACGAGCGGGACCGGGACGCCGTCGAGACGAGGGCCGCGATCCTCGCAGATCCGTCGATCAGCGAGCAGCAGAAGCAGGTGCTGCTCCAGATCTACGAGTCCTTCCGCAAGGAGAACGCCGCCGAGGCCGAGGTGAAGGCCGAAGCGAAGGCCGAAGCGAAGGCCGGGGGCGACGCGGAAGCGGAAGCCGCTGCCGAGGGCGATGCCGGGACGCATCCCGCGAGCTGAACACGCACGAACCGAGTACGAGTACGAGTTACGAGTACGAGTGACGAGTACGCACGCATCGAGACCGTGATCCGGGAGGACCACCACATGGCCATCGCCGATGACCTGAAGAAGACCCTCACCGACCCGACCCCCCTCTACTTCGCCGCCGGCACCGCCGACCTCGCCGTGCAGCAGGCCAAGAAGGTGCCCGGGCTGATCGAGCAGCTGCGCGCCGAGGCCCCCGCGCGCATCGAGGCCGTGAAGAACACCGACCCGAAGGCCGTGCAGGAGAAGGCCAAGGGGAAGGCCAAGGAGGCGCAGGAGGCGGTCACCGCCACGGTCGCCGAGGTGCTCGGCGCGATCGACGCGAAGAAGATCGGCGAGACTGCCCAGGACCTGGCGCTGCGCGGGGTCGGCGTGGCCGCCGAGTACGCGGTCAAGGCCAAGGAGGCCTACGACAAGGTCGCCGAGCACGGTGAGCAGACCGTACGGGCCTGGCGCGGCGAGGTCTCCGAGGAGATCGTCGACATCGCCGTGGTCGTGGAGCCGGAAGCCGCCGAGCCGGTGGCTGCCGAGCCGGTGGCGGAGTCCGCCGCCGAGCCCGCGCCGAAGAAAGCCCCGGCGCGCAAGGCCGCGGCCAAGAAGGCCGCCGCCGAGCCCGTCGCGGAGACGGCCGACGAGAGCTGATGTCCACGTGACGGACCGGGCACCCGCGGGGCGTCCGGTCCGTTGTGGTTTGGGAAAGAGGCTCTGCCGGTAGCGTGGAGGCAGGCGGCATCCGGCGAGCGAGGCGTGAGAAGGCGGTCAGACGATGTTGATGAACGGGTTCGATCAGGGAGTGCTTCCGCTGCTCGGATACGCCATGCTCGGGCTCGCCGTGGTGGCCTTCGTGCTGGCGGTCACCGCGCGCGAGGACGCGTACCGGGCGGCCGGGAAGCAGACCAAGACCTTCTGGCTGGTCATCCTCGGCATCACCGTGGTCGTGGACTTCTTCCTCGGGATGCTCTTCCTGCAGATCGCCGGACTGGTCGCGAGCATCGTCTTCTTCGTCGACGTGCGCCCCGCGCTCAAGCAGGTCTCCGGCGGTGGTGGCGGTGGCGGCCGGCGCGGCGGCAGCAGCAGTGACGGGCCGTACGGGCCCTACAACGGCGGACGCTAGCCGGAGGCGGGAGACGCTGGGCGGGGGAGTCCCCCCGGCCATCAGCCCTCGGCGCGGGAGAGCAGGACGACGGCGACGTCGTCCGTCAGCTCCCCGCCGTTGAGCCGGCGGGCCTCGGTCACGGAGGCTTCGAGCAGGCCTTCGCCGCTCAGCCCGTCGGCCAGGTGGCGGTTGATCATCTCGACCATCCCGTCCTGCCCCAGCCGTTCCTTGCCCGGCCCGATCCTGCCCTCGATCAGGCCGTCGGTGTAGAGCATCAGGCTCCACGTGCCGCCCAGCTCCACCTGGCGGCGCGGCCAGCGGGCCCGGGGCAGCAGGCCGAGCGCCGGGCCGCTGTTCTCGTACGGGAGCAGCCGCGCGGGGCGGCCCGGGCGGGAGATCAGCGGGGCCGGATGGCCCGCCAGGCACAGGCCCGCGCGCCGGCCGTCCGGGGCGATGTCCACCGTGCACAGCGTCGCGAAGATCTCCTCGCAGGGGCGCTCGACTTCGAGGACCTCCTGGAGGGTGGCGAGCAGGTCGTCCCCGCTCAGGCCGGCCAGGGTCAGCGCCCGCCAGGCGATGCGCAGCTCGACGCCGAGGGCGGCTTCGTCCGGGCCGTGCCCGCAGACGTCGCCGATCATCGCGTGGACGGTGCCGTCGGGGGTGCGGACGGTGTCGTAGAAGTCCCCGCCGAGGAGTGCGCGGCTGCGGCCGGGGCGGTAGCGGGCGGCGAAGCGGAGGTCGGAGCCCTCCAGGAGCGGGTGCGGGAGCAGGCCGCGTTCCAGCCGGGCGTTCTCCTGTGCCCGCAGTTTCGATTCTGCAAGCTTGTACTGGGCGATGTCCGCCCGTTTTCTCTCCACGGCGTAGCGGATGGCGCGGCTGAGCAGCCGCCCGTCGAGCTCGTCGCGGAACAGGAAGTCCTGGGCCCCCACCCGTACGGCCTCCGCGGCGCGCTCCGCTTCCTCCTCGGAGGTGAGCACGAGCACGGCGTGCCGCGGGGCGATGCGGAGCACCTGGCGCAGCGCGGCGAACGGATCGGCGGCGTCCCCCGCGCCGGATCCGGACCCGGATCCGGACCCGGACCCGGACCCGGACCCGGATCCGGACCCGGCACCGGCGCCCGGGCCGTGCGGGAGCGAGAGGTCGAGCAGGACGCAGTTCACGTCCGGGGTGAGCAGCCGGGCCGCCTCCGTGAGGTTGCGGGCGCTGCGCAGCCGGATGCGGTGGCCGTCGGCGTCGAGGATCTCGGGGACGGTGAGGCCGCCGGCGGGGTCGTCCTCGATCACCAGCAGGGTGAGCGACGACATGGCGCCCGGACCGCTCTCGGTGCTCGGGATGTCCCTCTGCCGCGGTACGGGTACGGGCATCGTCTCCGGTTCCTTCCCGCCCCCTCGGGGGTTCGCTCGTCCGGCGACCCTAGCCGCGGGACGGGGGAAGCGGAATGGCGGGTCCGGTGCGGGGCTCCGGCATATGCCGTTATCGGGTGGGAAAGTCCGTGTCGACGAATGACGAACGTCACGGCGCGGGGCTCCGGGATCCCGCCCACCGAGACGTCCTTCCGCCGGTGACGGGCCGCCCCTGAAGCGCGATATGTCCCGGTGTGCGGCCCGTCCCGGCGCGCCGCCCGTGCCGGCGACCGGCCCGCCGCTACGCGTCCGGCCGGACCACGGCCTTGATCGGCATCGAGCCCGCGCCCGCCATGGTGACGTTGCGGCCGGGGCGCGGGGCGTGGACCATCGCGCCGCCCCCGACGTACATCGCGACGTGGCTCGCGTCGTCGAAGTAGATGATCAGGTCGCCCGGCCGCATGTCCTTGATCGCGACCTTCGGCAGCCGCAGCTGCTCCTGCGAGGTGCGCGGGATCGCCTTGCCCGCCGCGAGCCAGGCCTGGGAGGTCAGCCCGGAGCAGTCGTACGAACCGGGTCCCTCCGCGCCCCACACGTACGGCTTCCCCATCTGGGCGACCGCGAACTGCACGGCCCGCTTGCCCGCGTCGGTGGCCGCCGCGCCCGTGGCGCCGGTCATCGCGCCGGTGGACAGCCAGTCGCTCTGCGCCTTGCGCTGGGCTTCCGCCTCCAGCTCCAGCAGCCGGGCCTTCTGCTCGGCCTCCAGCTTGCTCTCGAGCTCCTCCGCCGCCTTGATCTTTTCCTCGACCTGCTTCTTGGCGGCTTCCTGCTTGACCCGGTTGGCCTCCAGGGTCTCCCAGTGCGCGGTCGCGTCCCGGGCGTACTGCTGCAAGTCGGTCTGGGTCCGGTTCAGTTCGGAGAGCAGGTCCGAGGTGGCCTTCTCGCCCTGGCGCAGCCGGTCGTTGCCGTTCAGGAACTGCGTCGGGTTGTTGCTCAGGGCCAGCCGCGCGCCGGGCGGCAGCCCGCCCGAGCGGTACTGGGCGCGGGCGGCGGCGCCCGCGCGGCCCTTCAGTGCGGTGATGCGGTCCTGGCCCGCGAGGACCAGGTTGGCGATCTCCACGATCTTGTCGGACTGCGTCTTGGCCTCGCTCTCCGCGAGGTTGTAGGCGTCCGTGGCCGTGCCGGCCTCGCGGTAGAGCCCCTCTATGTCCTTGCGGACCTGCTCCAGGGACTTGCCCGTCTGGGGCTCAGGTGCGGCGAAGGCGGTGCCGGCCAGTGCGCCGGGCGCGGACAGCAGCGCCATCGCGCAGAGCAGAGTGAGGGCGATCGAACCCCGTCGTCGTTTCCTCATGGTCCCCCCAGACACCGGATTGACTAATCGTCAGTAACTTGTGATTCCTTCGGGATGGTGCCACGAGTCGGTGAATTCCAACACCCTTGTGGATATCCATCCGATGCGTCCCGATCGCCCCCGCAGCCCCTGTGGGCCCGGCAGTTCCGCCGGTCCCGGCCCGCCGCCCCGGTCACCCCGCAGACCCCAGCAGTCACCCCTCAGGCCTCCAGCCGTCACCCCGCATGCCCCAGCAGTCACCCCGAAGGCCTCAACGCTTCCCACCGCACCGTGAGTTCCCCCTGGCGCCACCGCACCGGACCGTCCGCCAGCGGCCAGTCCCCGGACAGCGCCCGCGCCGTCCGGATCCACCGCTGGCGCGCCCCGTAGGAGGCGTACGGAGCCGCCGCCGCCCACGCCCGGTCGAAGTCGCGCAGGAACGCGTGCACCGGCTCGCCCGGCACGTTGCGGTGGATCAGCGCCTTCGGCAGCCGCTCCGCCAGGTCGGAGGGGCGCTCCAGGGAGCCCAGCCGGGTCGCGAAGGTCACCGTGCGCGCCCCTTCGGGCCCGAGCGCGACCCATACGTGCCGCCGCCCGATCTCGTCGCAGGTCCCCTCCACGAGCAGCCCGTCGGGGGCCAGCCGGGAACACAAGCGCTCCCACACCGCCCCGACCTGCTCCTCGTCGTACTGGCGCAGCACGTTCGCCGCCCGGATCAGCGCCGGCCGGACCCCGCCGTCCAGCGGCACCTCGAAGCCGCCGTGCCGGAAGCTCAGGCCCTCCCGCTCGTACGGCTCGGCGCCCGCCACCCGGGCCGGCTCGATCTCGATGCCGACCACCCGCACCCGCGGAGCCGCCTCCCGCAGCCGCGCCAGCAGTTCCACCGCGGTCCAGGGCGCGGCCCCGTAGCCGAGGTCCACCGCGACGGGGTCGTCCGCGCGCCGCAGCGCCGCCCCGTGCGTGGCCGCGATCCAGCGGTCCATGCGGCGCAGGCGGTTCGGGTTCGTCGTCCCGCGGGTCACCGTGCCGACGGGGCGACGAGGGGGAGGGGTGGAGCGGGAGGCCATGTGCAGAGAGTAAGCGGAGCGCTCCCGCGCGATAAAAATCCGGGTCGGGGGCAGGAAAAACGGCGGTCCCGGAATGCGGGGGACGGCCGTTCGGGTTGCACTCCTAGAAGAGCGCCCACAGCGCTCTCCGCGTCATGCCGCCGAGCGAGAGGAACTGCTCCCTTGAGCCAGTACGTGTCCCGCATCGGCGGCAGCATCGGCGGCCGCTTCTCCGCGGCCCGTTCCGGCACCCGCCACGAGCCGCCCCGCCTGCGCCTGCCCGCCGCGGTCGGCGGCCACCGCAAACCGCGCCGCGTCGCCATGCTCAGCGTGCACACCTCACCGCTGCACCAGCCGGGCACCGGCGACGCCGGCGGGATGAACGTCTACATCGTGGAGCTGGCCCGGCGCCTCGCCGCGATCAACATCGAGGTCGAGATCTTCACCCGGGCCACCACCGGCGGCCTGCCGCCCGTGGTCGAGCTCGCGCCCGGAGTCCTCGTACGGCACGTGGACGCGGGCCCGTACGAGGGTCTCGCCAAGGAAGAGCTGCCGGCCCAGCTGTGCGCCTTCACCCACGGGGTCATGCAGGCCTGGGCCGGACACCGCCCCGGCTACTACGACCTGGTCCACTCCCACTACTGGCTCTCCGGCCACGTCGGCTGGCTCGCCGCCGAGCGCTGGGGCGTCCCGCTCGTGCACGCCATGCACACCATGGCCAAGGTCAAGAACGCGGCGCTCGCCGAGGGCGACACCCCCGAGCCCGCCGCCCGGGTCATCGGCGAGACGCAGATCGTCGACGCCGCCGACCGGCTCATCGCGAACACCGCCGAGGAAGCCGACGAGCTGGTCCGCCACTACGCGGCCGACCCCGGCAAGGTCGCCGTCGTCCACCCCGGCGTGAACCTGGAACGCTTCACCGTCGGCGACGGCCGCGCCGCCGCCCGCGCCCGCCTCGGGCTGCCGCAGGACGCCGTCATCCCGCTCTTCGCGGGCCGCATCCAGCCGCTCAAGGCCCCCGACATCCTGCTGCGGGCCGTCGCGGAGCTGGTCGACCGGGAGCCGGGGCTGCGCGCCCGGCTGTTCGTGCCCGTCGTCGGCGGGCCGAGCGGCAGCGGGCTCGCGAAGCCCGAGGGGCTGCAGAAGCTCGCCGCGAAGCTCGGCATCGCGGACCTCGTGCACTTCCACCCCCCGGTGGCGCAGGACGCGCTCGCGGACTGGTTCCGGGCGGCGTCCGTGCTGGTCATGCCCTCGTACAACGAGTCCTTCGGGCTGGTCGCCATAGAGGCGCAGGCCACCGGCACGCCGGTGCTGGCCGCGGCCGTCGGCGGGCTGCCCGTCGCCGTCAAGGACGGGGTGACGGGCATCCTCGTACCCGGCCACGATCCGGTGGACTACGCCCGTCAGCTACGGCGCTTCGTGGACGAGCCGGGGCTGTCGGACCGGATGGGCGCGGCGGCCGCGCGGCACGCGCAGTTCTTCGGCTGGGACACCGCCGCGAGCGGCACCGCGGACGTGTACACGGGGGCGATGCACGATCACCGCCGTCACGTACGCTCCCACCATGGCTGACGCTGAGCACCGCAGGATCATCGAAGCGACGCTGACCGGCGCGGAACTGAGCTGGGAGAGCCCGGCGCCGGGCTCGTACGTGGTCCAGCTCCCCGGCACCCGCAAGCTGAGCACCACCTGCTCGCTCAAGGCCGGGAAGCACTCCCTGTCGGTCAACGCCTTCGTGATCCGCCACCCGGACGAGAACGAGGCCGGCGTCCACCGGTGGCTGCTGGAGCGCAACCTCAAGCTCTACGGCATGGCCTACGCGGTGGACGCGCTCGGCGACGTCTACCTGACGGCCCGCCTCCCCCTCTCGGTGATCACCCCCGACGACCTCGACCGGCTCCTCGGCACGGTCCTGGAGGCCGCGGACGGGGCCTTCAACACCCTGCTGGAGCTGGGTTTCGCGAGCGCGATCCGGCGGGAGTACGAATGGCGGGTCTCGCGGGGCGAGTCCACGCGCAACCTGGACGCCTTCAAGAACCTGACGCAGCCGTCGGGCTGACACGGTCCAGCTCCGCCCTCAGACCCCGGCGGCATCAGGGGTGACGGCCGCCGCCGGGGCGGGCACCGCCGAGACCGGCTCCGCCGCGCCGGCGGCTCGGGGGGAGGCGCCCGTTCCCGTGCCCGTCCCCGTCCCCGGCTCCCCGGCAGGGAGCCCCCGCATCAGCAGCCAGTAGCCCGCCGCGGCCACCGTCCCCAGCACCGCCGTCGCACCCCACAGCCAGGCCGCGCCGAAGTGCTCGATCGCGAAGCCCGCCATCAGCGGCGCGATCAGCGAGGCCACCGCCCACGACATCGTGTACATGCCCTGGTAGCGGCCGCGCCCGTGCGTCGGGGAGAGCCGCGCGACCAGGCCCATCTGGGTCGGGGAGTTGACGATCTCGGCCAGCGTCCACACGCAGACGGTCAGCGCCAGGCTCCACACCGAACCGCCGAAGGCCGTCAGCCCGAACCCGTACCCGGCCAGCAGCGCCGAGATCACCAGCAGCTTCTGCGGATCTCGGTGCTCGATGAACCGGGTGACCGGGATCTGCAGCACCACGATCAGCACGCCGTTCACGGCGGAGACCAGCCCGTAGTCGACGGTGGAGAACCCGGCCGCGCCCATCGCCAGCGGCAGCCCGAACGAGCCCTGCATGAAGATCAACGAGATCAGGAACGACAGCCCGACCACCCCCATGAACCGCCCGTCCCGCAGCACCGTCCCCAGCCCGATCTCCGGCTCGGCGGCCGCCTTCTCCGCCGCCGTCCGCTCCGGCCGGGACTCCGGCAGCTTGAGGTAGACGAGCACCGCGCAGAGCAGCGTCAGGGCCGCCTCGCCGAGGAACCCGGCCAGGTAGCTGTACTCCGCGACGAAGCCCGCCACGGTCGAACTGACGGCGAAGCCGAGGTTGATGGCCCAGTAGTTCAGCGCGAAGGCCCGTACCCGGTCCTGCGGACGGACGATGTCGGCCATCATCGCCTGCACCGCCGGCCGCGAGGCATTGGAGGTCATGCCGACCAGCAGCGCCACCGCCGCGATCGCCGCCGGATGCTCCATGAACCCGAGCAGCGCCACCGAGAACGCGGTCGACGCCTGCGCCGCCATCAGCGTGGGCCGCCGGCCCAGCCGGTCCGTGAGCACCCCGGCGACCAGCGAGGACACCACACCGCCGAGCCCGTGGAGAGCCACCACAAGTCCCACGAAGGAGGCCGAATAGCCCCGCTCCAGGGTCAGGTACAAGGTCATGAATGTGGCGACGAAGGCCCCGAGCCTGTTGACCAGCGTGCTCGTCCAGAGCCACCAGAACTCCCGGGGCAGACCCGCCACGCTCTCGCGGGCCGCCCGCCTCAGACTGGCAACGGACATACGGAATCCCCCCGAGATGTAAGCGTCCCTCTACTCGTTCGGACCCTACGGACAGCAGTCGTCCGGAGCCACTGGATTGACGGCCGGCGTCAATCGGGGGACCGTCCCGCATGCCGTACACACCGCGCGCGAGGGGGCGGGTGTGTCCATTAGGCTCGTACGCATGGCCGACGCACCGTACAAGCTGATCCTCCTCCGCCACGGCGAGAGCGAATGGAACGCGAAGAACCTGTTCACCGGCTGGGTGGACGTCAATCTCAACGAGAAGGGCGAGAAGGAGGCAGTCCGCGGTGGCGAACTCCTGAAGGACGCCGGACTTCTCCCCGACGTGGTTCACACGTCCCTCCAGAAGCGTGCGATCCGCACCTCCCAGCTCGCGCTGGAGGCCGCCGACCGCCACTGGATCCCCGTCCACCGCTCCTGGCGCCTGAACGAGCGCCACTACGGCGCCCTCCAGGGCAAGGACAAGGCCCAGACCCTCGCCGAGTTCGGCGAGGAGCAGTTCATGCTGTGGCGCCGCTCGTACGACACCCCGCCGCCGGCGCTCGAAGACGGCACGGAGTTCTCGCAGTCCGGTGACCCGCGCTACGCCTCCATCCCGCCGGAGCTGCGCCCGCGCACGGAGTGCCTCAAGGACGTCGTCGTCCGCATGCTCCCGTACTGGTACGACTCGATCGTCCCGGACCTGCTGGACGGCCACACCGTCCTGGTCGCCGCGCACGGCAACTCCCTGCGCGCGCTGGTCAAGCACCTCGACGGGGTCTCCGACGCCGACATCGCGGGCCTGAACATCCCGACCGGCATCCCGCTCTCCTACGAGCTGGACGCCGACTTCAAGCCCCTCAACCCGGGCGGCACCTACCTCGACCCGGACGCCGCGGCGGCCGCCATCGAGGCCGTCAAGAACCAGGGCAAGAAGTAACAGCCACGGCGGTCATGCCCCCGGCCCGCGCACACGGTGCGGGCCGGGGGCATTCGTCTGTCCTGCGCCCGTCCTGCGCCCGGGCGCAGGACGGGCGCTCAGCGCCTCGTCGCGTACCTGGTCAGGAGCACGCCGCCGGGAAGCGTCCGGGTCTCCACCAGGCTGAGGTCCACCCGGGTGTCCAGCGCCGTGAAGAACGGCGTGCCGCCGCCCACCAGGACCGGCACGGTGGCCAGTACGTACTCGTCGATCAGCCCGGCCCGCATGGCCGCCCCGGCGAGCTTCGCACCGCCGATGTCTACGGGGCCGCCGTCCTCGGCCTTGAGCCGGGCGATCTCGGCGACCGCGTCGCCGGTGACCAGGCGGGTGTTCCAGTCGACCTCCTCGATCGTCGAGGAGAACACCACCTTCGGCATGTCCCGCCAGCGGCGCGCGAACTCGCTCTCCGCCGGGGTGGCGCCGGGCCGCTGGTCGCCGGTCGGCCAGTGGGAGCTCATCGTCTGCCACAGCCTGCGCCCGTACAGCGTCAGCTCGGTGGCCTGCAACTGGTCGGACCAGAACCGGAACAGCTCGTCGCTCGGCACGCCCCAGCCGATGTCGTCGCCGGGCGCGGCGATGTAGCCGTCCAGGGACACGTTCATGCCGTAGATCAGTTTCCTCATGGCGCCAGCCTTCCGTGCGTCGGTCTCCGGCGGACAGACCGGCGCGGCGGGGGAAACTCATCGGTGCGCGATCCGGGCCCCGCCCGACCGGTCCCGTCCGGCCGGCGCTGCCCTGCCGCCCCCGCCGGTCACCGCACGCGAAGGGCCCCGGCCGACGGTTGTCGGACGGGGCCCTTCGCTCACGGATGACCAGGCGGGCGGCCTCAGCCGCCGCACTGGCAGGGGGCGCCGGACTGGCAGCCGCAGCCGCAGCCCGAGCCGCAGCCGCAGGCCGCGAGCAGGGGCAAACGCAGGCGCAGGCCCTCCGGGGGCTGCGCTTCCTGCTCCGGGGTGATGGGGACGGGGGAATCGGGCATGGATCCTCCTCGTAGGCGTTGTGCCTTCGCCTCATTCATGCCCAGCCCGGCCCCCGCGTCAACGGCGCATTGGGGGCTCGTTGTTGATCCAGCCCCGGCTCCCTCACCTGTCACGGCCCCGGCTCCCGCACCGGCCCGGCCCCGGGCGTCGGCCCGGTCCCGGGTCAGACGCCTTCGACCTGCGTGGGGGCCTGGAGCTCGTCGGCGTGCTCGCCCGTCACCAGGTAGACCACGCGCTTGGCGACCGACACCGCGTGGTCCGCGAAGCGCTCGTAGTAGCGGCCCAGCAGGGTCACGTCGACCGCCGTCTCGATGCCGTGCTTCCAGCGGTCGTCCATCAGGTGCTGGAACAGCGTGCGGTGCAGCTGGTCCATCTCGTCGTCGTCCTGCTCCAGCTGGAGCGCCAGGTCGACGTCCTTCGTGATGATGACCTCGGCCGCCTTCGCCATCAGCCGCTGCGCGAGCTGCCCCATCTCCAGGATGGTCGCGTGCAGGTCGCGCGGGACCGCCGTGTCCGGGAAGCGGAGCCGGGCGAGCTTGGCCACGTGCTGCGCCAGGTCGCCGGAGCGCTCCAGGTCGGCGCTCATGCGCAGCGAGGTGACGACGATGCGCAGGTCGGTGGCGACCGGCTGCTGGCGCGCGAGCAGCGCGATGGCACGGGCCTCCAGGTCGTGCTGGAGGTCGTCCACTTTCTGGTCGGCGGCGATGACGCTCTCGGCGAGCTTCAGGTCGGCGTCGAGCATGGAGGTCGTGGCCCGCCCGATGGCGGAGCCGACCAGCCGGGCCATTTCGACCAGGCCTTCACCGATCGAGTCCAGTTCCTCGTGGTACGCGTCACGCATGTCTCGTGTCCCTCTCTCGACCTACTACGACCTACTACTGCCTACTGCAAGTACTGCCCGGAAGCGGGCCGGTGCGGCCATCGGCCCCACGTTGCCACGGTGACCCCCGAACGCGACCGACTCCGGCATCCCAAGTGAATCAGCACGGTCGTCAGGGTGAACTCTGGGCGACGACTGTTCGAGCTGCCACCCGAACGGCTGTGGAAGTGTCCTCCGGCCTGCTTAACCTGGAGTCATGGACGTGAACGCGGCGGTCGCCGCAGCTGCAGCGATCGCCGGTCTTTGCACCGGTGTGATCGCGATGCTGGCGTTCCGCTGGAGCGAGCGCGACCAAGCCCGCCCCACCCGGAGCTCCATGCGCCCCGACATCAACGCGGTGCTCCCACCCGGAGTGGACACCGTCCTCTCCGTACTCCGCTCCTCCGCCGTCGTGCTCGACGAGGGGGACGCGGTGGTCAAGGCCAGCTCGGCGGCATATGCCCTCGGCCTGGTCCGCGGCGGCAAGCTCGCCGTGGAACCCATGCTCCACATGGCCCGCGACACCCGGCGCGACGGGGAGATACGCCAGGTCGAGCTCGACCTGCCCCGGCGCGGCACCGGCCGCGGCGAGGCGCTCGCCGTCTCGGCGCGCGTCGCCCCGCTCGGCTCCCGCCTCGTGCTCCTCCTCGTGGAGGACCTCACCGAGGCCCGCCGCATCGAGGCCGTCCGCCGCGACTTCGTCGCGAACGTCTCGCACGAGCTCAAGACCCCGGTCGGCGCGATCTCCCTGCTCTCCGAGGCCGTCATGGACGCCTCGGACGACCCCGAGGCCGTGCACCGCTTCGCCGGCCGCATGCAGATCGAGGCCACCCGCCTGATCAACCTCGTACAAGAACTCATCGACCTCTCCCGGGTACAGAACGACGATCCCCTGGAGGACGCGGAGCCCGTCCGCGTGGACACGCTCGTGGCCGAGGCCATAGACCGCTGCCGCCACACGGCCTCCGCGAAACAGATCACCATGGCCGCCGGCGGCACCGCCGACCTGCGGGTATGGGGCAACCGGGGGCAGCTCGCGGCCGCCCTCGGAAACCTGGTCGAGAACGCCGTCAACTACAGCCCCGCCCGCACCCGCGTCGGCATCGCCGCGCGCCGGGTGACCGCGCCGGGTGGAGACTTGATCGAGATAGCCGTGACCGACCAGGGCATCGGCATCCCGGAAAAGGACCGCGAGCGCATCTTCGAACGCTTCTACCGTGTGGACCCGGCCCGCTCCCGCGCCACGGGAGGAACCGGCCTGGGCCTTGCGATCGTGAAGCACGTAGCGGCTTCGCACGGCGGGGAGGTGTCGGTCTGGAGCTCGGAGGGCCAGGGTTCCACGTTCACCCTGCGACTCCCCGAAGCAGCCGCGCCGGCCCCGGCGACGGCCTCCGCACCCGCCCACCCCCAGCTCGAACCTCACACCGCACCAGCCATCCCTGCCCCGGAGGTCCTTCCGTGACCCGAGTGCTCGTCGTCGAGGATGAGGAATCCTTCAGCGACGCCCTGTCCTACATGCTCCGCAAGGAGGGCTTCGAGGTCGCGATCGCCGCGACCGGGCCCGACGGGCTCGACGAGTTCGAGCGCAACGGCGCCGACCTCGTCCTCCTCGACCTGATGCTGCCCGGCCTGCCCGGCACGGAGGTCTGCCGGCAGCTGCGCGGCCGCTCCAACGTCCCCGTGATCATGGTGACCGCCAAGGACAGCGAGATCGACAAGGTCGTCGGGCTGGAGATAGGAGCCGATGACTACGTCACCAAGCCCTTCTCCTCCCGGGAGCTGGTCGCCCGCATCCGCGCGGTCCTGCGCCGCCGCGGCGAGCCGGAAGAGGTCACCCCGGCGGCCCTGGAAGCGGGCCCCGTCCGGATGGACGTCGACCGCCACGTGGTCACCGTCGCCGGAGCCAAGGTGGACCTCCCGCTGAAGGAGTTCGACCTGCTGGAGATGCTGCTGCGCAACGCGGGCCGCGTGCTGACCCGCATGCAGCTCATCGACCGGGTCTGGGGCGCCGACTACGTCGGCGACACCAAGACCCTCGACGTCCACGTGAAGCGCCTGCGCGCCAAGATCGAGCCGGACCCGGGCGCCCCGCGCTACCTGGTCACGGTCCGTGGCCTCGGCTACAAGTTCGAGCCGTAAACCGGCCCGTAAACCGGCCCGTAAACCGGCCCGGAAAACGGACCCGGAACACGGGAACGGCCCCCGTCCGCTCGATGCGGACGGGGGCCGTTCCCGTTGCGTACGGTGCTTCGCGCCTCAGTGACCGGTGGAGGCGGACCCGGAGGGGGATCCCGAGGGGCTGCCCGAGACCGGGGCCGAGGGGGAACCGGAGGGCGAGCCCGAGGGGCTGCCGGAGGGGGAGGCCGCGGGGCTGCCGGACGGGCTGGCACCCGGGACGGCCGGGGCGGCGGTCGGGCCGTAGGCCTCGTACATGCCCGTGGCCGGGACGACGAAGCCGTCGAGCGCGACGTCGCCCGTGGTGCTCAGCTGGAAGACGATCTTCTGGACGTTGCCGTCCACGACGTCCGCGCCGTCCGCGATCAGGGCGGAGGCGTTGCCCGCGCCGCCCAGGACGACGGAGCCGCCGGCCGGGATGACCACCTTGGAGCCGCTGCCCGCGGGCTTCAGCGTCACGACGGCCTTGCCGCCCGGAAGGGTGATGGCGTCGAGCGTCTGCTCCTTGGTGCCGTTGTTGAACACCGTCGCGGAGACCGCGGCCGGGCCCTTCTTGTCCTTCTCCTGGGTGATCACCAGAGCGTTCTGGACCTTGATGTCGCCCTTGGTGACGGCGGCGTTGTCCGGCTTCACCTGGAGGGTCGGCGCGTCGTGACCCGCGGCGCAGGCGCCCAGCGAGACGAGCGAGAAGGCGGCGGCGGTGGCGGCGAGGGCGCCGCGTCGAAGGCTGCGGCTCACGGGGGAGGCAACTCCTTGGACGTACGGAACGGAAGGGTGGACGCCTCGGAGCGGCGAAGTAAAGCCGCTCTAAGGATGTGTCAGCGCGCTTAGGTTACCGAGCCGCCGCCCCGCCCCCGCACCCGACCCTCCGCAGTGTGGAGCCGGGCCCCGGCCGGGCTCCGGCGGGGAACACGCCCCGCCCCCGGCCGGTTCCGCCGCCGCCCCGCCGGGGCCGGGTGATCTTCCATTCGCAAAAGGCCCGCTCGCAAAGGCCGGCGCGGCTCGGGTGATCAATTTCCGGATTTCATCGAACACCGCTCGTGACCGGTGCTCGTGATCAATTCCGGATTGGGCCGGAACGGACCCCGTACGGGTGGCCGCCAGTCGAACGGAGTAGTTCGGTTTCCCACCTTGGAAACCGTCAAAACGGGACGTACGCCACATCGTCGCGCCTCGCGGGCGGGTGTAACGTAGCCGTTTCGCCCGGTCCGCGCAGCCCCTCCGACCTGCGAATACCCCCTTGCGAGAGCCTCCCGCAGCACGTTCCTGTCGCTGTTGTCAAGCCCTGAGATGGGCCCTGACCTGCGAAAACGCCATTCATAACGGTCGATTCTCGTGTTACCCTGGATAGCCACGGAAGGGGTACCTGTCACATGACGTTCAAGGTTGGCGACACCGTGGTCTATCCCCATCACGGGGCCGCGCTGATCGAGGCTATCGAAACTCGCCAGATCAAAGGCGTGGACAAGACCTACTTGGTGCTCAAGGTCGCGCAGGGTGACCTGACTGTTCGCGTACCTGCGGACAACGCGGAGTTCGTGGGCGTTCGCGACGTAGTCGGCCAGGACGGGCTGGACCGGGTCTTCGAGGTGCTTCGTGCACCGTACGCAGAAGAGCCGACGAACTGGTCCCGGCGCTACAAGGCAAATCTGGAAAAGCTCGCTTCTGGCGATGTCATCAAGGTCGCCGAAGTTGTGCGTGACCTGTGGCGTCGTGAGCGTGAGCGTGGGCTCTCCGCCGGTGAGAAGCGCATGCTCGCGAAGGCGCGTCAGATTCTGGTGAGCGAGCTCGCGCTCGCCGAGAACACCAACGAGGACAAGGCCGAGGCCCTCCTCGACGAAGTGCTCGCGTCCTGACGCGATCATTCGTACGCTTGGTTGTACACAGTTGTGCCGCGGTGCCCGATGACAAGGAGACTTGTTGCCGGGCGCTGCGGCATGTCTGGACCCATGCCATCCATGCATGCCACCCATGACCGAACTGGCGTGCCGGGTCCGGGCAGCCGACTCGACCGGTCGTCACGGAAGGGGCGAGGGGCGTCGCACCCGGCACCCTTCAGGCCATACCCATGTCGGCCGAAGTCACAAACCTGGCTCGGAGCTACTGATGTCTGACGAATCGCGCCCCCACCGCACCGCCGCGGTGATCCCGGCCGCCGGCCGCGGGGTCCGTCTCGGCCCGGGCGCCCCCAAGGCCCTGCGGACCCTGGGCGGCACCCCCATGCTCATCCACGCCGTACGCGCCATGGCGCGCTCCCGCGCGGTCGCCCTCGTGGTCGTCGTGGCACCCCCCGACGGCAACGCCACCGCCGAGGTCCGCCGGCTGCTCGACGAGCACGCCCTGCCCGAGCGCACGGAGATCCTGGTCGTCCCCGGCGGGGAGACCCGGCAGGAATCCGTACGCGCCGGCCTGGACGCGCTCCCGGCCGACATCACCTCCGTCCTCATCCACGACGCGGCCCGCCCCCTGGTCCCCGTGGACACCGTCGACTCCGTCGTCGAGGCGGTCCGCAACGGCGCACCCGCCGTCGTCCCCGCCCTGCCGCTGGCCGACACCGTCAAGGAGGTCGAGCCCGGCCCGCCCGGCGAGCCCGAGCCGGTCGTCGCCACCCCCGTACGGGCCCGCCTGCGCGCCGTGCAGACCCCGCAGGGCTTCGACCTCGCCACGCTGCGCCTCGCGCACGAGAAGCTCGCGCAGCTCGCCGTCGACGGCGAGGGCGCCACGGACGACGCCGGCCTGGTGGAGCAGCTCGGCATCACCGTCGTGGCGGTGCCCGGCCACGAAGAGGCCTTCAAGGTCACCCGCCCGCTCGACCTGGTCCTCGCCGAGGCCGTACTCGCCCGCCGGAGGGCCACCGATGCCTACTAGCCCCGCCGCCGCGGGCACCCCCGCGGCCCCCCTGATCCCGCTCGTCGGGATCGGCACCGACGTGCACGCCTTCGAGGCCGGCCGCGAACTGTGGTGCGCCGGCCTGCTCTGGGAGGGCGAGGACGGCCTCGCCGGGCACTCCGACGGGGACGTCGCCGCGCACGCCGCCTGCGACGCCCTCTTCTCCGCCGCCGGCGCCGGCGACCTCGGCGCGCACTTCGGCACCTCCCGCCCCGAGTGGTCAGGCGCCGCCGGTGTCACCCTTCTGGCGGAAGCCGCCCGGATCGTGCGCGCCGAGGGCTTCGAGATCGGGAACATCGCGATCCAGGTGATCGGCGTACGCCCGAAGATCGGCAAGCGGCGCGAAGAGGCGCAGAAGGCGCTCGCCGCAGCGGCGGGCGCCCCCGTCTCCGTCTCGGGCACCACCACCGACGGACTGGGCCTCACCGGCCGCGCCGAAGGCCTCGCCGCCATCGCCACGGCCCTCGTCTACCGGACGAACCGGGCCTAGTACCCCGTACGGATACACCCCTCCCGCACCTCTCCGCCAACAAAGCGGGCCCCGCATACCGAAAGGGTCGCGGGGCACTGCTACAGGCGCACTACCCTGGATGCCGTGACTATTCGCCTGTACGACACCAGCGCCCGGCAGATCCGTGACTTCACCCCGCTCGTTCCGGGCTGTGTCTCGATCTACCTCTGCGGCGCCACCGTGCAGGCGGCTCCGCACATCGGGCACGTCCGCTCGTACCTGAACTTCGACATCGCCCGCCGCTGGTTCGCCCACCGGGGTTACGACGTCACCTTCATCCGCAACGTCACCGACATCGACGACAAGATCATCGGGAAGTCCGCAGAGCAGGGCCGCCCCTGGTGGTCCATCGGGTACGAGAACGAGCGCGCCTTCAACGACGGCTACAACGCGCTGGGCTGCCTCCCGCCCACGTACGAGCCGCGCGCCACCGGCCACGTCCCCGAGATGATCGAGATGATGCGCGGGCTCATCGAGCGCGGCCACGCGTACGAGGCCGACGGCAGCGTCTACTTCGACGTGCGCTCCTTCCCCGGCTACCTGGAGCTGTCGAACCAGAACATCGACGACCTGCGCCAGCCCGCCGAGGAAGGCATCACCGGCAAGCGCGACCCGCGCGACTTCGCCATGTGGAAGGCCTCCAAGCCGGGCGAGCCCGACTGGGAGACCCCGTGGGGCCGCGGCCGTCCCGGCTGGCACCTGGAGTGCTCCGCGATGGCCCACAAGTACCTCGGCAGCGCCTTCGACATCCACGGCGGCGGGCTCGACCTGATCTTCCCGCACCACGAGAACGAGATCGCCCAGGCCAAGGCCTACGGCGACGAGTTCGCGACGTACTGGATGCACAACGCCTGGGTCACCCTCTCCGGCGAGAAGATGTCCAAGTCGCTGGGCAACTCCGTCCTCGTCTCCGAGATGCTCAAGGTCTGGCGCCCGATCGTCCTGCGCTACTACCTGGGCACCCCGCACTACCGCTCGATGATCGAGTACAGCGTGGAGTCCCTGCGCGAGGCCGAGTCCGGCTTCGCGCGCATCGAGGGCTTCATCCAGCGCGTCATCGAGAAGGCCGGCGGCTCCGTCGATCCGGCCGCCGAGGTTCCGCCCGCCTTCGCCGAGGCCATGGACGACGACCTGGGCGTCCCGCAGGCGCTCGCGATCATCCACACCACCGTCCGCCAGGGCAACAGCGCGCTCGCCGACGACGACAAGGACGCGGCCATCGCGCGCCTGTCGGAGGTGCGGGCCATGCTGGGCGTCCTCGGACTCGACCCCCTCGACCCGCACTGGGCCGGCGAGGCGGACCGCGGGGAGGACCTCCACGGAGCCGTGGACACCCTCGTGCGCCTGGTCCTGGAGCAGCGCGAATCGGCGCGCGCCCGCAAGGACTGGGCCACCGCCGACGCCATCCGCGACCAGCTCCAGCAGTCGGGCCTGGTCATCGAGGACAGCCCCACCGGACCCCGATGGACGCTCGGCCCCCGCTGAGCCCACCGGCGCAGTCCCACTGGCGCACTCAGATTGGGCCGCCCGGCGCTCCGGGCGGCACACTCTTCATACGTACATATCGCAGAACCAACGAAATCAGGTAGAGGTCATGGCCGGGAACAGCCAGCGCAGGAACCGCCGCACGTCCAACAAGAAGGGCGCGACGGTCGGCAGCGGTGGCCAGCGGCGCAAGGGCCTCGAAGGCAGGGGCCCCACGCCCAAGGCCGAGGACCGCAAGAAGCACAAGGCGAACCGCATCGCGGGCGCCATGGCCCGCCAGGCCGCCAAGCGCCGCCCGGCCCCCCGCCGCGGCGGCCCCAAGGGCACCAGCGAGATGGTCGTCGGCCGCAACCCGGTCTTCGAGGCGCTGCGCGACGGCGTGCCCGCCGTCACCCTCTACGTCCAGCAGTTCATCGACAACGACGAGCGCGTCCGCGAGGCCCTCCAGCTCGCGGCCGAGCGCGGCAACATCAACCTGATGGAAGCCCCGCGCCCCGAGCTCGACCGCCTCACCAACGGGCTCAACCACCAGGGCCTGGTCCTCCAGGTCCCGCCGTACGAGTACGCGCACCCGGAGGACCTCACCGCCGCCGCCTACGACAACGGCGAGGACCCCCTCATCGTCGCCCTCGACGGCGTCACCGACCCCCGCAACCTCGGCGCGATCGTCCGCTCCGTCTCCGCCTTCGGCGGCCACGGCGTGGTCATCCCCGAGCGCCGGGCCGCCGGCATGACCGCCGGTGCCTGGAAGTCCTCCGCCGGCACCGCCGCCCGTACCCCGGTCTCCCGGGTCACCAACCTGACGCGCGCCATCCAGGAGTACAAGAAGGCCGGCATCACCGTCGTCGGCCTCGCCGCCGAAGGCACCCACGAGGTCCACGAGCTCGAAGCGCTCGCCGGCCCCGTCGTCATCGTCGTCGGCTCCGAGGGCAAGGGCCTCGGCCGCCTCGTCGGCGAGAACTGCGACTACCTCGTGCGCATCCCGATGCCGGGCGGCGCCGAGTCGCTCAACGCCGGTGTCGCCGCTGGCGTCGTCCTCTACGAGGCGGCCCGCCGCCGCGCCACCCGCGGCCGCGTCTGAACGGCGGGCGCGCCCGCCGCTTGATCCACTTGGCTCACCGGAAGTGACCCGTGAGCGTGCCACCCCGCCCCCTGTGGGCGGGGTGGCTTGATTTGACGGGTCTCGGACACATCCCTGATGTCAAGGCAGTGTCCTAAACACTCATCACTCGGTTAGATGAGTGTGGACACCAGAACGCCAGGGTTCGACGACCAGCCCGCGCTGAGCATGGTCAAGGTGCCGTGCGACCCCGCACAGGTCATCGTCAACCACGCCAGCTTCCGCGTGCGGCTCGCACCGAGCCCCAGCGCGCGTCCCAGGCCCTCGGGCGCCCCAGGGCTCGCCCCCGCACTCGGCGGAGCCCTCGCGGCCGCCGGAGCCGGCGCCGCCCGCCGCAGGCCCGTCGTCTGGAGCGGCAAGTCCGCCCCCGGCGACGCCGCCGCCAGCGCCGCCATGGGCGGCCTGCTCCAGGCCGTACGCGATCACGGGCGCGCCCACGACGGCCGCGACGAGTACGACGGCGGCGCCACCCAGACCATCCCGCGCATCGACCTCGCGCACGACCTCGCGGACGACACCCTCGCCACCCCGACCGTCATCGGCCAGCGCAGCTACGGCGACGCCGACGAGACCCGGCTGCAGCCCGTCGTGGGCGGCCTCTCCCACTCCCACGAGGCCTACGACGCCGCCCACTCCGAAGGCAGCGGATCCGCCGACTCCCGCCGGGCCCAGGCCGAGGCCCGCGCGCAGGCCTCGTACTACCCCGGCCGCCGCATGAACCTCGGCGTCGTGCTGCTCCCGCTGCGCGTCTTCCTCGGCTTCATCTCCATCTACGCCGGCATGGGCAAACTGTGCGACCCCGTCTACTTCGACGGCGGCGAACGCGGCTCCATGGTCACCTGGCTGCACACCCTCCAGCCCTGGGCCCTCGCCGAACCGCTGCGCGACTTCGCACTGGCCCACCCGGTCGGCGCCGGGCTCAGCGTGGCCTTCCTCCAGGTCATCGTGGGCGTCCTGACCGTCTTCGGCCTGTGGCAGCGGTTCGCCGCCTGCTTCGGCGCACTGCTGTCCGCCGCCCTGCTGATGACCGTGAGCTGGAAGACCGTCCCCGCCTACGACGCCCCCGACATCATCTATCTCGCCGCCTGGAGCCCGCTGATCATCGCCGGCGCCCCCGTCTACTCCCTGGACGGCCGCCTCGCGAGCGAGGCCTGGCGCACCCTGGGCCCGCGGTCCGAGGTCTGGCGGCTGCGCCGCCGCGTCCTGCGCCGCGGGGCCGTCATGGCCAGTGTCATCTGCGGACTCACCCTCCTCATCGGCTCGCTCCTCGGCGGCGCCGTCCGCTCCGCCACCGTGGTCACCGTGCCCGGACCGGACGAGGCCCCGAGCAACTACCTGCCCGGGCGGCCCCTGCCGAGCAGCCCCAAGCAGCAGCTGCCCGTACGCCCCACCCCCTCCTCCAAGCAGGCCGCCCAGCCCTCCGCCGGAGCCTCCTCCCCGGCCGCCAAGCCCGGGCGGGGCGCAGCCGGTTCCAGCTCCCCGACGGCCGGCTCCGGCTCGCCCTCCGCGACCCGCGGCTCCACCAGCGGCAGCCAGTCCCCGCGCAGCACCCCCCGCCAGTCCACCCCGCAGAAGCCCCCGGCCAGCTCCGCGGGAACGCGCAGCGGGGGCTCCACGGGCGGATCCGGCAGCACCGCACCGAAGAAGCCCGACCTGCTGGGCGGACTGCTCGGCGGCTGACCGGCCCCACGAAGGCCGCATCCACGTGAAGGGCCCGGCACGCGAAAGCGTGCCGGGCCCTTCTGCCGTGCCCCGGGACGGGGCCTAGGGGGCGTTCTGCGCGGCCAACTCCCGTGCCGCCTCGGTCAGGTCCTTCGCCGTGTCGATCGCCCGCCAGTAGGCCCCCTGGGGCAGCGGGAAGCCCGCGAGGCGCCGCTCGCGGGCCAGGCGCGGGAACGTGGTCCGCTCGTGGTCGCCCAAGTCGGGCAGCAGGGCCGCGAATTCGGGCCCGAAGACGTACACGCCGGCATTGACCGGGTACGGGGACTGCGGCGCCTCGATGAAGTCCAGCACGTGGCCGTACTCGTTGATCTCCACCACCCCCCACGGAATGCGCGGCCGGGCCAGCGCCAGCGTGGCGGTGGCACCGCGCTCGGAGTGGAAGGCGGCCATCTCGCGCAGCGAGAAGCGGGTCCACACGTCCCCGTTGGTCGCGTACCAGGACCGCTCGGGATGCGGCAGGCGCCGGGCGGCGTACTTCAGACCGCCGCCCCGGCCCAGCGGCTCGTTCTCCACGACGGTGGTCACCCGTAGCGGCAACGGGGCCTCGGCCAGCCACTTCTGGAGCACCTCGGCGAGGTGCCCGCAGGAGACCACCGCGTCCGTCACCCCCTCGGAGGCCAGCCACGCGAGCTGGTGCCCGATGATCGGCATCCCCGTACCGGGGATCTCCACCATCGGCTTGGGGCGGTCGTCCGTATAAGGCCGCAGCCGCGAACCCTGGCCCCCCGCCAGGACAACCGCCTGGGTCGGGGAGGCCGGGAACGCGGCCGCGTGGGGTCGGTCGGAAGGCTCGGAGCCTTCGGAACGCTCGGATTCGGTCATGTGCGGTGTGTCCGGGGGCGGAAGGGCGTGCGGCGGCGGCCGTCAGCCCATGGAGGCGACGCCGGACGCGTACGCGGTGTCGCACACCGGCCGCGCGAACGACTGGGCCTTCGTGGGCCCGTAGGCGTCCACCGCGGCCCGCCCGAGGGCGCGCGCGATCCCCACGCAGTGCTCGGCGAGGGAGGGCCGGCGGTCGACCTCCTGCTGGAGGTGGGTGAGCACGTCACCGGGCTGCTCGCCCTCCTGGATCTCGCTCAACAGCTTTTCGCGCAGCACGTCCTGGGCGGCGCGCGGCTTCGCGGGGACGGAGACGTCCTCGGCGGACGCGGTCAGGATCTGGGAGGGGGTGTTGTCCGCCCAGGGGACCATGGTGACCGCGAGGGTCCCGGACAGGACCAGGACGACGGGCAGGACCAGGGCGAGGGATCGGCCGATACGGCGGGCAGTGTGGGTCACGAGGGCGAGAGTAGCGCTCGGTGAAGATATGGCGACATTTAGTCACCCGGTCGGGGGATGGTTCGACGTGGCTTTTCGAATTAAGGGTTGACGCTTGGGGCCGAATGGCCCGATCTGCCGGACCTCGTACGGGGACGCGGACCGGAACTCGCGCCGAAGGGGCGCCCCTTGACGGGACGCCCCTTCGGCGGCTGTGCGCGTACGGGCCGGGTCAGCCGGAGAGGCGGGCACCCGAGGACGTGGAGAAGACGTGGATCTCGTTGCCGCGCGGCACCACGTGCAGCGTGGAGCCCTTCTCGGGCACCTGGCGGCCGTTCACGCGCACCACGATGTCCTGCGAGCCCGCGGAGTGCGAGGTCGAGCCGTAGACGTACCCGTCGGCGCCCAGCTCCTCGACGACGTTCACGGTGATTTCCAGGCCGCCCGTCTCGCCGATGTCGAAGTGCTCGGGACGCACGCCCACGGTGACGGTGCGGTCGCCCGCGTCGGCGGCCGCGGTCAGCGCCTCGCGGGACACCGGGACCACGCTGTCGCCGAACTTCACGCCGCCGTCGGTGATCGGGACCTCGACGAGGTTCATCGCCGGCGAGCCGATGAAGCCGGCGACGAAGAGGTTCGCCGGGCGGTCGTACATGTTGCGCGGGGTGTCGACCTGCTGCAGCAGACCGTCCTTCAGGACGGCCACGCGGTCGCCCATCGTCATGGCCTCGACCTGGTCGTGGGTGACGTAGACGGTGGTGATGCCCAGGTCGCGCTGGAGGGCGGCGATCTGCGTACGGGTGGACACGCGGAGCTTGGCGTCGAGGTTCGACAGCGGCTCGTCCATGAGGAACACCTGCGGCTTGCGCACGATCGCGCGGCCCATCGCGACGCGCTGGCGCTGACCGCCGGAGAGCGCCTTCGGCTTGCGGTCGAGGTACTGGGTCAGGTCCAGCATCTTCGCCGCGTCCTCCACCTTCCGGCGGATGGTGGCCTTGTCCTCACCGGCGATCTTGAGCGCGAAGCCCATGTTGTCGGCGACGGACATGTGCGGGTACAGCGCGTAGTTCTGGAACACCATCGCGATGTCCCGGTCCTTGGGCGGCAGGTGCGTGACGTCGCGGTCACCGATGCGGATCGAACCGCCGTTGACGTCCTCCAGGCCGGCCAGCATGCGCAGCGAGGTGGACTTGCCGCAGCCGGAGGGGCCGACGAGGACGAGGAACTCGCCGTCCGCGATCTCCAGCTCCAGCTGGTCGACGGCGGGCTTGTCGCCGCCGGGGTACAGACGGGTCGCCTTGTCGAAAGTGACAGAAGCCATGGTGATGAATCCCTTCTACCGGCAGGAACGTGCCGGACGATCCGAGTGGAAGGTCTAGTCCAGTGGACTGGACTCGGCCCGACGCTACCCGCCCGATCCGCTCCTGTCAGCACCTGGACGCGAAGACTTCTCCCCAGGCCGCGGGCGACTGTCAGAGGGGGCTGCTTTGATCACGCCCATGACCATCTACGACGTGACCCGCGCGCTGCCCGACATCGAGACGCTGCGCGACCGCTGCCGGGCGATGGCGGCGCTGGAACTGGTGATCAGCGGCGAAGAGGACGACGGCCACTTCTCCTACGACCCGGAGTGGGGGCCGGGCGAGGAAGCGGCACTGATGGACAACGGCTCCGGCGACGACTACGCGATCGTCTTCTCGGCCGCCGGGGTCTTCGGACACGGCTTCGACCACGAGTCGGTCATGAGCCCCTGGGCGGACACCGACAATGAGGACGGCTGGCCGGGCCTGACCGAGGGCATACCCGAGGCCTTCCGGCCGTACCTCACGGAGCCCGCGTTCTGCGTGGACGGCGTGCTCAACGCGACCGCCGTCTTCTGGCGCGAGACCGGCGACGCGCAGTGGCGCGCGGGCAAGGTGGAGTTCCCGGAGGGCAAGTCCGACCCGGACGGCGCGGACTATCTCTTCGAGCTGCTCGTCGCGGGCACCCCGGAGGCCTACCGCGACTTCGCCGAGGACTACTACGAGACGGACCTCCCCCTGGCCGCGGTCCGCCACATCTGGGAGCTCCGCCCCCTGACCCAGTCCGTCGTCGACGCCCTCAACCCGGGGCTGCCCCTGGCGGCGGTGGCGCCGAGGGTGGCCCGCGCGGGGTATCCGGGGGTGTGAGGAAGGGCGCCGGCGGGGGCCCCGGACACCGGAAAGGTCTTCGCTGAGCGGTGGGGGCGATGTGTAGAGTGAAGGCGATTCCGTGCCTTGCGCAGAGTCACCACGCCTCCTTAGCTCAGTCCGGCCAGAGCAACGCACTTGTAATGCGTAGGTCGTCGGTTCGAATCCGACAGGGGGCCCCATTCCAGGTCGGAGGTTCTTCGGCCAGGTGGCTTCGAACGGAAGCGGAAGGCCCCGGGTGAGCACCCGGGGCCTTTTGCGTGCCGTCAGTGGCGGCCCGCGATGCGGTCGGCCAGGCGGGCCAGGGGGGTTGTCGTCGGGGTGTGGGTGGTGGATTCGCGGCGGTCCGCTTCGCGGTAGGCGGCGTAGAGGGCCTGGACGCCCAGCCAGCGGAAGGGCTCCGGTTCCCAGCGGCGGACGCGGTGGTTGACCCAGGGGAGGGTGGTGAGGTCCGTCTTGTCGCCCAGGACCAGGTCGCGCAGGGTGCGGGCCGCGAGGTTCGACGTGGCCACGCCGGAGCCCACGTAGCCGCCGGCCCAGCCGAGGCCCGTCGTGGCGTCCAGGGTGACCGTGGCGCACCAGTCGCGGGGGACGCCCAGGATGCCCGACCAGGCGTGGGTGATCTCCACGCCGGTGAGGGCCGGGAAGAAGGATTCGAGGAGGCGGGTGAGGGAGGCGATCGTGGCGGGCTGGGTGCGGCCGTCGTTGTCCGTGCGGGAGCCGTAGCGGTAGGGGACGCCGCGGCCGCCGATGGCGATGCGGTCGTCGGCCGTGCGCTGGGCGTACATGTAGGCGTGGGCCATGTCGCCGAGGGTGGCGGCGTCGGACCAGTTGAGCTGGGACCAGGTCTCCGGGGAGAGCGGGGCCGTGGCGATCATCGAGGAGTTCATCGGGAGCCAGGAGCGCTTCTGGCCCTTGAGGGCGGCGGTGAACCCCTCCGTGCAGCGCAGGACGTACGGGGCGCGGACCGTGCCGTACGGGGTGAGGGCGCGGCGCGGGGCGATCTCCGTGACGGGGGTGGACTCGTGGATGACGACGCCGAGGCGTTCGCAGGCGGCCGCCAGGCCCTTGACCAGTTTCAGGGGGTGGATGCGGGCTCCGTGCGGGGTCCAGGAGGAGCCGACGGCGTCCGCGACGTTGATGCGGGCGCGGGTGTCGGTGGCGTCGTAGAGCTCGCGGTCCGTTTCGCCGAAGGCGAGTTCGGCGGCGTGGAAGGCCCTGAGGCGGGAGAGCTGGGCGGGGGTGCGGGCCACTTCGAGGACTCCGCCGCGGTGGATGCCGGCGTCGATGCCCTCCTTGGCCGCGGTGTCGATGACCTCGGTGACGGTGGCGTTCATGGCCTGCTGGAGGCGCCGGGCGGCCGGGTGGCCGTGGAGGGCGGCGTAGCGGTCGCGGCCCGCGATGCCGTTGTAGAGCCAGCCGCCGTTGCGGCCGGAGGCCCCGTAGCCGCAGAACTTCTGCTCCAGGACGGTGACGCGCAGGTCGGGGGCGGCGGTCTTGAGGTAGTACGCGGTCCACAGTCCGGTGTAGCCGCCGCCGACGATGACGACGTCGGCCGTGGTATTGCCGGTGAGCGGGGCGCGGGGTGGGCGGGCGGGGGCGGTCTCGTCCGTCGCGTACCAGAAGGAAATTCCGCCGTTGATCGTCATGGGGGAGTTGGTACACGGGGTTTCGGGTGGGTGTCCAGGGACGTGACGTCGGGTTTTGGGGGTCGAGGGGTGGCCGGATGGCTGATGTGGGCGCTGTGGAACCCTCCTTAGGGTGGGGCGGGGAGTTTGTCAGGTTTTTGGGTGAGAGGTGCGGGTTCGTATGGCACGGGTTGTGGTGGCCGGGCGGCTGGTCGCGGCGGTCGCGGCCGTGTCCCTGCTGGGCGGGGCGGTCGTCGGGTGCGGTTCCGGGGCGGACGAGGGCAGGCCTGCGGCCGTCTCCGGGGTCGCGGTGCGGACCAGCCCGATCGCCGGTCAGCTCGCGGGGCTGCCCGCGGCGGTGAACGGGCCGAGGATCGTCGTGGGGAAGCCGGACGCCCCGCGTACGGCGCAGGTGCTGGTGGACCCCAAGTGCGGTCACTGCGCGCGGTTCGAGGAGGCCGGCGGGGAATCGCTGCTGAAGCTGGCGGTGGCCGGGCAGGTGAAGATCGAGTACCTGCTGGCCTCGTTCCTGGACCGGGACGGCGCGAGCGGTTCGGTCAGGGCGGTCAACGCGCTGCGCGCTTCGGCGGATGCGGGGAAGTTCGCGGAGTACCACGCGGCGGTCTTCGCCAGCCAGCCGAAGGGGAAGTTCACGGACGAGCTGCTCCTGAGGATCGCGGACGAGGTGCCGGGGCTGCGCGGGCCGGAGTTCGACGCGGCGGTGAAGGACCAGAAGTACAAGGGGTGGGTCGGCGAGGCCGAGAAGGGTTTCGAGGCGACGGGTGCGCAGGGGACGCCGATGGTGCTGGTGGACGGGGCGCCGGTCGGGTCGAAGGACGGGGCACTGTTCGAGGCGGGGGCGTTCGTGCGGGCGTTGAAGGGTGTGGGGGTGGGTTCCTCCGCCTAGGGGGGGGAACGGGCGCCGTGGGCGGTGGGTCGTAGGGCTGTGGGGCCGTGGAGGCGTGGAGCCGTGGGGACTTCGGGCCGTGGGGCCGCGGGGAGTTGGGGTCTTGGACCCCTAGGGTCGGGGCATGGACGGTGTGGCGGCGGGCGGTTCGGGCGGTGTCGCCGGGCGGGGGTTCCGCGGGGTGCCTGCGCGGTTCGCGCGGGCGCAGGTGCGGGACAACGGCGCGGCCGGGCGGGAGTTCGTCGACGGGCTGCCCGGGCAGGTGGCGGCGTTCCTGGAGCGGTGGGAGCTGCGGGTGACCGGGCCGGGGATGTACGGGGTGACGGCCCTGGTGCTGCCGGTGGTGCGGGCCGACGGGACGGCGGCGGCGCTGAAGCTGCCGGCGCTGGACGAGGAGAACGAGCGGGAGGCGCTCGCGCTGCGCGCGTGGGCCGGGGAGGGCTGCGTACGGCTGCTGGCGGACGATGCGCCGACCGGCACGCTGCTGCTGGAGCGCCTCGACGAGGGCCGGCCGCTGTCGGCGTTGGCCGTACGGGACTCCGCGCGGGCGGTGGAGCTCCTCGGCGGGCTGCTGGCCCGGCTGACGGCGGTCCCGGCGCCGGCCGGGGTGCGGCGGCTGGGGGACGTGGCGGCGGCGATGCTGGAGGCGGTGCCGGGTGCGCTGGCGCAGCTGGGGGAGGGCCGGGAGCGGGGGCTCGTGGCGGACTGCGCGGCGGCGCTGGCGGAGGTGGCGGGGGAGCCGGGGGACCGGCTGCTGCACTGGGACCTGCACTACGACAACGTGCTGGCGGGCGGGCGCGAGCCGTGGCTGGCCATCGATCCGAAGCCGCTGGCCGGTGATCCGGGGTTCGAGCTGTTTCCGGCGCTGGTCAACAACTTCCGGGCGGAGGAGGTGCGGTGGCGCTTCGAGTCGCTGGCGCAGGCGGTGGGCTCGGACCGGGAACGGGCGCGGGCCTGGACACTGGGGCGGGTGCTGCAGAACTGCCTGTGGGACGTGGAGGACGGGGGCCGGCCGGCGGTGGCGCCGCTGGGGATCGCCGAAGCGCTGCTGGGGCGGGGCGGGCGGGGGCGGGGCCGGTGCGGTGGCTCGTAGGGTGCAGGCATGATCCGTAGCGCCGTCGTCAGCGACGTACCCGTCATCCACGCCATGATCCGCGAGCTCGCGGAGTACGAGAAGGTGCCGCACGAGGCGCGCGCCACCGAGGAGCAGTTGCGGGAGGCGCTCTTCGGGGAGCGGCCGGCGGCGTTCGCGCACCTCGCGGTGACGGACGAGGGCGAGGCGGTCGGATTCTCGCTGTGGTTCCTCAGCTTCTCGACGTGGCGCGGGGTGCACGGCATCTACCTGGAGGACCTGTACGTCCGCCCGGGCGTGCGCGGCGGAGGCCACGGGAAGGCGCTGCTGCGGGAGTTGGCGCGGATCTGCGGGGAGCGCGGGTACGAGCGGCTGGAGTGGTCGGTCCTGAAGTGGAACGAGCCGACGATCGCCTTCTACGAGGCCCTGGGTGCGCGGCCGCAGGACGAGTGGTCGGTGTACCGGCTGACCGATGGGGCGCTGGCGGAGCTCGGGGGCGCGTAGGCCGTCCGGGGCGGTGGTCGCTCAGGGTTCCAGGACGACCTTGCCGGTGGTGGCGCGGGTTTCCAGGTCGTGGTGGGCCGTGGCGGCTTCGGCGAGGGGGTAGCGCTGGAGGGCGGGGCGCAGGCGGCCCGTGGCGGCTTCGGCGAGGGCGCGGGTTTCGAGGAGGCGCAGGGGGTCTTCGCCGCCGGTGCGTTGGAGCATGGCGGGGCCGAGGACGTGCTGGGTGGTGATGCCGCGGGCGTCCAGGGCGGCCTGCTCGGTGTCGGTGAGGGCGAGCGGGCCGCCGGACCAGCCGAAGACGAGGTGCTGGGCGTCGTTGCGGAGCAGGCCGAGGGCGGTGCGGGCGATGGCGCCCCCGACGGAGTCGAAGAGGACGGTGGCGCCGTCGGGGTGATGGGCGCGGAGGGTGTCGGCCCAGTCCGGGGCGGTGTAGTCGAGGGCGAGGTCGGCGCCGTTGGCGGCGGCCCGGGCGGTTTTGGCGGGGCCGCCGGCGAGGGCGACGACCGTGGCTCCGGCGTGCTTGGCGTACTGGACCAGCAGGGTGCCGATGCCGCCCGCGGCTGCCGGGACGAGGGCGACGGAGCCGGGACCGAGGTCGGCGAACTGGAGGATGCCGAGGGTGGTGCGGCCGGTACCGATCATGGCGACGGCGCTGGCGGGGTCGAGGCCGGGCGGGACGGCGTGCAGGCGGTCGGCGTCGGCGACGGCGTACTCGGCGTAGCCGCCGGGGGCGAATCCGAGGTGGGTGACGACGGTCTGCCCGAGCCAAGCGGTGTCCGTGCCGGCGCCGAGCGCGTCGACGGTGCCGGCGACCTCCCGGCCGGGGACGGTCGGCAGTTCGGGCAGGGGTGCGGGCGGGCCCTGGACGTCGCGGCGCAGCGCGGTGTCGAGGAGGTGGACTCCGGCGGCGGCCACGGCGATGCGGACCTGGCCGGGGGCGGGGAGGGGGCGGGGGACGGACTCGTAGGTGAGGTTTTCGACGGGGCCGAAGGTGTGGAGGCGGATGGCGTGCATCTCGCCGGGGGCGGGGGGCGTGGGGGTGGCGGTGTTCGGGGCCGGGGTGGTGGTCATGGGGACAGGGTGTGACCTCAAGTGCGGTTGAGGTCAAGGGGTTGTCGGTGGGGTCGGTCAGGATGGGGGGATGGTGCGAAACGGGCGGCAGCAGACGGTGAAGGCGGCGCGGCGGCCGGAGGTGCGGTTGCCGGAGCTGAGCGGGTGGGAGGACGCGGGGCTGGAGCTGGAGCGGGACGGGGACTACGACGGGCTGGAGCTCGTCGAAGTGGACCTGGCGGGCGGGGACGGGCGGGGGGCGCGGTTCATGGACTGCGCGCTACGGCGCTGCGTGCTGGACGAGACCGGACTGGCCAAGGTGCGGATCCTGGACTCGGTGCTCGACGGCGTCCGGGGGGTGGGGACGGACCTGTCGGAGGCCTCGCTGCGCGACGTGGAACTGCTGGACGCCCGGCTGGGCGGCGTGCAGTTGCACGGGGCGGTGCTGGAGCGGGTGCTGGTGCGCGGGGGCAAGATCGACTATCTGAACCTGCGGACGGCGCGGCTCAAGGACGTGGTCTTCGAGGAATGCGTGCTGGTGGAGCCGGACTTCGGGGGTGCGGTGCTGGAACGGGTGGAGTTCCGGGACTGTGAGCTGCGGGGGGTGGACTTCACGGGGGCGCGGATGGGGGACGTGGACCTGAGGGGGGTGCGGGCGCTGGAGATTGCGCGGGGGGTGGAGGCGCTGGCCGGGGCGGTGATCAGTGCGGGGCAGTTGTTCGAGTTGGCGCCGGCGATGGCTGCGCAGCTTGGGGTGAGGGTGTTGGCGTAGGTCGTCTGGGTGGCGGGTCGCGTGCCGCGTGCCGCCTGCCGTGTGGGCGCCTGCCGTGTGGCCGTGTGGCCGTGTGCCGCGTGGCCGCGTGCCGTGTGGCCGCGTGCCGCGTGGCCGCCTGGCCTCCGGGGTGGCTCCGGTGTGTGGGGGCGTTGCCGGGGCTGGGGCCGGGGTGGGCCCTGCGGGGCTGTCCCCTACCCGCCCTTCCACCGTTCCCCGGGCTGCGCCCGGACCCGCCTGGACCGGGCTGCGCCCGAGGCTTCTGGGGCTCTGCCCCAGACCCCGGTCCTCAAGCGCCGGACGGCTGGGTGGGACCGGGCTGGGCCCCGGTCCTCGAGCGCCGGGCGGCGCCGGGTGGGGGTTCGGTTAGGCCGGGACTCGGGGGAAGCGGGACTGGAGGGTCCAGATGATGGGGTTGTCGGCCAGGCCGTCGTGCATGTCGGTCAGGTCGGCGATGACGTCGTGGAGGAAGTCGCGGGCTTCGCGGCGCAGGAGGCGGTGGCTGAAGGTGAGGGGGGCTTCCTCCGACGGCATCCAGTCGGCCTCTACGTCGACCCAGCCGAAGCGGCGTTCGAAGAGCATGCGGTCCGAGGACTCGGTGAAGTCGATCTCGGCGTACTGGCGGTTGGCCGCGCGGCTGCCGCGCGGGTCCTGGTCGAGCTGCTCGACGATGTCGCACAGGGCCCAGGCGAAGTCCAGTACGGGCACCCATCCCCAGGCTGTGGACACTTCCCGGTCCGCGTCGGTGTCGGCGAGGTAGACGTCCCCGCAGAACAGGTCGTGGCGCAGGGAGCGGACGTCCGCGGAGCGGTAGTCGGTCTGCGGGGGGTCGGGGAAGCGACGGGAGAGGGAGTAGCCGATGTCGAGCACGTACCCGATGGTGTCATGGGTGGGGTGGGGGCCTCGCATGTCCCGCATGGTCCGGGGCCCGCGTGGCCGGGGACCGGCATGGGCGGGGGGCCGGCATGGTGCAAGGCCCGTGTGGCCGGGGACCGGCGTGGGCGGGGGGCCGGCATGGTGCAAGGCCCGTGTGGCCGGGGACCGGCGTGGGCGGGGGGCCGGCATGGTGCAAGGCCCGTGTGGCCGGGGCCCGCGGGGCCCGGCACCCGTGTGGCCGGGGAGCCGACATGGCGCAAGGCCCGTGTGGCCCGGGAGCCCGCATGGCGCAGGACCCGCATGGCCCGGGAGCCCACATGACCCTGGGGTCGGCATGGCGCAGGGCCCGCGTGGCCCCGGGCCGGCATGGCGCAGGCCCGCACGGCCGGGGCACGAGTGGCCGGGGACCCACGTGGCCCGGGGCCGGCATGGCGTAGGACCGCGTGGCCGGGGGCCCGCATGGCGCAAGGCCCGCATGGCCCCGGGACCCGCATGGCCCCGGGACCCGCATGGCAACAGGACCCGCATGACACAAGGCCCGTACGTGCCTTGCGGGTGGGGATCAGAGTTGCTGATGTCCCGGCGGGGTGTCGGGTTCGCCGGATTATGCTCGGCGCGTCCGGGGGGCGTGGCGAGAGGGGGCGGGTGTGGGGGGTGCCAGGGGGCAGGGGGAGGTCGTGGGGGCTGGGGTGCTGCGGGAGCGGCATCGGCTTGCGGCCGAGCTGCACGACACCGTGGCGCAGGGGCTGACGAGCATGCACCTGTTGCTCGACGCGGCGGACCGGGAGTGGACGCGGGAGCCGGGGCAGGCCCGGCAGCTGGTCCGGCAGGCTGCCGCCGCGGCCCGCGAGAATCTTGCCGAGGCCCGGCGGCTTATTCGGGACCTGGCTCCGGTGGAGCTGGAGCGGGCGGCCCTGGCCGATGTGCTGCGCGAGCTGTGTGCCGGGACGGACGGGGCCCGGTTCCGGCTGGAGGGGGAACCCCGGCCGGTGCCGGGCCGGGTCGAGGCCGCGGTGCTGAGGGCGGCCCAGGGCGCCCTGGGCAACGTACGGCGGCACGCGCGGGCTTCGGTCGTGGTGGTGACGCTGACCTATCAGCCGTTCGGGCTGGCGCTCGACGTGTGGGACGACGGGGTCGGGTTCGATCCGCAGGCTCCGGTGAACGGGGGCCCGGGTGGGGACGGGCTGCGGCTGCTGCGGCGTCGGGTCGCGTACCTGGGGGGCACGGCCACGGTGGAGAGCAGTCCGGGCGGGGGCGGGACCGTGGTGTCGGTCTGTCTGCCCGCGCTGCCGCAGGGGCCGGCGCCGGCCCGGGGACCCAGACCGGGGCCGGGCGCGGCATGACTCCGGTGCGGATCCTGTTGGTGGACGACCATCCCGTCGTACGGGCGGGGCTGCGGGCGCTGCTCGACGGGTGTCCCGAGTTCGAGGTGTGCGGGGAGGCCGCGGACGGCGGCGCCGCGCTGCGGATGGTGCGCGAACTGGGTCCCGGGCTGGTGCTGATGGACATCCGGATGGGGCCGGGGATGTGCGGGCTGGAGACCACGCGGCGGATCGGGCGGATGCCCGCGCCGCCGCGGGTGGTCGTGCTCAGCAGCTACGAGTCCGATGCGTACGTCGTACGGGCCGTGGAGGCGGGTGTGGCGGGGTACCTGCTGAAGGGGTCCCCGCCCGACCTGCTGTTCCAGGCGCTGCGGACGGTCGCGGCGGGGGAGTCGGCGCTGTCGCCCTCGGTGGTCTCGCGGCTGATGAGCCGCTACCGGGCGCCGAGTGCGGCCCTGACGGCCCGGGAGACCGAGATCCTGGAGCTGATCGCGACGGGCCGCTCCAACCGGGAGATCGGATCGGCCCTGTTCATCAGCGGGACGACGGTCAAGACGCACCTCGTGCACGTCTACGAGAAGCTCGGGGTGGAGAACCGTACGGCGGCCGTGCGTGCGGCCGTCGACCGCGGGCTCATCGGGCTCGGGTGAGCTCCGATGTTCGTGTGGGCTCCGATGGGGTCGGGGCCTCTGGGACTCGGGTCAGTTCGGGTACGCGATCTGGACCGCGGTGCCGTTGTACTGCCAGAGCGGGGAGAAGATGCGCTTGCGGATCTTCCAGACGCCGGCGGACTTCACGTACTCGTCGCGGTAGCGGATGCCGCGGACGACGACGGTCTCCGGGGCGGTGGCGGTGGCCGGGTACACGAGCTGGGCGGTGGCGTGGCTGTCGCCGGTGGCGGTGTAGCGGCCGGTGACGCGGATGTAGGCGTTGGCCGTGACGTGGGTGGAGTAGCCCCAGGCCGCCGCGCCGTCGAGGTTGGCGACGACCGCCTCGATGCCGGTCTTGACGATGCCGGCGGTGCCGTCGGGGTGGGCCATCACGGTGAGGACGGCGTCGTCGGTGAAGAGGGTCCGGAAGACCGTCTTGTCCTTGGTGTCCACGGCGAAGAGGTAGGTCTCCAGCAGGCGGTTGATCGCCAGCTCGTCCTCCGCCGAACCGGCCGGGCCGGTGAAGGAGGAGGTCGACAGGTCCTCGGGCGCGGCGGCGGCGGGCGTCGCGGCGGCCAGGGCGCCGAGCCCGGCTGCGGCGGCACCGGTGCCCAGCATGGTGAGCATGCGGCGGCGTTCCGGGGCGAAATCGGTGGTCGGCATGGCGGGTTCCTCTCGACACGGCTGGTGGCGCCCGGGCCTGCTCGGGGCGGTCCGGGCACTCACGAGCCTGTCGTGTCGGCGCCTGCGGCGGATCGGCGCGGCGTACGAGCGTGATCTCGTACGGATGGACGATGCGGGGCGGGTGGGTGATGCGGGCCGGGTAGGGCGATGTGGCCCGGGTGGGCTGCCGTGCGCTGCCGTGCGGGCGGTGTCAGGGGAGGAGGCGCTGCTCCTTGGCCACCGAGACCGCGCCCGCGCGGGTGTCGACGCCGAGCTTGTCGTAGATGCGGCCCAGGTGGGTCTTGACCGTGGCCTCGCTGATGAACAGGGCGCGGGCGATGTCGCGGTTGCCGAGGCCGCGGGCGAGCTGGCCGAGGATGTCGAGCTCGCGGTCGGTCAGGGTGGGCCGGTTGCCGCCGCGCATGTGGGCCATCACGCGGCTGGCCACGGGGGCGGAGAGCGTGGTGCGGCCCTGGGCGGCGGAGTGGATCGCGGCGAACAGTTCCTCCGGGCGTTCCGCCTTCAGGAGGTAGCCGGTGGCGCCCGCACCGATGGCCCGGGTGATGTCGGCGTCGGTGTCGTACGTGGTCAGGACCAGCACGTGCGGGGGGTTCGGGGCGGCGGTGATGCGGCGGGTGGCCTCCACCCCGTCGATGCCCTCACCGAGCTGGAGGTCCATCAGGACCACGTCGGGGCGGAGTTTGGCGGCGAGCGCGACGGCCTCCTCACCGCTGCCCGCCTCGCCGAGGACCTCGATGTCCGGCTCGCTGCCGAGCAGGGCCAGCAGGCCGGCGCGGACCACGACGTGGTCGTCGCAGAGGAGGATCGTGGTCATGGGGTGGTCTCCAGGGGGATCGACGCCGACAGGACCGTGCCCTCGCCCGCGGTGGATTCGATGGTCAGGGTGCCGCCGAGCTGGCGGACGCGGGCGCGCATCGCGGGGAGGCCGTGGCCGCGTTCCCCGGCGGAGGCGCGGAGCCGGGTGAAGCCGTGGCCGTCGTCGGCCACGTCCAGGACGACCTGGTCGCCGAGGAAGCTGAGGGTGAGGGCTGCGGTACGGGCCCCCGAATGCTCCCGTACGTTCGCCAGCGCGCCCTGGGCGATGCGCAGCAGTGCCTGCTCCGCGCGGTCGGGGAGCGGGACCGGCGCGCCTTCCAGGTGGAAGCGGACCTCGATGTCCGGGCCCGCGTCCAGCGCGCGCAGGGCGTCGGGGAGACCGGCCCCGTCGGCGAGTTCGCGCGGCGCGAGGTCGTGGACCAGGCGGCGGGCCTCGGCGAGGCCGCGCGCGGTGATGTCGGTGGCGGTGCGGACGTGCGAACGGGCGGTGCCGGGGTCGCTGTCCCAGGTGCGGTCGGCGGCCTGGAGGAGCATCTGCTGGCTCGACAGGTGCTGGGCCAGGGTGTCGTGGATCTCCATCGAGAGGCGCTGGCGCTCGGCGAGGGTGCCGGCGCGGCGTTCGGTGGCGGCCAGTTCCCGGCGGGTGCGGATCAGGTCGTCGATCAGGGTCCGCTGGGCCGCGGCCTGGCGCTCCATGTGGATGAACACGGCGGTGGCGAGGGCGGCGACGGCGGGCGGCGCGAGCAGCAGGTTGGGGTCGAAGGGCTCGCCCGGGGCGGAGGTCTGCGCGAGGCGGAGCTGCGCCGCCACGACGAACACGGTGAGCAGGGCCACGAGGACGACGGCCGCGCGGGGCGGGAGGGTGCGCAGGGCCGTGTAGAAGAGCGGTACGGCGCACCAGGCGAAGCTCGGCGCGAGGACGACGAGGACCACCCAGACGGCGACGACCAGGCCTAGCCAGACGAGGCGGCGCAGGGTGGGGGCGGCGCCCAGGGCGGGGCCGAGCACGTAGAGCAGGGCCAGGGTGATGCCGAGGGCGATGATCCACGGGGTGCGGGGTTCGTCGGGGTGGCGGAGGAGGAAGCGGGCCACGGAGGCGCCGAGGAGGAGGAAGAACGCGGTGTGCATGACCGTGGCGAGGGCGCGGGTGTCTTTTCGGGGTGGGGGCGCCTGGGTCGGCTGGGTCGCCTGGGCCTGAGGCGCCTGGGCCGCCCGGCCCGTGGGGGGTGCGGGGCTCGGTGGAGCCGCCTGGCTCGGCGGGGGCGCGCTGGTCACGGGGTGCTCCTGGGGTGGTGCGGTCGTTCCATGGTGCCGGGTCGGTGTGCGGTGCGGGTGGGTGGGCGCTGCGCGGGCCGTCCCCTACCCACCCTTCCACCGTTCCCCGGGCGCTGCCCGGACCCGGTCCTCAAGCGCCGGACGGGCTGAGGAGGGGTGCCGGGCTGCGCCCGGACCCCCTGGGGCTCCGCCCCAGACCCCGGTCCTCAAACGCCGGACGGCTGAAAGACCCGGACCCGGTGCATCGACGCCGGACGGCTGAAAGACCCGGACCCGGTGCTCGAACGCCGGCGCAGCCCGACGGGGCTTTGGGAAGGGCCCCGGCAGGGGTCGGGGAAGGACCAGGTAAGCGTCCCGTCGGGGCAGGCCGCATCAACCGATCGGTTGACCCTCGGGTCGGCCGGTGGGGGGCGGGTTCGGAGCCGGTACGGGGACGGGGGGGTGGGGGTGGCGGGGAGAGGCTTGGAGCAACGGCAGGACAGCCCGCCGTGCCGACGTTCACAGGAGCAGCAGACATGAACACCCGCACCCGCGTTCTCACCGGTACCGCCCTCGCCGTCGCCCTCGGCGCCGGAGCCCTCGGCGCGGTCAGCGCCAACGCCGCCCCGGCTTCCGCTCCGGCCGCGGCCTCGGCCGCCGTCGCGAAGAAGGACGGGGGCAAGAAGAACTTCACCACCACCACGCACCTCACCATCGACGCCGCCACCCGCGCCGCCCAGGCCGCGCTGGACGCCGCCGAGAGCGAGAACCAGAAGGTGACCGTCGCGGTCGTCGACCGCAACGGCAACACCATCGTCACCCTGCGCGGCGACGGCGCCGGTCCGCAGTCCTACGACTCGGCGCAGCGCAAGGCCTTCACCGCCGTGTCCTGGAACGCCCCGACCTCGGTGCTCGCCGGCCGCCTCGCGCAGACCCCGAACCTGAAGGACATCCCGGGCACCCTGTTCCTCGGCGGCGGCACCCCCGTCCAGGCCGACGGCGCCCCGGTCGCGGGTGTCGGCGTGGCCGGTGCTCCGAGCGGTGACCTGGACGAGAAGTTCGCCAAGGCCGGCGTGGACGCCCTCAACAAGTAGGGACGCCCTCACCGAGGAGAAGAGTCCGGCACTGCCTCACGGGACGTAGTCTCGAACGCGTGGATCACCGCGTTCTCTCCCGCCTCGCCGCCCCCGCCGTCGCCGCCCTGCTCGCCCTCACCACGGGCTGCACGGGGGAGACCGTGCAGGGGCGGCCGGGTGCGTCGGGGGTGCGCGACCCGTTCTTCCCGAAGGCCGGCAACGGCGGCTACCAGGTCGAGCACTACGCCCTGGACCTCGACTACGACCCGGCCGACGGGCGGCTGCACGCCACCGCCGTGATCACCGCCCGTGCCGGGCAGGGGCTCAGTTCCTTCAACCTCGACCTCAGCGGTCTGGAGGTGGAGGGCGTGCGGGTGCAGGGTGCGGGTGCCCGCTTCAACCGCACCGGCAACGAGCTGACGGTGCGCCCCGCCGAGGACCTGGAGCGGGGCGAGGTCTTCCGTACGGAGGTCGACTACTCCGGCCGGCCCAGGCCCGTCACCGACCCCGACGGGTCCGAGGAGGGGTGGATCGTCACCCCGGGCGGCAAGGGCGCGGTGGCCGTCGGCGAGCCCGTCGGGTCGATGGGCTGGTTCCCGGGGAACCACCACCCGAGCGACAAGGCCGCGTACGACATCACGGTGACCGTCCCGAAGGGCTACGAGGCCGTGTCCAACGGTGAGCTGCGCTCCCGTACGGAAACGGGCGACGGGCGGACCGTGTTCGCCTGGCACTCGGCGGAGCCGATGGCGAGTTACCTGGCGACGGTGGCCGTCGGGAAGTTCGAGGTGTCGACCGGGCGGACCGCCTCCGGGATCCCCCTCTACACGGCGGTCGCGCCCGGGGAGGCGGCGGCGAGCCGGGCCGTGCTCGCGCGGCTGCCCGAGATGGTGGAGTGGGGCGCGGGGCGGTTCGGCCCGTACCCCTTCTCCGCGTCGGGCGCGATCGTGCTGCCCGCGCACAGCCTGGGCTACGCGCTGGAGACCCAGACCCGGCCGGTGTTCTCGGGGGCTCCGGGCAGCGAGGAGCTGCTGCTGCACGAGCTGGCGCACCAGTGGTTCGGGGACTCGGTGTCGCCGAAGTCCTGGAAGGACATGTGGCTCAACGAGGGGTTCGCGACCTACGCCGAGTGGCTGTGGTCCGAGGACCACGGCGGCCCGAGCGCGCAGCAGCACTTCGACGCCTACCTCACCGGTGACACCCGCGTCGACCGGGAGGCGGGCTCGGACTGGGGCGCCTTCCCGCCGGCCGCCCCGCCCGGCCCGAAGGAGATCTCCGGGTCCCCGGTGTACGGGCGCGGGGCGATGGTCCTGCAGCGGGTCCGTCAGGAGGCCGGCGACGAGAAGTTCTTCGCCCTGCTGCGGGGCTGGGCGGCCGACCATCGGCACGGGAACGCGTCCACGGCCGAGTTCACCGCCTACGCGCAGGAGAAGACGGGCCGCGACCTGTCGGAGGTCTGGGACGTGTGGCTGTACGGGAAGGACCGCCCGAAGGCGCCGAAGCACCCGGCGAAGGCCTCGTAGCCCTGCCCTGCAGGGCCTTGCCTGCAGCGCCTTGCCTACAGGGCCTTGCGCAGGACCGTGCAGGGGCGGCCCGCCTCGCGGTCGGGGGCGTGGCGCAGGGTGAGGTAGCCCTGGGCCTGCCAGAAGGCGAGGGCCTTGTCGTTGGCGTCGAGCACGGCGATCCGTACGCCCTTGCGCCCCGCGTCGCGGAAGCGGTCCTCGACCATGGCGACCACGGCCCGGCCGTAGCCCTCGCGGTGCGCGGTGGCGTCGATGAGCAGGAGGCCGATCCACGGGTCGGGGTCCTCGGCCGCCGGATCGGGATGGTGGGCGAGGGTGGCGGCCAGGCCTACGAGGCGTCCGGCGGAGCGGGCGAGGAGGACCTCGGCGCCCTCGTGGGCGAGCTCGTCGGCGAGGGCGGCGGCGACCTGCTCGACCGTGATGCGGCCGGGGTCGGGGAAATCGCCGCTGAGCTCGAAGAACGCGTGGTTGGTCGCGTAGAGCGTGGCGATTTCGGTGAGGACCGGGCCCGGCAGGGCGCCGTCCTCGAGGGGAGCGAGCGGCAGGAGGATCACGTACGGAACGGTAGCGAAGCCCCCTCCCCGGACGGCCGGGAGGGGGCTCCAGCTGCGACGCGTCCGTGGACGCGGGTGCTCAGGGTCAGACGTTGACGCCGAAGTCCTGGGCGATGCCGGTGAGGCCGGAGGCGTAACCCTGGCCCACGGCGCGGAACTTCCACTCGGCGCCGTTGCGGTAGAGCTCGCCGAAGACCATGGCGGTCTCGGTCGCCGCGTCCTCGGAGAGGTCGTAGCGGGCGATCTCGACGCCGCCGGCCTGGTTCACGACGCGGATGTAGGCGTTGCGGACCTGGCCGAAGTTCTGGCTGCGGGTCTCGGCGTCGTAGATGGAGACCGGGAAGACGATCTTGTCCACGTCGGCGGGCAGGCCGGCGAGGTTGACGTTGATGGCCTCGTCGTCGCCCGCGCCCTCGCCGGTGCGGTTGTCGCCGGTGTGCACGATGGTCTGGTCCGGGGTGGACTTGTTGTTGAAGAAGACGAAGTGGCCGTCGGAGACGACCTTGCCCTGCGCGTTGACCGCGATGGCCGAGGCGTCCAGGTCGAAGTCCACACCGGTGGTCGTGCGGGTGTCCCAGCCCAGGCCGACCGTGACGGCCGCGAGGCCCGGGGCCTCCTTGCTGAGCGAGACGTTTCCGCCCTTGGAGAGGCTTACTGCCATGGTGACTGGTGTCCCTTCCTAGTCTCACTTGGTCTCACTCGTCGTACCGACCGTGAGGCGCCCAAGGTACCGCTGCCCTCCATAACGCGGGGAGAGGGGCGGCAGGTTCCGCAATCGGGGAATTGTCCGCGATGCGGGCCGAAATGCGGGTGACGGGGCACCGGCGGGCACGGATCATAGGGGGCATGCCTGGTCCCTATGTCATCCGCGGTTCGGTCGTGCTCCCCGAGGGCGAGCTCGCCTGGCGCTTCTCGCGGTCCTCCGGGCCGGGCGGCCAGCACGTGAACACCTCGGACTCGCGCGTGGAGCTCCTCTTCGACGTCGCGGCGACGAAGTCGCTGCCCGACGTGTGGAAGGAGCGGGCGCTGGAGCGCCTCGCCTCCCGGCTGGTCGACGGGGTGGTGACGGTACGGGCCTCCGAGCACCGCTCGCAGTTCCGCAACCGGGAGATGGCGCTGGTCCGGCTGGCCGCGCTGCTGGCCGAGGCCACGGCGCCGCCGCCGAAGGCGCGCCGGGCGACGAAGATCCCCCGGGGGATCAACGAGCGGCGGCTGCGCGAGAAGAAGGCCCGCGGGGAGACCAAGCGGGGACGCAACGCGCGGGACTGGTAGCTCGGGCGCCGGGTGCCGGCAGCTCAGGGCGCCAGGTGCCGGCAGCTCAGAGCGCCAGGTGCCGGTAGCGCCCGCGGAAGTACGTCAGCGGCGGGGAGTCCGGTGCCGGCTGGGCGGCGGTGAGGACGTGGCCGATGACGAGGGTGTGGTCGCCCGCCTCGACGCGGTTCTCCGTACGGCACTCCAGGGTGGCCAGGGCATCCGAGAGCAGCGGGGCGCCGGAGACGCCGCCGCGCGTGCAGGGCAGGTCCGCGAAGAGCAGCCGGTCGCTGATGCGGTTCTTCATCGAGAACCGGCTCGCGATCTGGAGCTGGTGGCCGGCGAGCACCGATACCGCCCACAGCGGCTGCTCGGCCAGCAGGTCGTCCATCCGGGAGTCCCGGCGCACGCTGACGAGGACCAGGGGCGGTTCCAGGGACACGGACATGAAGGCGGTCGCCGTCATGCCGACGTCCTCACCGCGCCGGCCGTCGGCGGACAGGGGCGGTTCCTGCGCGGTGATCAGGCACACGCCCGCCGCCAGTCGGGACATCGCGGCCCGGAACTCGTCGTTGCTCACCCCCTCAGCATGGGGTGCGGGTACGGAAAGTGGTGTCACGGGGGTCGTAGGGGGCACGGTCAGGACGCTACTGTCACCCGTCGCGCGGCGCATCGGGCGGAAGCCCGAGCAGCGCCCCCGCCCGTCGGCCTAGGCCGGCCCGGTCCGCACCCGTTCCCGGCGTATCTCTTGCCCCGGTCTTTTGCTTCCGGGAACAGTCCGGACGAACCGGTTGGAACGAACCCCGGCGGAGCGGCACGGCGGTCACCTATATTCATCTCATGTGACTTGAGTCACAGAGAGCAAGATTTGTTGACCCTGTGTACCTGCCGCACAGCTCACTGTGATTCAGTGGACGGGACAACGCAACGAAGCGCCGATGACAAACCTGGAGTTGCTGTCGAGGTCTCGGGGAGAGCGAGCAATGGAGGCCGAGTCGGAGCCGTACGTCCGTCTTGCGACCCTGCGGCAGCTGCACCGGGTGGTGGCCGAGCTCAATACGGCCCGGAGCCTGGCGGACACCCTGCAGACCGTCGTGGACGGCATCGTCCTCGGCCTCGGCTACGAACTCGCCTGCGTCAACCTCGTTCGCCCCGACGGTGATCTGGTCGTCGCCGCCTTCGCGGGAGACCCCGCCGCAGAAGCCCTGATCACCGGCCGCGTCGGCTCGCGCGCCTCCTGGGAACGCCGCCTGACGATGGGCGAGAACTGGGACGGCCTGCGCTTCATCCCGCACACCGAGGGCTGGGTCCTCGTCGAGGACGACGTCCCGCAGTGGCACACCGAGGGCCCCGATCCGCGGTTCGAGGACGAGTGGCACCCCGAGGACCGGCTCTACGCCCCCATGTACGCCTCCGGCGGCGAACTGCTCGGCGTGGTCTCCGTGGACCGCCCCCGCAACGGCCGCCGGCCCGGCGCCTGGGGCCGCGAAGCGCTCCAGATGTACGCCTTCCAGGCCGCGATTGCCATCAGCAACGCGCGGCTGCGCGCCAACATGCAGCGGGCGCTGGTCCGGCTGGAGCGTGAACAGCAGGCCCTGCGCGCCAGTGAGGAGTCGTTCCGCCAGGCCTTCGAGTACGCGCCGAGCGGCATGGCCATCGCCGAGATGGGCGGGGACCAGCACGGCCGGCTGCTGCGCACCAACGACGCGCTGTGCCGGCTGCTGGGCCGGCCCGCCTCCGTGCTGCGCCGGTACTCCTTCTCCGACCTCGTGCACCCCGAGGACATCGGCACCCTGCTGCGGACCTCCGCCGAGGGCGGCCGCGCCGAGCTGAGGCTGGGGCGGCGCGACGGCACGTACGTCTGGGTCTCGCTGCGCAACTCCGTGGTCGCCGACGCCGCCGACGGGCCGCGGTTCCTGCTCACGCACGTCGAGGACATCGAGGAGCGCAAGCGGCACGAGCTGCAGCTCGCCCACCGGGCCAGCCACGACTCGCTGACCGGCCTGCCCAACAGCGCCGAACTCCGCTCCCGCCTCGGTGCGCGGCTCTGCCGCCGCCCGCAGTCGGTGCGCGCCACCGCCGTGGAGGCGCTGGACGCCGCCTTCGAGACCCGGCCCACGGTGGAGGCCGGCTCCGGTCAGCACGGTGCGCACGGCGAGCACGGGTACCGGCCCGACGGCTTCCCCGAGCCCTTCGAGTTCCCCGGGGGCATGGGCGGCCCCGGCGGCATGCCGGGCGGGGGCTCGGCCGCGGGGGGTCCGTACGACCACCACGTGCACACGGTCGCCCCGGCGACCGACATCGACGACGGTACGAAGGGGCTCGCGGTGCTCTTCTGCGACCTCGACGGCTTCAAGTCGATCAACGACCGGTTCGGGCACCACACCGGCGACGCGGTCCTGATCGAGGTGGCCCGGCGGCTGACGACCGGGGTCCGCGACGGGGACACGGTGGCCCGGCTGGGCGGCGACGAGTTCGTCGTCCTCGCCGACGGGCTGGGCGCCGCGGATGCCGCCGACCTCGCCGTGCGGCTGCGGAACGCCATCATCCCGCCGATCCGGGTGGACGGCCGTGCGGTCCGCGTGGGAGCCAGTTTCGGCATCGGCTGGGCGAGCTGCGGCATGTCGGCCGACGAGGTGCTGCGCTCGGCCGACCAGCGCATGTACATCGAGAAGCGCTCCCGTTCGAAGGCGCACCGCCGAGCCGGGTAAGCTTTCGGGCCGCCCGTGGGCGCACCTGTTCGGGGTAGGCTCCCCGGGGTCGAAAGGAGTGACCTGCGATGACGACGCCCGCGAACCACGGCCCGAACAACGGGGCGAACCAGCCCGAGGATGACGACCCGTTCGGCTACCTCTACGAGGACGGCCAGGCCGCGGGGGCCACCCCGCCCGGGCAGGGCGGCGGGTACGGCTACCCGGGACCGGCCGGCGGTCAGCCGGGCGTGCCCAGGACCTCGTACAACCAGGTCCGCACCGTCGGTGACCGGCCCTACGGCGGTCAGCGCGGGCCCGTTCCCTATCAGCAGGGTCCGCAGCAGCAGCCGCCCTACCAGGCCCAGTACCAGGCTCCCGAGGCGCTCCAGGCGGGCGGCTACGGCGTTCCGCCGCAGCAGCAGCCCCCGCAGTACACCCAGTCCGTTCCGCTGCCGGGCTCCGGCGGCGGCCACGGCGGTGGCGGCGGGTCCAGCCGCAAGGGCATGCTCATCGCGGCCGTCGCGGTGGTCGCCGCGGTGGCGATCGGCATCGGCGCGGCGGTGATCTTCGGCAAGAAGGACGACACCGACAAGGGCAAGGACACCGCGACCACGGGCCAGAGCCCGTCGGCCCCCGCCCCGACCGCCCCCTCGGGCCAGCCGAGCGGCTCCGCGTCCGCGGAAGCCCCGATGCCCAAGGGCGACGCGGGCGGCTCCGGCATGGTGATCAGCGGCGGCGCCAAGCTGGAGAGCGCGGTGCCCGGTGCCAAGAGCGCGGGCGGCCAGTACGTCGGCGGCTTCGCCCAGCAGGGTGCGGCCGTGACCTGGACGCTGGAGGTTCCCAAGGCCGGCGAGTACACCTTCCGGATGTACTACGGCGTGCCGGGCAAGGACGCCAGCATGACGCTGTCGATCAACGAGGTCGCGCAGAGCCGGGCGATCAACATGAAGAACTTCGCGAAGGCCGCCGAGGGTGCCTGGGACAAGGGCTGGACCAACACCTACTCCTACGTGAACCTCAAGCAGGGCACGAACACCATCAAGATCTCCTGCGAGGCGGGCAACTCCTGCGAGGCGGTCATCGACCAGTTCGTCCTCGAGAAGCGCTGACCGGCGGGCCGTACCGGCCGTAGGCGGCGTCCCCCTAGCCCTCCGTGACCTTCACCGACCCCCGTACCTCCTCGTAGGTGCGGGGGTCGAAGTCTCCCGCGGTGGGGGCGGCGACCGTGGCGGCCGAGAGGGCGACCGCGCGGGTCAGGCGGTCGGGCCAGTCCAGGCCTTCGGTGAGGGCCGAGAGGAGGCCGGCGACGGCGGAGTCGCCGGCGCCGGTGGGGTTGCCCGCCAGGGTGCGGGGCGGGGCGGCGCGCCAGGTGCCGCGGGCGGTGGCGGCGAGCAGGCCTTCGGGGCCGAGCGAGGTGACCACGGCGTGGGCCCCGCGGCGGCGGGCGTCGCGGGTGGCGGGGAGCGGGTCGCGGGACCCGGTGAGCTCGGCGAGCTCGGCGGCGTTCGGTTTGATCACGTCGGGGCGGGCGGCGACCCCGCGGCGCAGGGCCTCGCCGCTGGTGTCGAGCAGGACGGGTACGCCGGCCGTGCGGGCGGCGCGTACGAGGGTGGCGTAGGCCCCCACGGGCACGCCCGGGGGCAGGCTGCCGCACAGGGCGACCGCGCGGGCGCCGCCCGTCAGCAGGGCCTCGTAGCGGGAGAGGAACCCGGACCACTCGGCGGCGGTGATCAGCGGGCCGGGTTCGTTGAACTGCGTGGTGTCCCCGGAGGCCTCGTCGACGACGGCCAGGGTGCGGCGGGTGGTGCCCGCGCAGGGGACCAGCGCGTCGCGGACGCCGGGGGAGCCGGCGAGCAGCTGCCGTACGAGGGCTCCGGTGGGGCCGCCCGCGAAGCCGGTCGCGGTGACCTCGTGGCCGATCGCGGCGAGCACGCGGGCCACGTTCAGGCCCTTGCCGCCGGGGCGTTCGGTGACCTCGGTGACGCGGTGGGAGGCGTGCGCGAGCAGGCGCGGTACGCGGTAGGTGACGTCGAGCGCGGTGTTGAGCGTCACGGTCAGGATCATGCGGGCCCCGGGTTCTGGTGGGTGCGGCCTCGGCCGGGGCAACAGCATGCCAAACGTGTGAGCGGTCGGCCCAGTACCCCCGGCCGACCGCTTTCGCGTACGGCTGCGGTCAGTTCCCCGCCGCGAGCGGGTCCACGATCCATTCGCCGCGCCGCATGACGCCCCGGACGTCGAAGGCGGAGTCGAGGACGACGAGGTCCGCGTACTTGCCGGGTTCCAGCGAGCCGACCTGGTCGTAGACGCCGATCAGCTTGGCCGGGTTGGCGGAGATCGCCTGGACCACGGATTCGACGGGGAGCTTGTCGAGGGTGACGGACCGCTTGAAGGCGGTGTCCAGGGTGAGGGTGGAGCCCGCGATGGAGCCGCCCTCGACGAGGCGGGCGACGCCCTCCTTGACCTCGACCTCCAGCGGGCCGAGGTGGTAGATCCCGTCGCCGAAGCCGGCCGCGTCCATCGCGTCGGTGATCAGCGCCACCCGGTGCGCGCCCGCGTGGTGGAAGGCGAGCTCCAGCATGGCCGGGTGCAGGTGGGTGCCGTCGTTGATCAGCTCGACGGTGACCCGCTCGTCCTCCAGCAGGGCCGCGATGGGGCCGGGGGCGCGGTGCTCCAGGCCGGGCATCGCGTTGTAGAGGTGGGTGGCCACGGTCGCGCCCGCGTCGATGGCCTCGCAGGTCTGCTCGTACGTGGAGTCCGTGTGGCCGATCGCCGCGATGACCCCGTGCTCGGCGAGCAGCCGTACGGAGTCCAGGCCGCCGGGGAGCTCGGTGGCGAGGGTGAACATGCGGGCGGCGCCGTGCGAGGCGTCGATCAGCTTGCGGACCTCGGCCGGGTCGGGGTCGCGCAGCAGGTCTTCCTTGTGGGCGCCCTTGCGGCAGGGGTTGATGAACGGCCCCTCGAAGTGGATGCCCGCGATGTCGCCCTGCTGGGTCAGCTCGGCGAGCAGTCCGGCGCGCCGGGCGAGCTCGTCCAGGTCCCCGGTGACGGTGGAGGCCACCAGGGTGGTGGTGCCGTGCTCGCGGTGGGTCCGTACGCCTTTGAGCACCTCCTCGGCGGTGCCGGAGGTGAAGGAGGCGCCGCCGCCGCCGTGGTTGTGCATGTCGACGAAGCCGGGGACGATCAGGCACCCGGTGAGGTCGACGACGGCCGCGTTCTCCTCGGCGCTGCCGGCGATCCGGTCGCCGTCGACGATGAGGCGCCCGCCCTTGACGATGCCCGTGGGCAGCACCACGTCGGCGCCGGAGAGAACGGTGCTGCGGCCCACATGTGCGCTTCCGGACATCAGGCTGGTACCTCCGTGGCGAGTAGATCCCAGGCGAGCAGCCCTGCACCCAGGCATCCGGCGGTGTCCCCGAGGGCCGCCGGAACGATGTGGGGCAGCCGCTGGAACGTCACGCGTTCCTCGACGGCCGTCCGTAGTGGTGTGAACAAGGTTTCCCCCGCCTCGGCCAGTCCGCCACCGATGATCAGCGTGCGCGGGTCCAGCAGGGTGATCGCGGTGACCAGCCCGTCGGCCAGGGCGCCGATGGCGGCGAGCCAGACCTCCCGGGCGCGCTCGTCGCCGGATTCGACGGCCTTGGCGCAGTCCGCGGCGTCCGCCTCGGGGTCGCCGGAGGCGGCCGCCCAGGCGCGGCTGACGGCGGAGGCGGAGGCCAGGGTCTCCAGGCAGCCGCGCTGGCCGCAGCCGCAGGCGGGTCCGCCGGGGCGGACCACGATGTGGCCGATCTCGCCCGCGTACCCGTGCGCGCCGGCCTCGATGCGGCCGGCGATGCCGATGGCTCCGGCGATGCCGGTGCCCAGGGGCACGAACAGGAAGCGGTCGGCGCCGCGGCCCGCGCCGATGCGGCCCTCGGCGAGTCCGCCCGTGCGGACGTCGTGGCCGAGGGCGACGGGGATGCCGCCGAGGCGTCTGCCGAGCAGTTCGCGCATGGGGACGTCGCGCCAGCCCAGGTTCGCCGCGTAGACGGCTATCCCGTTCTCGGCGTCGACGATGCCGGGGACGGCGACACCGGCCGCGGAGGCGGTGGTGGCGAAGCGTTCCCGGCCGAGGTCGAGGAGCTCGGAGGCGAAGTCCTGGATCGTCTCGACGACGGCTTCGGCGCCCCGCTCGCGGCCGGTGGCGCGGCGCGCTTCGTGGAGCAGGGTGCCGTCGGCGGCGACGAGGGCGGCCTTCATCCCAGTGCCGCCCACATCGAGGGCGATGACGTGTTTCACGGGTTTCACGGGTGACAGTCTCGCGTGATCGGAGGGTAAAGGTCTAGTCCACTGAGAGGGATTGTTGAGCAGCCATACAAATTCAGGACCTTCGTCGGCCGCCGGGCCGGTACGCGGGCCCGTATGCGGGTCCGTACGTGTGTGCGCACGCGTGGGCACGGGTGTGGGCGCACGGGTGGGTGCGTGCAGGGCGTGTGCACGTTTGGGGCCGGGTGTTGACCAGGCATAAAAGTGGTGTAGACCTTTACGCGAATCGTACGGAACAACTTGGGGTGGAACGAGAACTGTGAAGGCCCGAACTCTCCAGGCCCGAAAGCTGAACCTCGCCGCGTCCGGTCTCGCACTGTGCCTGACCACCGTGACGCTCACCGGCTGCGGCGCCGTGTCGGGCCTCGCGGGTGACAACGAGGTCACCCTGAAGGTCGTGGCGGCCGACTACGGGGACAAACCGGAAAACTCCTCCAAGCCGTACTGGAAGGACCTCGCCTCGGCCTTCGAGAAGAAGAACCCGGGCATCAAGGTCCAGGTCGACGTCTACTCCTGGGAGGACGTCGACGCCAAGGTCGCCGAGATGGTCAAGGCCGGCGACGCCCCCGACATAGCCCAGATCGGCGCCTACGCCGACTACGCGGCCGAGGGCAAGCTGTACTCCGCCGACGAGCTGCTCTCGGTGACCACCGAAGCCGACTTCCTCGCACCCCTCGCCGACGCGGGCAAGGTCAGGCGTAACCAGTACGGCCTGCCCTTCGTGGCCAGCACCCGGCTGATGTTCTACAACGAGAAGCTGTTCGCCGACGCCGGCATCATCCCCAAGGACGGCAAGACCCCCTGGCAGCCCAAGAGCTGGGGCGAGCTGGAGGCCGCCGCCAAGAAGCTCAAGGCGGCCGGCGTCCCCACCCCCCTCGCACTGCCCATGGGCCGCGAGGAGGCACAGGCCGAGACGATGCAGTGGCTGCTCTCGGGCGGCGGAGGCTACGCCGACAACGAAGAGCAGTACTCGATCGACTCCGCGGACAACGTCAACACCCTGGAGTTCCTGCGCGACAAGCTCGTCGGCGCGGGCCTGACCGGCCCCGTCGAACCGGCCAAGCTGAACCGCCAGGCCGCCTTCGACTCCTTCTCCCGCGGCGAGGTCGGCATGCTCAACGGGCACCCGACCCTGCTCAAGCAGGCCGCCGCGAAGGGCATCAAGTACGGCATGACCCCCATGCCCACCGCCGACGGGGCCGGACACCCGACGATGGGCGTCGCCGACTGGGTGATGGCCTTCAAGACCGGCCACCAGACGCAGTCCGGGAAGTTCCTCGACTTCCTGTACGAGGCCGAGAACGTGACGGCCTTCACCGAGAAGTACGACCTGCTCCCCGTCACCACCAGCGGATCCCGGGCGATGGAAGCCTCCACCGGAGCCTCGTCGGCCGAGCTCAAGACCTTCCTGCACGCACTGCCCAACGCCCGGCTCTACCCGGTCGGCAAGAAGTCCTGGGCGGCCGTCAGCGAGGACGTCAAGAAGAACATCGGCAAGGCCGTGCAGCCCGGCGGACAGCCCGAGAAGATCCTCGGGGACCTCGCGGAGATGGCGCGCAAGGCCGAACCCCGCTGACCGGAGCCGGCTGACCGGAGCCGGCTGCCGCCGGCCGGTGCGCGACCGGCCGGCCGCGGTCGGAGGGCCGGGGGGCGCTGTCGGAGGGCGGCGTTAACCTGGCCGTATGACGGACGCGGACGAGAGGCCGCCGGCCGGGCTGAGCCCCGACGAAGCGGCCGTACTGGCCTACGAGGCCCGCACCTGGCCCGGGCCGGGCGCCAAGGAACGGGCCATAAGGGAGGGACTGGGGATGCCCCCGGTCCGGTACTACCAGCTGCTCAACGCGCTGATGGACGACCCCAGGGCCCTGGAGCACGCCCCCGGCACCGTGAACCGGCTGCGGCGCATCCGCGAGGCCCAGCGGGCCCGGCGGTAGCGGCTGTGACCCGCGCCGTAGCCGTGGCCCGGCAGGGCCGTTAGGGTCGTGCGTATGGGGAGCCATCCGCACGATCTGCCGATGCCCGACACGACCGCCGGACGCGAGGGGCTGGAAGCCCTGCTCCGCGCGCCGCGACGCTCCGTCGTCGCCCTGGACTTCGACGGCACCCTCGCCGACATCGTCCCCGACCCCGACCAGGCACGGGCCCACCCCGGAGCCGTCGCCGCGCTCGCCGCCCTCGCCCCCGAGGTCGGCTCCATCGCGGTGGTCACCGGCCGGCCCGCCGGGGTCGCCGTCCGCTACGGCGGCTTCGCCGGGGTCCCGGGACTCGAACACCTGGTGGTCCTCGGACACTACGGAGCCGAGCGCTGGGACGCCGTGAGCGGCAACGTGCACGCGCCCGCCGAGCATCCGGGGGTGGCGGCGGTCCGGGCGGAGCTGCCCGGGTTCCTGGACGCGATCGGCGCGTGGCGCGGCACGTGGATCGAGGAGAAGGGCCAGGCCCTGGCCGTCCACACCCGCCGCGCGGCCGACCCGGAAGCGGCCTTCGAGGCCCTGCGGGAGCCCCTGGCGGGGCTCGCGGCCCGGCACGGCCTGATGGTCGAACCGGGGCGGGCCGTACTGGAACTGCGGCCGCCCGGGATGGACAAGGGGGTCGCGCTCACGGAGTACCTCGCGGAGGTCGGGGCGGAGGCGGTGCTCTATGCCGGCGACGACCTGGGGGACCTCGCGGCGTACTCGGCGGTCGAGAAGCTGCGGGCCGGGGGCATGCCGGGGCTGCTGCTCTGCAGCGGCTCGGAGGTCCCTGACCTGGCCGCCCGCGCGGACCTCATCCTCCCCGGCCCGTCCCAGGTGGTCAGCTTCCTGTCCACCCTGGCCCGAACCGTGACCGCCCCGCCTGCCTGACGGACCGCCCGCCCCGCCTTCCTGAGGCACCGCTCACACCGCTGCGCGGGAACTCCGTCCCGCGCGGCGGCGCTGCGGGGTGGTCAGGGGCGCAGGGCCTTGAGCTGGGACGTGAGCCACTGGGTCGGGGGGAGGGCCGTGGCGGTGGCCGCCAGGCGCTTCGTGCGGTCCGCGCGCTCCGCGGCCGGCATGGACAGGGCCGCGTGGAGCGCTTCCGCGGTCGCCGTGACGTCGTACGGGTTCACGGTCAGCGCATCCGCCCGGAGCTCCTGGTACGCCCCCGCCCCGGTGGACAGCACCAGCACGCACCCCGCCTCCGAGACCACCGGGATCTCCTTCGCGACGAGGTTCATGCCGTCCCGCACGGGATTGACCAGCGCCACGTCCGCCAGCCGGTACGCCGCCAGCGACCGCGCGAAGTCGTCCTCGACGGAGACGAGCACCGGCTGCCAGTCGGCCGTGCCGAACTCCTCGTTGATCGACGCCGCCAGCTCCCGCACCGACTCGGTGTACTCCCGGTAGACGGTCAGGTCCTGCCGGGAGGGGTAGGCGGAGGCCAGGTGGACGACCCGCTCCCGCCATTCGGGGTGGACCGTGAGCAGCTCCCGGTACGCCAGCAGCCCGCGCAGGATGTTCTTCGACAGCTCCGTCCGGTCCACCCGGACGATCGTCTTCAGCCCGCCGACCTCCGCCCGCAGCGCGGCCAGCTTGTCGTCGACCTCCGGCCGGTGCGCGAGCGCGCGCAGCTCGTCCCCGTCGACGCCGAGGGGGTAGGGCTTCACTTCGGTGAACCGGCGCTCCCCGAGCCCGGTCCCGCCGGGAGCCGCCTTGGCGTGCCACACCCCGCGCTCCGGGGTTCCGGTCGGGGAGTGCGGCTGCGCGATACCGCCCGCGTCGTCGAAGTTCGCGCCGTGCATGAAGTTGAAGGCCCACTCCCACGTGTGGAACCCCAGCTGGTCCGCCCCGAGCATCCCCCGGACCAGCTGGCGCCGGATGTCGTCCGGGAGCATCTCCAGGAACTCCCGAGAGGCCCACGGCGTGTGCGTGAAGTGCCCGATCCGCAGGTCGGGGCGGAGCTCCCGGAGCATTCCCGGGGCCAGGGCCAGGTGGTAGTCCTGGATCAGGACCGTCGCGCCCTCGGCCGCCTCCTGCGCGAGCGCCGTCGCGAAGGCCTCGTTGTACGTGACGTAAGAGCCCCAGCGCCGCCGGAACTCCGCGTCGAAGACCGGCTCGCGCGGGATCTCGTACAGGTGGTGGTGGAGGAACCACAGCACCGAGTTCGCGATGCCGTTGTACGCGTCGTCGTAGACCTCCGGGTCGATCGGCAGCATCCGTACGCCCGGCTCGGCGACCCCCCGCCGTACCGCCTCCCGGTCCGCGTCCGACAGCGCCGCGCAGATCCACAGCGCGTCCGGCTGTTCCGCGAGGGCGGTGGAGAGGCCGGAGACGAGACCGCCCCCGCCGCGGCGGGCACTGAGCGTGCCGTCCGCGGCGAGGGCGTACGAGAGGGGGCCGCGATTCGCGGCGACGAGCACCTGGGAAGCCATGCGGCGAACCTAGCCCGCCTCGCCGCCGGTCAAACGTCGCCGCCCGGGTGTGCGCCGGACCGAGAGGAAGACCACACCGCCGGGTGCTACGCCACGCGGCGCCGTGCGTACTCCTCGACGTCCCGCATCGGCGGCCGCTCCTCGGTGTCCACGGCGTAGGTGTGCGGTACGAAGCCCTCCGGCCCCCGCTCGAACTGCGTCAGCTCGGGGCGTACGAGGTGCCCGCGCGAGAGCCTCACCTGAGCCGTGCGGTAGATCGCGGCGGCCATCCGGCCCAGTGCCTGACCGTCCTGGTGCCGGTGCAGCCGGACGCCCACGTCCACCTGGGCCAGTGCGTCCAGCCCGGCCGTGTGCAGCGCGTCCACCAGCAGCCCCAGCTCGACCCCGTAGCCCACGGGGAACGGCAGCCGCTCCAGGAGCTCGCGGCGTACGGCGTACTCGCCGCCCAGCGGCTGCACGAAACCGGCCAGCAGCGGCCAGTGCAGGTTGAGCAGGGGGCGGGCCACCAGTTCGGTGACCCGGCCGCCCTGGCCGTGGGCCGTGGCGGAGGCCGGATCGGCCGGAGCCGCCCGGTCGACGGACTCCAGGCCGAAGGGGCGGTCGTACATCGCCTTGACGAACCGCACCTCCGGATCGGTCAGCAGCGGGCCGACGATCCCGGAGACGAAGGCGGACGAGAAATCGCGCAGGTCGGCGTCCACGAAGCAGACGATGTCGCCGGTGGTGACCAGCAGCGAGCGCCACAGCACCTCGCCCTTGCCGGGCAGCGCCGGGATCCGCGGCAGCACCTCGTCGCGGTGCACCACCCGGGCCCCGGCCTTGGCCGCGACCTCCGCGGTGCGGTCGGTGGAACCCGAGTCGATCACCACGAGCTCGTCCACCAGCGGCACCGGCAGGCCCTCGATCAGATCGCGCCGGATCACCTCGACGATCTCGCCGACCGTCGCCTCCTCGTTCAGCGCCGGCAACACCACGCTCACCGTGGTCCCCGCTGCCCGCTTGGCGGAAAGCAGCTGGCCGAGCGGTCGGTCGGCGGCGGACCAGGAGCGGTCTGCCAACCAGCGCTCCACCTCTTCCAGCACCTTCAGCACTCCCTGTTCATCACTGGGCTCTTCACTGGTTTGGACCGAAATGTGATCCATCTCGCGGTTCGGACGGCTGTCTCAACCACCCGGGCCTTCGGTTACAGTCTTGAACAACGCAATGGCCCACCGCATGCCGGGGGGCCCGCGTACAAACGCACCGGCGCGCCATAGAGCGCGTGTGCCGGTGCCATACCGCTCATCCAGAGGGGCAGAGGGACACGGCCCGTTGAAGCCCCGGCAACCCTCCAGTCGGTTCTCGCGATCGCGCATTCCAGCGCCGCCAGCGAGGTCCCCGGCTAGGGAAGGTGCCAATTCCGTCTCATGGCGAAGTGCGCCATGGGGAAGATGAGGAGAAAGGGCCTCGCCATCATGGCTGCACAGTCTGTCGCAACCTCTGCCGAAACCGTCGAAAGCACTGAAAACGCTTCTGGCACCTCCGTCGATCTCGGTCCCGCCACCGGCCTTTCCTGTCGTGAGTGCGGTACCCGCTTCGAGCTCGGCCCGATCTTCGCCTGCGCCGAGTGCTTCGGCCCGCTCGAAGTCGCCTACGAGCTGCCCCTGGGAGACCCGGAAGCCCTGCGCGCCGCCATCGAGGCCGGCCCGAACAACATCTGGCGCTACGCGCCGCTGCTGCCCGTCCCGGCGGACGTGGCCTCCAAGCCGAGCCTGAACCCCGGCTTCACCAAGCTCGTGGACGCGGCCAACCTGGCCAAGGAGCTCGGGGTCACCGGCAAGCTGTACGTCAAGGACGACTCCGGCAACCCGACGCACTCCTTCAAGGACCGCGTCGTGGCCATCGCCGTCGAGGCCGCCCGCGCCTTCGGCTTCACCACCCTCTCCTGCTCCTCCACCGGCAACCTGGCCGGCGCCGTCGGCGCCGCGGCCGCCCGGGCCGGCTTCCGCTCCTGCGTGTTCATCCCGCACGACCTGGAGCAGGGCAAGGTCGTCATGGCCGGTGTCTACGGTGGCGACCTGGTCGGCATCGAGGGCAACTACGACGACGTCAACCGGTTCTGCTCCGAGCTCATCGGCGACCCGCTGGGCGAGGGCTGGGGCTTCGTCAACGTCAACCTGCGCCCGTACTACGGCGAGGGCTCCAAGACCCTGGCGTACGAGATCTGCGAGCAGCTCGGCTGGCAGCTGCCCGACCAGATCGTCATCCCGATCGCGTCCGGCTCGCAGCTCACGAAGATCGACAAGGGTCTCCAGGAACTGATCAAGCTGGGCCTCGTCGAGGACAAGCCGTACAAGATCTTCGGCGCCCAGGCCGAGGGCTGCTCGCCCGTCTCGACCGCCTTCAAGGCCGGTCACGAGGTGGTCCGCCCGCAGAAGCCGAACACCATCGCCAAGTCGCTGGCCATCGGCAACCCGGCGGACGGCCCGTACGTCCTGGACATCGCGCGCCGCACCGGCGGGTACGTCGAGGACGTCAACGACACCCAGGTCGTCGAGGCGATCAAGCTCCTCGCCCAGACCGAGGGCATCTTCGCCGAGACCGCGGGCGGCGTGACCGTCGGCGTGACGAAGAAGCTCGTCGAGAACGGGCAGCTCGACCCCGCGCTGACCACCGTGATCCTGAACACCGGTGACGGCCTCAAGACCCTGGAGGCGGTGGCCGAAGGCGGTGGCCAGACCGCCACCATCCGCCCCAGCCTGGACGCGTTCCGCGCCGCCAACCTGGCCTGATCTCTTCTCCCTGCACACCGGAAAGGCAGTAGCGCCATGAGCGTCAACGTCCGCATCCCCACCATCCTGCGCACCTACACCGGCGGCCAGGCCGAGGTCTCCGCCGAGGGCGCGACCCTCGAAGAGGTCATCCAGTCCCTGGAGGCCGGCCACCCCGGCATCGCCGCGCGCGTCCTGGACGACCAGGGCAAGCTGCGCCGCTTCGTCAACGTCTACGTGAACGACGACGACGTGCGCTTCGAGGGCGGGCTGCAGACGGCGACTCCGGACGGCGCCGGCATCTCGATCATCCCGGCCGTCGCCGGCGGCTGCTGACCCCGCGTGACGCAGCCCGCGTGACACCGTCCGCGTGACACCGTCCGCCTAACATCGTGCGGAAACTGAATTGCCCCCTCCGGTAATAAACGGAGGGGGCAATTCTGCTTGATTGGACGCGGTAAGGTTGGGGAAGTCCCCTCCGCTGTTCTTGCCCGCCGCATATGAGCGGGCCGCGTGAGGGTTGACATTGAGTCAACATGCAAGTGCGCTATGGGACGTTGGCCTGGTTTGTCCGGCCCGAGTTGCCCTGGAATATTCCTGGTTTTCACCCTATTTCAATGTTTTGGCGTGTCCAGAATTCTCGTCGGAATGACCTGTTGCAGACAGCAGCGGTGCGGATACATTCAGCCCCGGTCGAGGCGTTCCGGCGCAAGTTCTGACCCGGGACCGCGAAGTGCGGTCCTGCGCAAGGGCCAGTAATAGGGGAGTTAGGCATGGCTCAGGGCACCGTCAAGTGGTTCAACGCGGAGAAGGGCTACGGCTTCATCGCGGTCGACGGTGGTGCGGATGTGTTCGTCCACTACAGCGCCATCCAGATGGACGGGTACCGCACCCTTGAAGAGGGTCAGCGGGTCGAATTCGAGATCTCGCAGGGCCAGAAGGGTCCGCAGGCGGACATGGTCAAGCTCGCCGCCGGCTAGTCCGACCGCGATCGACCACCGACGCGTACGCGGCCACGCACAGCGGTCGCGCACGAGGCACAACGACATATGTACGAGGGGCCCACATCCTGGACACGGGATGCGGGCCCCTCGTGCGTGGCGGCTCCGGCGCCCTTGCGGTGCCCGGGTGTTCATCCCGGGTTGCCCCAAGCCGCTTGCACTCGGAGGGGTCGAGTGCTAATCATTGGCGTTAGCACTCTCCGGGTGAGAGTGCTACTAAACGAGGACCGGGTCGGTGAGGCCCGCAGGGTCCGGTGGGAAGGAACCGCCGGGCACGCAGGCCGTCCGTCGCGGGCGCGGGCGCGGTCCGGGAGCAATCCACCGCTGTCCGGGAGGACCACTTCAGATGGCCAAGATCATTGCGTTCGACGAGGAGGCCCGTCGCGGCCTCGAGCGTGGGATGAACCAGCTCGCCGACGCCGTCAAGGTCACCCTTGGCCCCAAGGGTCGCAACGTCGTCCTTGAGAAGAAGTGGGGCGCGCCCACGATCACCAACGATGGTGTCTCCATCGCCAAGGAGATCGAGCTCGAGGACCCGTACGAGAAGATCGGCGCCGAGCTGGTCAAGGAAGTCGCCAAGAAGACGGACGACGTCGCCGGCGACGGTACGACCACCGCCACCGTTCTCGCCCAGGCGCTCGTCCGCGAGGGCCTGCGCAACGTGGCCGCCGGTGCGAACCCGATGGCCCTCAAGCGCGGTATCGAGAAGGCCGTCGAGGCCGTCTCCGCCGCCCTGCTGGCGCAGGCCAAGGATGTCGAGACCAAGGAGCAGATCGCTTCCACGGCCTCCATCTCCGCCGCCGACACCCAGATCGGCGAGCTCATCGCCGAGGCCATGGACAAGGTCGGCAAGGAAGGCGTCATCACGGTCGAGGAGTCGCAGACCTTCGGCCTGGAGCTCGAGCTCACCGAGGGCATGCGCTTCGACAAGGGCTACATCTCGGCGTACTTCGCCACCGACATGGAGCGCATGGAGTCGTCCCTCGACGACCCGTACATCCTGATCGTCAACTCCAAGATCGGCTCGGTCAAGGACCTGCTGCCGCTCCTGGAGAAGGTCATGCAGTCCGGCAAGCCGCTGCTGATCATCGCCGAGGACGTCGAGGGCGAGGCGCTCTCCACCCTCGTCGTCAACAAGATCCGCGGCACCTTCAAGTCCGTCGCCGTCAAGGCTCCGGGCTTCGGTGACCGTCGCAAGGCCATGCTCGGCGACATCGCCATCCTCACGGGCGGCACCGTCATCTCCGAGGAGGTCGGCCTCAAGCTCGAGAACGCCGGTCTCGACCTGCTCGGCCGCGCCCGCAAGGTCGTCATCACCAAGGACGAGACGACCATCGTCGACGGCTCCGGTGACAGCGACCAGGTCCAGGGCCGCGTCAACCAGATCCGCGCCGAGATCGAGAACTCCGACTCGGACTACGACCGCGAGAAGCTGCAGGAGCGACTGGCGAAGCTCGCCGGCGGTGTCGCGGTCATCAAGGCCGGCGCCGCGACCGAGGTCGAGCTCAAGGAGCGCAAGCACCGCATCGAGGACGCCGTTCGCAACGCGAAGGCGGCCGTCGAAGAGGGCATCGTCGCCGGTGGCGGCGTGGCCCTGCTGCAGGCCTCCTCGGTCTTCGACAAGCTGGAGCTCACCGGCGACGAGGCGACCGGCGCCAACGCCGTCAAGCTCGCGCTGGAGGCCCCGCTCAAGCAGATCGCCGTCAACGGTGGTCTCGAGGGCGGCGTCGTCGTGGAGAAGGTCCGCAACCTGCAGATCGGTTGGGGCCTGAACGCCGCGACCGGCGAGTACGTGGACATGATCGCGTCGGGCATCATCGACCCGGCGAAGGTCACCCGCTCTGCCCTGCAGAACGCGGCGTCCATCGCGGCCCTCTTCCTCACCACCGAGGCCGTCATCGCCGACAAGCCCGAGAAGGCCGGCGCGGCTGCCGGCGGCGGCATGCCGGGCGGCGACATGGACTTCTGATCCACCCCGGGCTCCGGCCCGACGGTAGATCGGCGGTTCGCTGCGCGCACCACGCAGCACGCAGTACGTACACGTACCGAGGGCGGCACCCCTTCCTGACGGAGGGGGTGCCGCCCTCGGGCGTTCACCGACCTTTGCCGAGGGCGCCGAGCACCCCCAGCAGGGATGCGAGCCCGACCGCGCAGAGGGCCGCGGCGCGCAGGCCCCAGGCGTGGAGGTCGGCGGCCCGCTCCGGCTGCACCTGGCCCCGGGGGTCGTAGACCAGCCGCAGCTGCTCGCCGGTCTTCGCGATCTCCTGTTCCCTGGTCAGCTGGGCGGGACCGCCCGGCGGGCAGTCCAGCCGATGGTCGTACGCGACGGTGTGGCTGAGGCGCTGGCCCTCGGGGCCGAAGGCGGAATCCGTCTCGACCCGGGAGGTCACCTCCCTGACCACGCACGTGACCTCGACGCCGCGCTCCCGCAGCACCAGATCGTCCACGCCCATCAGGGCGATGAACACGCCGGCGACCGCGGGCAGCCCGGCCAGGACGGCGAGGGCCGAGCCGCGGCGCCCGCCCGCGGCGAAGGAGTGCAGGGCGAGGCCGGACAGGGGAACGAAGAGCCCGAAGAGGGCCACCCAGGCGTCGCCCAGCCGGCCGTCGCCCAGCCAGCCGGTCGCTCCCGCCCAGCCGGCCGCGAGCGCCGTCGCGGTGGCGAGGGCCGGCGCGGCGGCGGCGGCCAGGACCCGTCCGGGCGGGCGCCACCATGAGTCCCGTATCGGATCGTTCGCGTCACCCGTCGCCATCCCCGCCCCCTTCGGTCCCCGGCTCCTGCTTCCGGTACGTACACGCCGGGGAGTGCCCGGATGGTTGAGGTCGCATGCGCCGTCCGACGGTGCCCGCGATGCGGGACCGTCCTTCGATGCCCCCGTACGAGCTGATTGACTGCATGCATGAGTGACGTGAGCGATGTGTTCGTCAAGATCTGCGGGCTGCGGACCGCGCACGACGTCGAGGTGGCCGTGGCGGCCGGGGCCGATGCCGTCGGGTTCGTGTTCGCGCCCGGCAGCCCGCGTACGGTCGATGCCGCGACGGCTCGGGCGCTGGCCGCCGGGGTGCCGGCCGGGGTGCTCACGGTCGGGGTGTTCCGGGGGCAGTCCGTCGCCGAGGTGCGGCGGTTCGCCGAGGAGAGCGGTGTACGGGGCGTGCAGCTGCACGGTGAGGAGGGCCCGGAGGAGTTCGCGGCGCTGCGCGCCGAGGGGCGGACGCTGCTGCGGGCCACCTCGCGGCGGGTGCAGCGCTGCGGGGAGTACGGGGAGGACCTGCTGCTCCTCGACGCCCCGGACCCGGGCTCCGGCAAGCCGTGGAACTGGGGCTCGGCGGAGTTCAAGGCACCCTCGGGGCGGTGGCTCCTGGCGGGCGGTCTGACTCCGGGCAACGTGGGTGAGGCGGTTGCGGTCACCGGGGCGTGGGGTGTGGACGTGTCCAGTGGCGTGGAGAGTTCGCGCGGGGTGAAGTCCCCGGACCTCATCCGGGCCTTCGTCGCGGCGGCGCGGGGGGTTGCCTGAGGCCCGTCGTGTGCGGCGCCGCTGCCGGGGACGCTGTCCCCGGACCCCTGCGCCTCAAGCGCCGGCGGGGCTGGGTTGTGCCGGGGCGTGCTGGCTGCGGGGGGTGGGGCGGTGCCGGGGGCGGGGTGGGGTGTTGGCCTGGACTGCATGATTTAGGCGCCCCACCCCCAACATTCGACAGTTGTGGCTTCCCCACGCGCCACAAATCACGCTCTACGTCCAGGCCAACACCCCACCCCGCCCCCGTCCCCGCCCCTGC
>NZ_JBITDL010000041.1:0-72538 GCF_044454225.1 Streptomyces sp. NPDC051563
CGACGACAACACCAGGCCCGCCTCAGTCACTACAAACGACGCGGCCACACACCACCAGAAGCTGCCAACCCGTCAACGAAAGAACCGTTGCAGTATTAGTTGCCGTTGATCAGGAACTGCGATCCCGGTTCGATCAGGACGTTGCCCTGGGCGGATCCGGTGATGGTGACGTTGGACAGGGTGGCGTTGCCGCGCGCCCCGCCCATGGCCAGGATTCCGGACCCGTTGTTGGACTTGTCGATGGTCACGTTCGTGATCTTGACGTCGGGCATGACCCCGCCGCCGGTCTTGAACTGGATCCCGTCGTAGGTGGAGTCGTGGATGTCGGTGTCCCGGATGACGACACCCGGGATCGGCAGGTTCGACGGGAACAGGGTGATCGCGCCGAACTCCTGGTCCTCGTTCCAGAACGCGCCGCCGGTCCGGAAGAGGCCGTTGCCCGCGATCAGGGTCTGCCCGGAGAAGGGCAGCGGGTCGTGGTCGGTGGCCAGCATGATGCCGGGGTAGTTCATCGTGTCGTAGATCAGGTTGTTCTCGATCGTGTTGCCGTAACCGCCGTAGATCGCGATGCCGTTGGCCCGCCACGGGAGCTGAATGGTGTTGTTGCGGAAGTGGTTGTCGTGGCCGATGTCGACCGCCTGGTCCTTCACGTACTTGCTGGACCACACCGCGAGGGCGTCGTCACCGGTCGTACGGAAGTTGGAGTTGAAGACGGTGGAGTTGCGGGTGCCGTTGGCGAAGTTGATCCCGTCGGCGTAGATGTCGCGGATGCGCATGCCGCTGAACTCGATGCCGTCGCCGGGTCCCCACAGGGCCGGGATGTTGTCGTAGTCGCGGCCCACCCAGACACCGACGTTGGCGTGCTCGATCCACACGTTGGTGATCTTGGTGTTCTTGCCGAAGCGGCCGTTGAGGCCCACACCGCCCTCGGCGTTGCCGTCGCCGCCGCGGATCCGGCCGGAACCGAAGATGGCGATGTCGGAGATCTGCGTGTTGTCGTCGATGTCGAAGCCGAAGTTGCCCTCGTGCGGGTGGTTGATGCCGCCCGCGTTCTGCGGCTCGGTCAGGGTGTAGAGCTGGGAGTACCACATGCCCGCTCCGCGGATGGAGACGTTGCTGATGCCCACCTGGTTGAACTGGCCGCGGTTCAGCGGGTCGTCGGTGAGGATCTTCTGCTCCTGGCGCCACTGGCCCTGCGGGATCCAGACGCAGGCGATCTGCCCGTTCTGGTCCGCCGTCACGGCCTTCTGGATGGCGAGCGTGTCGTCGATGCCGTCGTTCGGGATGGCGCCGTAGTCGGTGATCGAGGTGCACTCGGCGGGCTTGGACGCCGCGGGCGCCACCTGCTCCAGGTCGATCAGGTCGATGACGTAGTACGAGGCCGTGTCGCCCGCGTCGCGCTGGAGGCGGAAGGTGGTGCCGGGCGGGTAGCTCTGCGCGAGCAGGGCGTGGGACTCGTCGAAGAGTCTGCGGGCGTCACCGCTCGGGGTGTTGGTCAGTCCCTCGGGGCTGTCGGTGCTGCCGTAGAGCCAGCTGTGCTTCGAGGAGAGGTTCAGCTTCTGGGCGAAGCTGCCGTTGACGTACAGGCTGATCGTGGCATCGGCTCCGCCGCCGTTCGCGGCGTCCGGGATCGAGTTGCGCACGACGATGGAGTTGGCCTGGTTGGTGGAGGTGAACTGGACGTACTGGCCCGCCGAGGAGAGGCGCACGGACTCGCGGCCCGAGGACTCGGTGGCGAAGTTGGTGTGGCCGAAGGTGCGCTTGGCATCGGTCTGCAGCAGGGTGCCGGTGTAACTGCCGGCCTCCGCCTCGTACTCGGTGTACGGAAGCGCCGCTCCGCGGCCGACTACCACGGCGCGGGAGACGCTGTTGTTGGTCTCGTTGGTCTCGGCGACGAGGCCGGTCCCGTCGGCGGTGGCGGTGAGGGTGGCTCCGCCGCTGACCGCCGTCCAGGTGCCGTTGATCGGCACGTTGACGGTTTCACCGGCGGCGATGGCCGGGGTGGGGCCGTTCAGCGTGGTGGCGCCGGCGACCAGCCGGGTGACGGTGCCCGCACCGACCCCGGTGGTGCCCCGGTTGCGGACGGCCACGGTGAAGGAGACCGGGGCGCCCACGGCCGGGTTGGCCGGATTGGTGGCGATGGACAGGGCCTCGAGGTCGGGCCCCGGCGCCTGGCCGACGACGAGCTTCGCGGCGGCCGTTCGGCTGTTGTTGGTGTCGTTCTGCTCGGGCACGGTCCCGGCCGGGTCGACGACGGCGGAGACGGTGTAGCTGCCCATCGGGCGCTTGCCGACGGAGACCGGGACGGTGGCCGAGGCTCCGGCCGCGAGCGCGCCGACCGGGGCGCTGCCCGCGACCGCTCCCTCGAGGCTGACGTTGACGGTGGTGGCCGGGGAGGCGACCGTACCGGCGTTGCGGACGGTCGCGTTGACCGTGACGGCGTCGCTCTCGGAGGGCGCGGCCGGGGACCAGGCGAGGTCCGTGAGCGTCAGGTCCGGGTTCGGGGCGGCGGCTCCGATGACCTGGAACTCGGCGGCCTGGCCGCCGCCGGCCCCGGTGTTGTTGGAGAACTTCAGCTGGACGTCGGCCAGCCGGCCGGTGACGGGGACCGTCACGGTGTTCTGGTTGCCGCCGGGGCTGAACGCGTAGTCGGCGCGGGCCTTGAGGGTGGTGAACCCGCTCGCCGACTGCTCACGGCCCAGGACCTCGAAGCTCTGGGTGCGGTTGCCCCAGGCCGGGTCGGGGTTGAGCTTGAGGACCACTCCGGTGACGTCGGCGTTGGAGCCGAGCTTGACGGTCAGCGTGGACTGCTGGCCGCCCGCCTCCCAGTAGCTGGTGACGCTGTCGTCGTTGGCGTTGGCCGCGACGAACGACTGGGTGGTGGAGGAGGCCTCGATGGGCTTGCCCTTGGCGAGGTTCACGCCGGCGGGGGGCGGCGTACCCGGGTCTCCGGGATCGCCGGGGTCACCGGTGCCGTTGGCGGAGTAGACCTCCAGCTCGGATATCTGCGCGGCCTGCCAGCCGGTGTTGGCCGTGACGCTGACCCGCACGAAGCGCACCGTCGCCGCACTGAACCCGATGGTCACCGCGTTGGACTGGGCGGGGTTGAACACCCGGCCCGCCGAGGCGGACAGGGTGGTGAAGGCGTTCCCGTCGGTGCTGCCCTGCACGGTCAGCGTCTCGGTGCGCGTCTCCCACCCGGCGGGCAGTTTCAGCACCACCTGATCGACGGAGACGCTGCTGCCGAGGTCCACCTGGACCCAGGTCGGGAAGGTTCCCGAGGGTCCCTCCCAGTACGAGCCCTGGTTGCCGTCGGTGACTCCCGGGGCCCCGTAGCCGCCGAGGGATCCGCTCGCACTGACCGATTTGCCCAGGGCGATGTTGGGTCCGCCCGCGGCGGCCGCGAAGGTGACGGGCAGGAGCCCGACGGACACCAGTCCAGCGACCACCGAGCCGGCCACCATCAGCCGGCCGCTTTGCTTCCATCTCATGCTGTCCTCTGTTCCATGAGGGGACCCGGCCCGACGCAGCCGCGCCTGCCGCAAACTTGCGCACCGTTATTAATTTTTTGAGTGATCTGATCGCAGTTATGCGGCCATGGCGCCACAGGTTTCTAGCAGATGACGACTTTGTCAACGCTTCGCGCACAGAGGGGAGTTCGGAGGGGGCTCCTGATCACACCCCGGGCCAGCCCCGTTCCAGGTGGTCGAAGGCCGTCTCCAGGGCCCGCCGCGGGTCCGGTCGCATGCCCGCGAGGTCGGGAATCTCCAGGACGTAGCGGGCCAGGATCCGCAGGGAATCGTCCCCGGCCGGACGGCCGCACTCCTCGGCGATCACCGCGGCCAGGGACTCCTCGCAGCCGGTCCACATCCGGCGGGCGTACGCGCGCAGCGCGGGCGTGGCGACGACGAGCTGCGTCTTGAGCAGGAACTCGGGCGCCGGGTCCGGATCGAAGGGGCCGCGGCCGGCGAAGAACGCGCGCAGGGCCGCCAGGACGGACACCCCGTCCGCCCGGCCGCGTACGGCCAGGGCCAGGGACTCCTCCCGTTCGGCGCCGTCCTCCAGGATCAGCGCCTCCTTCCCACCGGGGAAGTGCGCGAACAGGGTGGTCAGCGCCGTGTCGGCCGCTTCCGCGACCTCGGCGACCTTGACCTGGTCGAAGCCCTTCTCCAGGAAGAGCCGCAGGGCGGCGTCGGCGAGCGCCTGCCGGGTTGCGGCTTTTTTGCGTTCGCGTCGCCCCGGGCCGTCCGGTTCTGGCTCTGTCTTGTCGATGCGTGTCATGGATCCAGCATAGAGGTCCGACCACAGTCACTGTGAAAGTGTAGCGATTGCACTTTCCTAGTCACTGTGTTCTTCTGGAAGGGAAGCCGCTGCCGCGCCTCGCTCCCTCCCCCTCCCCCCTCGATCCAGGAGCCGTCATGTCTTCCGTAGCCGAACTCCGGCCCCCTCGGCCTCCGCGAGGGGCCGCATCCCTGTCCACCACGGCCTTCTGGCTGATCCTCGGACTGGTCCTGCTCGCCGACGCCCTCGACATGATCGACTCCACGGTGACCAACATCGCCGCGCCGACGATCGTCCGGGAGATAGGCGGCGGCGAGAGCCTCGTCAAATGGCTGGGCTCCTCCTACACCCTGGCCATGGGCGTGCTCCTGGTCGTCGGCGGCCGGCTGGGCGACAAGTTCGGACAGCGCAGGCTGTTCCTCATCGGCATGGCCGGATTCACCGCGGCCTCCGCCGTCTGCGGGCTCTCCCCCGACCCGGCCCTCCTCATCGCGGCCCGCGTGCTCCAGGGCGCCTTCGGCGCCCTCCTCATCCCGCAGGGCATGGCGATCATGACGAGGTCGTTCTCCCGCGAGCAGCTGGGCAGAGCCTTCAACCTCTTCGGCCCGCTGCTCGGCGCGGCCACCGTCGGCGGCCCGATCCTGGCGGGGTTCCTCATCGACGCCGACCTGGGCGGCCTGTCCTGGCGCCCGGTCTTCCTGATCAACCTGGTCCTCGGCGTCTTCGGCACCTTCGCCGCCGCCCGCCTGCTCCCCCGCGACCCCGGCGACCGCTCCCTGCGCGTGGACGGCGTGGGCGCGGCGCTCCTCGGCCTCACGATGTTCGCCCTGATGTTCGGTCTGATCGAGGGCTCCACGCACGGCTGGGGTGCGACGGCTCTCGGCTCACTGGCCGCCGGGCTGCTCTTCCTCGTCCTGTACGCCCGCCGTCAGCGCACCGCCGCCGAACCCCTCATCAAGCCCTCCCTCTTCCGCAACAAGGGGTTCACCTCGGGCCTGTTCGTCGGGATGCTGTACTTCGCGGTCACCAGCGGCCTGCTCTACGTGACCTCCCTCTTCATGCAGCAGGCCCTGCACTCCAGCCCCGGCGACACCGCCCTCGGACTGCTGCCGCTGACCCTCGGCATCATCGCCTCGGCCGTCGCCGGCATGGCCGGCCTCACCCGCAAGCTCGGCCGCACGCTCATCCTGGCCGGAATGCTGCTCACCCTCGCGGGCGCCGGCTGGCTCCTGACGCTCGTCCTGTCCCGCGGTACGGACCCCACGCTGTGGGCGATGGCCCCGGCCGTCTTCGTCACCGGCCTCGGCATGGGCGCCTGCTTCGGCACCCTCTTCGACATCACCCTCGGCGACGTGTCCGCGGAGGAGGCCGGCAGCGCGGGCGGCTCCCTCACCGCGGTCCAGCAGATCGCCAACGGCATCGGCTCCGCCGTCGTCACCACCGTCTACTTCCACTCCGGCGCCCCGGCCCACGCCATGGCCGTCAGCCTCGTCACCGTCCTGGCCGTCACGGCCGCCTGCCTTCCGGCCCTGCGGCTGCTGCCCCGCGCCGCGCAGGCCGAGGCCCCCGGCCACGGCGCCTGACCCGGACGCCACCGCCCCGCCCCACGCCTCCCCAACCACCGCCCTACGCCCTACGCCCAAGGAGCGCCACCATGACCACCACCCACCACCCCCTCGCGATCATCGGCGCCGGACTCGGCGGCCTCACCCTGGCCCGTGTCCTGCACCTGCACGGGATCGAGGCGGCCGTCTTCGACCTCGACGCCTCGCGCACCGCCCGTGACCAGGGCGGCATGCTCGACCTGCACGAGGAATCCGGCCAGGCCGCCCTGCGCGCCGCCGGACTCCACGAGGACTTCCGCGCGCTCGTGCTTCCCGGCGGCCAGGCCATGCGGATCCTCGACCGCAGCGCGGCCGTCCACCTCGAACACGCCGACGAGCCGGGCGGCGAGGACCGCGGCCGTCCCGAGGTGCACCGCGGCGCGCTGCGCGACCTCCTCCTGGACTCGCTCCCCGCGGGCACGGTCCGCTGGGGCGCGAAGGCCACCGGGGTACGGGCCCTCGGTGACGGCGTCCACGAGGTGACCCTGGCCGACGGGGCCGTGTTCACCACCGGCCTGCTCGTCGGCGCGGACGGCGCCTGGTCGAAGGTCCGCCCGCTGGTCTCGTCGGCGCTCCCCCGGTACTGCGGCCTGTCGTTCGCCGAGGCGCACCTGTACGACGCGGACGTCCGTCATCCCGCGAGCGCGGCCCTGGTCGGCGGCGGCATGATGTTCGCGCTCGACGAGGGCCTGGGCCTGCTCGCCCACCGGGAGCCGGGAGGCACCCTGCACGTGTACGCCGCCCTGCGGACGGGCGAGGAGTGGGCCGCGGGCTCCGCACCCGCGGGGGAAACCGTCCTGGAGCGGTTCGCAGGATGGGACCCGCGGCTGCGCGCGCTCGTCGCGGACAGCGATGTCCCGCTCGTGCGCCGCGCGATCCATGCGCTGCCGGTGGGTCACCGCTGGGACCGCACCCCCGGGGTGACCCTGCTCGGTGACGCGGCGCACCTGATGTCCCCCTTCGCCGGGGAGGGCGCCAACCTGGCCATGCTCGACGGCGCCGAGCTCGCCGCGGCCCTGGTGGCCCGTCCCGGGGACCCGGAGGGCGCCCTCGGCGCGTACGAGGAGGCCTTGTTCCCCCGCTCCGAGGCGGCCGCGGCCGAGTCCGCGGAGAACCTCGGCCTGTGCTTCGGGGCCGGGGCGCCGAAGCTCCTGGTGGAGCGGATGGCCTCCTACACCGGCTGAGCGCGGTCCTGCGACGGCGGAGCCGGGGCGAGGCGGACCACCGCCGCGCGCCCGGAGCTCCGTAGCACGAGCTCCCGCGCGCCGGTCACCAAGGCGGCGTCGTACGGGCCCAGTTCGGCGGCGCCGTCGACCTCGGCCGTCCCCTCCAGGGCGACGATCAGCAGGTTCTCCCCGGGCCGCGCGGTGAGCGCGAGCTCGCCCCGTACGAGGGCGGTGTGGGCGCTCACCGCGCCCCGGCGGTACATCACGTTGAAGTTCACCACCGGCCCGGCCAGCAGCCGGCAGTCGGTGGGCTCGTCCCCGGGGAACCGCTGGGGAGCGTACCGCCGGTCCACGAGGCTCCGTACGCCGCCGATCTCCAGGTCCATCCCGGCGCCCTCCGCGAGGGTCAGCGTCCGGTCGACCCCGGGGAACACCGAGAAGGCGCCGTCGGCGGTGACCTCGGCGAGGCTGACCCGCCAGCCGAAATCCCCCATCCCGGAGCCCGCGGGCCCGGCGGCGATCTCCCGGGTGACTCCCCCGCCGTTCTTCCACCGGGCGGCCGGCCGACCGGCCGCCCGCAGGATCCGGACCGCTTCCTCGCTGCTCATGGCACCCTTCCGGGCCCGGGAAGATCCTTTCCGGGCCCGGTCGAGCCTATCCGGGAACCTCAGCCCACCGTGAGGTCGTCGGCGTAGACCGGGCCCTGGCCGTACCAGCCGTGCAGGTAGACGGTGGCGGTGCCGGAGGGACCGGTGGTGAACGGGACCGACAGCTTGGTCCAGCCGGTGGAGCTGGTCCAGGCGCTGCCGGTCGCGCCGCCGCGGACGCCGAGGTAGGCGTAGCTGCCCTGCACCCAGCCGCTCAGCGCGTACTTGGTGTTCGGGGCCAGGGTGACGGTCTGGGTGCATTCGCCCGTCTGGCCGGAGGTGGGCGAGGTCTTCAGGGCGTACGAGCCCCCGTGCACCGGGGTGGAGACCACCGAGGCGCCGCTCTCGCAGGTCCACGGCCCGAGCGTGCCGCTTTCCAGGCCTCCGTTGGACAGGCCGGCCCCGCCGGGTCCGGGGACGGTGACCGTGAAGGTCGCGGAGCGGCTCAGCGGGCCGGCGGAGCCGGTGACGGTGAGCGGGTAGGTTCCCGGACCGGCCGAGGCGGAGGCGGTGACCGTGAGCTGCGCGGAGCCTCCCGCGGTGACCGTGCCGGGGCTGACGGTGGCGCTCACTCCGGCGGGGGCGCCGGTCACGGAGAGCGCGAGGGCCTGGGCGCTGCCCGAGGTGACGGCCGTGGTGACGGTGGCGGTGGTGGAGGCGCCGGGGACCACGACGGCCGAACCGGGTGCGACGGAGAGGGAGAAGTCGTCGGCGGCGGGTGCGCCGCTGGTGAAGGGGGCGAAGGTGTGGGTGAAGTGCCAGGGGTCCTGGGCGATGCCGGAGCAGGTGTCGGAGCCGCCGGTGCCGGGGCAGCCGCCGTTGTCGCGCTGGAGGGCCCAGAAGGAGAGGGTGTTGATGCCCTTGGCCGTGGCCCAGTTGTAGACGGTGGCGGCGTTGGCCGTGGTGAAGGTCTCGGCGGGGCCGAAGTCGTCGATGCCGGGCATCTCGGTGACACCGATCATGCCCCAGAGCTGGGCGGGGGTCTTGGCCGGGTAGAGCGTGGCGAGCTGGTTGTAGAGCCCGGTCGCGGCGCTCTGGGTGTCGGCGGCCATGTCGTGGGCGGCGTTGTCGTAGTAGTCGAAGGTCATCAGGTTGACGACGTCGACGCGGGCGCCGGCCGTCTTCGCGCTCTTGAGCACGTTCAGTCCGCTGCTCGCGAGCCCGCTCGTGGTGGTGGGCAGGGTGTACGAGATCTGGAGCGGGCGGCCGTTGGCGGCGGCCCAGTCCTGGAGCTTCTTGATGGCCTGGTTGCGGCGGTCGACGGCCGCCTTGTTGGTCAGCGACTTGTCCTCGATGTCCATGTCGAGGCGGCTGACGTCGTAGGTCGTGACGATCTTCTGGTAGGCGGCGGCGATCGCGTCGACGCTGGTGCAGCTGTCGGCGATCTCGGTGCCGCCGTTGTCGGCCGCGTAGCCGCCGAAGGAGGGGATGACGTCCCCGCCGCGCGCGCGGATGGTCGTGAAGTCGGCGCCGAAGACGGAGGCGTCGACCGGCTGGGCGGTGGAGCCGTTCCAGTACGGGGTGCAGGAGCCCTTGGCCTCGGTCTGCACGAAGGCCATGGTCAGGTACTTGGCTCCGGAGGCCTGCGCCAGCTCGGCCGGGCTGTCGGAGGAGTAGGCCTCGAAATAGGGGGCGAAGACGTGTGCGGGTAACGGGGTCGCGGCGTGCGCGGCCGCGCCGGACCCGACGACGAGGCCGGCGGCGGCCACGGCCGTGGTGAAGGCGGCGAAAAGGGCATGGAGGTGCCTGGGACGTCTCAACGGGGCTCCCGGTGGGGCGAAAGCGAATGACGGACGCCTCATGATTGGTCTGGACCAACCACCGGTCAAGGGCGCAGTCCCTAGAACGGGTAAAGCCGTCCCCGGGCCCTGCCGCGTGTGCGGCGGGGCCGGGGACGGCTCGGGGTGGAGCGGCGCCGCCGCGGTGGTGCGGCGCGGAGGGAACGGTCAGGCACCGGCCTTCGCGGTGGAGACCGCGGCGGCGTCCGCACCGGAACCCGCCGGAGCGGTCGCGGCAGGACCGGCCGCGGCCGGAGCCGTCGCCGCCGAGCCGGCCACCGGCGCGCCGGCGTCCGTCGCCGCCGCCCGCGGACCGTGCGCCCCGCGCAGGCCGATTCCGCTGATCACGGCGACCAGGGCGAAGGCCACCGCGCCGATGGCGAAGGTGAGGGTGAAGCCGGATTCGGCCGGCAGGGCGGGCACGCCCGCAGGGAGGTGCTCGATCGTCTTCGAGGCCAGGATGGTGGTCACGATCGCGCTGCCGATCGCACTGCCGGTGGAGCGCGAGATCGAGTTGATGCCGTTGGCGATGCCGCTCTGGTGGTGCGGGACGCTCGCCATGATCACGGCCGGCATGGCCGCGTAGCCGAAGCTGACGGCCGCGCCGACGATGAGGCCGGCGCCGATCACGGATGCGGTGTGGCCGTGGTCCAGGGCCAGCCAGCCGAAGCCGGCGGCGCCGAGGGCGGCGGCCACGGCCAGTGCGGCGCGCGGCCCGCGGTGGCGGACCAGCTGGCCGCCGATCGGGGAGGCGAGCAGCGAGACGATCGCGCCGGGCAGCAGGAACTCGACGGAGGCGCGGAGGATGGAGGCGTCGAAGCCGTAGCCGGTCAGGGCCTTGGGCATCTGGACGAGGTAGGAGACACCCAGGAAGTTCGCGAACATGCCGAAGCCGACGAGGATGCCGGCCAGGTTGGCCATGAGGACCGGACGGTGGACGAACATCCGCATGTCGACGAGGGGCTCGCGGACCTTGAGCTCGGTGAACACCCAGACGGCGGTCATGACGACGGCGCCGGCGAAGGAGCCGAGCGTGCGGCCGGAGGCCCAGCCCCACTCGTGACCCTGCGAGATCGGCAGCAGGAGCAGCAGCAGGGCGATGCCCAGGGTGAGCGCGCCGAGGAAGTCGGTGCGGCCGCCGGTCTTGTGCTTCGTCGCGGGAACCAGGAAGACCACGGCGAGCAGCGCGAGCACGGCGAAGCCGGTGGCCATCCAGAAGGCGTTGCGGTAGTCGGCGTCGCTGCCGGAGGTCAGCAGGCCGGTGGCGACGAGCGCGAGCCCGCTGCCGAAGGCGAGGGTGCCGCTGACCAGGGCCATCGCTCCGGGGAGCTTCTGCGGGCGGACCTCTTCGCGCAGCACGGAGAGGGCGAGCGGGAAGATCGCCGTCGCGGCGCCCTGGAGGACCCGGCCCAGGAGGAGCAGCGGGAGCGAGGACGCCAGCGCCGCGATGACGGAGCCCGCGACCATGACGCCGAGTACGGCCACCAGCGTCGGCTTCTTGCCGTGCTGGTCGCCGAAGCGGCCCAGCAGCGGGGTGAAGACGGCGGCGGACAACAGGGTGGCGGTGGTCACCCAGCTGACGTTGGCGGTGGTGGTGCCGAGATCGCTGCGGATCAGGCCCAGGATCGGGACCGGCAGCGTCTGCATCATCGACACGACCATGGCGGCCAGGCTCAGGGCGAAGACGATGACCGTCTCGTTCCGGTGGCCGCCGGCCTGGGTGGCGGCGGAGGGGGTGGGGCTCATGGCGGGGAGGACCTTCTCAGTGCTTCAGATGGCAGATGTTTGACGTCATCAAGTACTTCGACTCCAGCAGACGGTAGACCTCAATAGTTAAGGTGGTCAAGTAAAAGGTTGCCCATGTAAAGCACCTTGAGTACGCTTCCGGCATGAGCGCCGCCACCCCCCACGCCGTCCCGACCAAGCTGGAGCTGCTGGAGCTGCTCGCCGCGATCGGCACCGCCCAGTGGCGCGATTTCGCGGCGGCCGCCGCCCACCACGGGCTCACCTCCACCCAGGCGAAGGTCCTCGCCCAGCTGAACGGACCGCTCCCGATGCGCGGCCTCGCCACCCTGCTGGTGTGCGACGCCTCGAACGTCACCGGCATCGTGGACCGGCTGGAGGCGCGCGAGCTGGTGCGCCGCGAGCCCGACCCCGCGGACCGGCGGGTCAAGAACGTCGTGGCCACGGACGCGGGCCGCGAGGTGATCCGGCGGGTCCGCGAGGAGATGCAGGCCACGCACGGCGCCCTCGACATCCTGGACGACACCGAGCGCGCGACGCTCCACGCCCTGCTGGAGCGGCTGCGGCCGACTCTGGAGAAGGACGCCTGAGACGGCCCCCGGGCCGACTGCGGAGCAGCCCCGGAACCGGTTCGCAGCCGGTCCGGAGCCAGTCCGGAGCCGGTTGTGGGCCGCTCCGCGCGAACGCGTTGGCCAGGGGAAACACCACCTGACAGACTGCAACGGCTTCAGAACATTCCAGGAGGACGCATGTCAGAAGAATCAGACACCCCGCAGAACGAATCGCCGGCCGAGGAGGCCAAGCGAAAGTTCAAGGAGGCCCTGGAGCGGAACGCCGCCAATGCCCAGTCGCAGCAGGCTCACCAGAGCCGGGCGAAGATCCAGGGCGCCGGCGGGAACCCCGGGGGCAAGAACAAGAAGGTCCGCCGCAAGACCGGCTGACCGCCGCGGCGTCGCGCTTGCGCGCCACCGCTCCTGCCGGCCCCGCCGGGCCCGGGACCCGCACACGGTCCGGATCCGGCCGGGGACGGCACCCGCGCCCTCCCGTCGTTCCCGTCGGCGTTCGGTCAATCGGCCGATGCCGGACCGCACGGGTGGAGTGCAAGGTTGGGCCACTCGGGTGACGGGTGATAACCCCTCGTGTCCACGGCAGTTGAGCAGCTCGTCCCGCCGAGGGCAGCTATCTCATGCGACAGTGCGACAGAAGAAGGATCTCCCACATGCTCAAGAAGTTCATGGCCACCGCAGCCGCCACCGCCGCCGTTCTGGGTGCCGGTGCCGCCGTAGCCTCCCCGGCGATGGCGATCGGCAACGACAACGGCGTCAACACCGTCAACGGCAACGGCTCCACGCAGGCCTTCGGCAACCAGGAGACCGACGGCGCCATGAGCCCGCAGCTCTCCGCCATCCAGGGCTCCGTGAACAAGCTCTGCGTCGGCCTGCCCGCGAAGGTCAACGCCCAGTCGATCCTGGCGCTGGTCAACGTCGGTGTCCAGGACATCCCGATCGCGTCCAACCCGCAGAACCAGCAGTGCGCCGAGAACTCCACCCAGGCCAAGGGTGACGAGACCGCCTCGCACATCCTGGACAACATCCCGGTCCTCTCCGGCAACCTCTCCGCCGGCAGCTGACCCCGCAGCTCCGACAACACGGCGCCGGCGCACCGCCCTTCGGGGCGGTGCGCCGGCGCTTTCGTTTTGGTCTAGACCTTGACAGGTCCAGACCATCCTCGCTTCAGTGGGGACAGCTGTCCGTTGCCACATCCCCGTTGCCCCCCACGGCAACACGGCAACTCCCCCCACCGAAGGAGCACTTCCGTGATGCGCACCCTGCGCCGCCGCGCCCTCTCGCTGGCCGCCACCGCGGCCGTCACCCTCGGCCTCGCGATCGCCCTCCCCTCCTCCCCCGCCGCCGCGGCTCCCGCCTGCGCCGGCGCGTGGGCCACGTCGGCCGTGTACACCGGCGGCGCGACCGCCTCGTACGGCGGCCACAACTGGCTGGCCAAATGGTGGACCCAGGGCGAGACCCCCGGCACCACGGGCCAGTGGGGCGTCTGGTCCGACCAGGGCGCCTGCGGAGGCGGCGGCACCCCGAACCCGGACCCGACCACCCCCAACCCGTCCGGATTCGTGGTCAGCGAAGCCCAGTTCAACCAGATGTTCCCGAACCGGAACCCCTTCTACACCTACAACGGGCTGGTGGCGGCCCTGTCGGCGTACCCGGGCTTCGCCACCACCGGCGACGACACCGTCAAGCGCCGCGAAGCAGCGGCCTTCCTCGCCAACGTCTCCCACGAGACCGGCGGACTGGTGTACATAGTCGAGCAGAACACCGCCAACTACCCGCACTACTGCGACGCGAACCAGCCCTACGGCTGTCCCGCCGGACAGGCCGCCTACTACGGGCGCGGGCCCATCCAGCTGAGCTGGAACTTCAACTACAAGGCGGCCGGCGACGCCCTGGGCATCAACCTCCTGGCCAACCCCTACCTGGTGGAGCAGGACCCGGCCGTCGCGATGAAGACGGCGCTCTGGTACTGGAACACGCAGAACGGCCCCGGCACGATGACCGCCCACGCCGCCATGGTCAACGGCGCCGGCTTCGGCGAGACCATCCGCTCCATCAACGGCGCCCTGGAGTGCAACGGCGGCAACCCGGCGCAGGTGCAGAGCCGGATCAACTCGTACCAGAACTTCGTCCAGATCCTCGGCACGACCCCGGGCAACAACCTGAGCTGCTAGTGCTGTGACCGGAAAGGTTCACCGGGTCACAGCACTAGTCAGCGCGTCCGCAGTGTGGTGGCCAGCTGGGCCCGGGAGCGGACGTCGAGCTTCTGGTAGATCCGGGTCAGCCGGGCCTCCACGGTCTTCACGCTGACGAAGAGCTTGGCGGCCGCCTCCTGGTTGCTGGCGCCCTGGGCCACCAGTACCGCGAGGCGGGTCTCCGCCTCCGTGAGGGCGGCCAGCGGCCGGGCCCCGCCGCCCTCGCTCGCCGGCGCCGACGGGGACTGCTCCCGCGCGAGCTCGGCCCACGGGGCGGCGCCGGCCCGGGCGAAGGCCTCGGCGGCCGCCGTCAGTGCGGCGCGGGCGGGTGCGCGCCGGCGGCGCCGGCGTTCCACCCGGGCGAGGGCGAGCAGCGTACGCGCCCGTTCCAGGGGCAGTTCGAGGCGTGCGAACCGCTCGGCTGTGTCCTCCAGCAGGGCGACGGCCGCCTCGGATTCCCCGTGTGCGGACAGGCACAGCCCCCGGGCCCGGTCGAGGGCGGCGATCACGCTGGTACGGCCGAGGCGCAGGGCCGTCGTACGGACCCTGGCCTGCAGTTCGGCGGCTTCGTCGGGCGCGTCGGCGGCGACCAGGGCTTCGGCGAGCTCTCCGTGCCAGCGCAGGATCGACGGGTCGACCACCTGCTGGGCGGCCTCCAGTTCGGCCACGCGCCGCAGCGTGGCGACGGCCTTCGCGGCCTCGCCCGTGGCCAGTTCGACCAGGCCCAGCACGTAGAGGCCGCGGGAGAGGAAGATCTGGTCGTGCTCCTCCTCGGAGGCCTGGATGCCGCGCCGGGCGTATCCGGCGGCGCGCGGGAAGCCGCCGCCCATGGCCTCTGCCATCGCGGCGACGTACCAGGCGGGGCCGGGCGAGAGACCCGCCTCGACGGTCAGCCGCAGGGCGTCGCGGGCGTGCGCGGTGGCCGCCGCGCACCTGCCCCGGCGCAGTTCCACCTCGGTGAGGCTGCGCAGCACTTCGAAGACGTCCTCGGCGGATCCGGTGCGCCGCACCGCGGGCAGCAGGACCAGGAGCTGGCGTCCGGCGTCGGCGAGCCGGTCGTCGAAGAGGGCGTGGCGGACGGCGAGGTACTGCGGGGCGTTGCGCATGCCGAGCGGCACCTCGGGGGCGGGCAGGGCGAGCGCCTCGGCGAGGATCTCCTCGGCGTCCGGATCGCCGAGGATGCGGCCCATCCGGGCCCGTACGGTCAGGGCCATGGCTTCGGCGACCTGGTCTCCGCCGCTGCGGGCCAGCACGCCGGCCTGCGCGGCGGCGTCGCGGGAGCGGACGGGGTCCCCGTCGCTGAGGTTGTGCTTCCAGGCGAGCCGCAGCCGGATGGCGGCCTCCAGGGCGGGGTCGCCCTCGGCGTCGGCGGCGGCGTGCGCGAAGGTCTCGTCGAGGGTACCCAGCGCCTGGCCCTCCGCGTCGATCACGGCGAGGCGGGCCCGCACCCGGTCCGCGGGCGAGGCGTCGCGGGCGAGCACGGCGCGGGCGGCGCGGCGGGCCAGGTCGGCGCGGCCGGCCCAGCCCGCGTCCTCGGCGGCGCCGACGAGCCGGGCGAGCTCCTCGCCGGGCAGGTGGCCCGGGGTCCGGTCGGCGGCGAGCAGGCCCAGTTCCGCGGCCAGGGCACGCTGGCCGCGGCGGCGGCAGGACGCGGCGGCCCCGGTGACCTCGGCTGCGAGCGCCTCGTCGGGGGCGTCCACGGCCAGCGCGCGGTGGCGTACGGCCTGGACGGGGTCGTCGACGGCGGCGGCCAGCGCGGCGTGCCCGGCGGCGCGTTCGGGCCAGCCCGCGTCGGCGGCCAGCGCGGTCGGCAGGGCCCCGGCGGTGAACCGGATGGTGCCGTCCTCCTCCACGGTGAGCAGTGCGGCCTTTTCGGCCACGGCGAGTTCGGCCTCCGCGTCGGGGCGCCCCGCCCGCCGCAGCAGTGCGGTGGTGGGCCGCGCGGCGAGGGCGGCGAACAGCAGGGTGCGGCGGGCCTGGGCGGGGACGACGCCGAGCAGTCGGCGGGCCACCTCGCGGGCCTGGCCGGAGACGGGCAGTGGATCGGCGTGGTGGGCGCCGCCCGCGCGGGAGTCGGCGGCTTCGGCGAGGGAGTGGCCGAGCGCCAGGGCGAGGCGCGGGTTGCCTCCGCTGGCCTGGTGGATGCGGCCGGCTAGGCGGGCCGGGAGCCCGCGGCGCACCAGCAGTTCGGCGACCTCGTCGGTGCCGAGCGGGGGGACCCGTATCTGGGGGGTGTCCGGTCCGCAGAGCGGCTCGCAGAGGGGGGCTCCGCCCTGGACGCACTCGGCGGCGAGGACCCGTACCCGCGGCGGGGTCAGGCGCAGGGCGAAGCGGAGCAGGTCGATGCTCTCCGCGTCGAGCCACTGGGCGTTGTCGAGCGCGAGCAGGACGGGTCCGCGGCCGGCGAGGGTCCGCAGCACCTCGACGACGGCGAGGCGCAGGGCGACGTGGTCCCGCCCGGCCCGTGGTGCGTCGGTTTCGCGGCGCAGGAGGGCGATGGCGGTGCGCTGTGGTCCGGAGAGGCTGTCCAGCGCGGTGGCGGGCACGGAGGCGAGGAGGGCGGCGGCGGAGGCTTCGGGTATCCACCGGTCGGCGGCTCCGGGGGCCAGGCGCAGCACGGTTTCGTGGCGCAGGGCGGCGGCTTCGGTGAGGGCGCGCAGCACCTCGGTCTTGCCGGAGCCCGCGGGTCCGGTGAGCAGGGCGCGTCCGTGCGTGGTCAGCGCGCGGTCGACCGACTTGATCAGTTCGCCGTGTCCGACGGTCGGGTGTCCGCCCGTCGTGTCAGCGTGCCCCGTCGCCACCACCACGCACAGCCACCAGCCTTTCGCTTGCCCGCTCCTGTGGCCTTCCTGTGAGACGCGACAATACGAGGTCGGATGCCCGGCGGGCCCGGATTGTGACGCAGATTCCAGTCACGTGACAGGAAAACCCGCCGGACCTGCCGATACGTGGGGTATCGGCGGGTCCGGCGGGCTCGTCTGGTCCGTACTATCGCCCCGTCAGGGGGAGTTCGGTCGCGGGTGGGACCGGGCTCAGAAGCCGAGGCTCCAGGAGTCGATCTTTCCGGTGTCGCCGCCCGCGTTGTCGTTCACGCGCAGCTTCCAGGTGCCGTTGGCGACCTCGGAGGAGGCGTTCACGGTGTAGGTCTGGTTGATGTTGTCGGCGCTGCCGCCGGCCCGGTTGTGGAGCGTGTACACCGTGCCGTCGGGGGCGACGAGGTCGACCTTGAGGTCACCGATGTAGGTGTGGACGATGTTCACGCCGACCTGCAGGGCGGCCGGGGCGTTGCCCGTGACCCCGCTGACGGTGATCGGGCTCTCCACCGTGGCGTTGTCGGCGACGGCGAAGTCCGCGGTGTTCTCGAAGGACGGGGTGGTGGGCGTGGAGGTCACGGCCGCCACGGTCGCGGCCGCGTCGGCGAGACCGGTGCCGCAGCCGCCGGTGCAGGTGCCGGCCAGCGGGCGGGCGTTCGCCTTGATGGCCGACTCGACCTGCGCCGGGGTGAGCGAGGGCTTGGCGGAGACGAGGAGCGCGGCGAGGCCCGCGATGTGCGGGGCGGCCATGCTGGTGCCCTGGTACGGCTTGTAGATCTCGGCGCCGGGGGTGGTGGCGCCGTCGTTCAGGGTGGAGAGGATGCCGTTCTCGGGGGTGGTGACGGTGCCGGGCGTGTCGGTGGCGCGGCGGGTCTCGCCGCCCGGGGCGGACACGTCGATGATCGTGCCGAAGTTGGAGTAGAAGGAGCGGTCTCCGGTGCGGTTGGTGGAGGCCACGTTGATCACGTTGTTGCAGCTGGCGGGCGAGAAGCCGGAGGCGTTCGCGTTGCTGTTGCCCGCGGCCACGACGACGGTGGTGCCGCGGCCGACGGCGGCGTTGATCGCGTTCTGGTAGGTGGCGGTGCAGGCGCCCGAGCCGCCGAGCGACATGTTGATCACCTTGGCGGGGGTGGCGTTCGCCGGGACGCCCGCGACGGATCCGCCGGAGGCCCAGGTGATGGCGTCCACGATGTCCGAGGTGGCGCCGCCGCACTTGCCGAGCACACGGACGGGCTGGATCTTCGCGCCGTAGGCGATGCCCGCGACGCCCTTGGAGTTGCCGGTGGCGGCAGCGATGGTGCCGGCCACGTGGGTGCCGTGCCAGGAGGAGTTGCTGGCCGTGGAGCCGGTGCCGCATTCTCCGGCGGCGCTCCAGTCGCCCTGGTCGGCCGGGTTGTTGTCACGGCCGTTGCCGTCGCGGGCGGCGGTGGAACTGGAGATGAAGTCGTAGCCGGCCACGATGTTCGGCGCCACGTCGGAGTGGGCGACGTAGCCGGTGTCGATCACGGCCACGGTGACGCCGGAACCGGTGGTCTTGTCCCAGGCTGCCGGAACGTTCATGCCGGCGGTGGGCTCGAAGAGGTCCCACTGCTTCGCGTACTCGGTGTCGTTGGGGGTGACGGCGAGCGCGTAGGCACGGGAGTCGGGCTCGACGTAGGCGACGTCGGGGTCGGCGCGGAACTGGGCCATGACGGCGGCCGCGTCGGCCGGGGCGCCGAGGGTGACGAGGGCCGCTCCGGTGCCGAGGCGGCGCTCGAACTTCGCCTTCTTCGAGGCCTTCTTGCCCTTGGCGGCCACGTCGGCGGCGGCGGCGTCATTGGAACCGGCCTCGGCGGCAGAGGACTTGTAGCCGACGATGAGGTTCTCGGCGGGGGCCGCGGCGGCGGGGGCGCCTGCGGCGGGGAGGGTCCGCGCGGCGGGGGCGGGATCCGCGGCGGACAGCGCCATGGAGGTGGTGGCGGTGCCGGCGAGCAGGGTGACGGACATCGCCACCACGGATATGAGCCTGCGTCGTCTGGATGCGTGCACGGTGTTCCCTTTCGCGGGCCGCCACAGAACGGGCCGGGGCGGCCGGTTGGTGCAGTGTGGGAGGTTAACCGGCGGCCGCGGGACCGGAACGGGCTGGTCAAGCCCGCCCGGCCACCGCTGCTGCACACCACGTCGTCGCCCGCCGCAGCGTCGGGGCTGGGCAACGGTGGCACCGGCGACGGACCGACCTCGTGACTTCGCGCCATGTGGGGTGGGCACGCGGCCTGTTCGGGCGGGGAGGATCGCCGGTGGGCAGACAGTAGGCAAAGCGGGGATGAACGCGATACGGGGAAAACCCTTGTCCGGACCCTGCCGGGCCCCCCGTAGGGTGGTCGGACCCCGCGATGAGCCGTCGGCAAACGACCATGCGGGACGGGGAGATGAGGAGGTCCGGACGTGGCAGAGCTCTACCCGCCGGTCGAGCCCTACGACAAGGGGATGCTCGACGTCGGCGACGGAAACGTCATCTACTGGGAGGTCTGCGGCGATCCGGCCGGGAAGCCCGCCCTCGTGGTGCACGGCGGTCCCGGCTCGGGGTGCAGCGAGAGCGCCCGCCGGCTCTTCGATCCGGCACGCTACCGGGTCGTCCTCTTCGACCAGCGCGGCTGCGGCCGCAGCACCCCGCACGCGAGCGATCCGGCGACCGACATGCGGCACAACACCACCGCGCACCTGGTCGCCGACATGGAGCGGCTGCGCGAGCACCTCGGGATCGGCCGCTGGCTGCTGTACGGCGGCTCCTGGGGATCCACCCTGATCCTGGCCTACGCCGAACGGCACCCGGAGCGGGTCTCCGAGATCGTCATCGCGGCCGTCACCACCACCCGGCGCTCGGAGATCGACTGGCTGTACCGCGGCGCGGGCCGGTTCTTCCCCGAGCAGTGGGAGCGCTTCGTGGCCGGGGCGGGCGGTGTCGGCCGCGACGGCGACCTCGTCGGCGCCTACGCCCGGCTGGCGGCCGATCCCGACGAGGCGGTACGGGCGAAGGCCACGGCGGACTGGTGCGCCTGGGAGGACGCGGTGCTGTCCGGGGAGACCAAGGGCGCCTCCCAGCCGTACACCGGCCGGCCGCCGGCGGCCCGGGTCGCCCTCGTCCGCATCTGCTCGCACTACTTCTCGCACGGCGCGTGGCTGGAGGAGGGCGAGCTGCTGCGCGAGGCGCACCGGCTGGCCGGGATCCCCGGCGTCCTGATCCACGGCCGGCTCGACATGGCCGGCCCCCTCGGCACGGCCTGGGAACTCTCCCGCGCCTGGCCCGACGCGGAGCTGACCGTGGTGGAGGAGGCCGGGCACATGGGCGGCGCGGCCACCCTCGACCACGTGCTCGGCGCCCTCGACCGGTTCGCGGCGGCCGACGGCTGAGCGCCCTCGGTGCGGCCGCTCGGACGACCTGCCCGGATCGGCGGACCTGCCCGGCTCGACGGACCTGCCCGGCTCGGACGGCCTGCCCGGCTCAGGCGCCGGGCAGGTCCGCCGGCGGCGGGTTGAGCTTGCGGAAGTACGTCCAGCTGGTCTCGTTCGGCTCCGTCCACTTCTCGGGGGCGTGGGCGAACTCGGGGTGGCGGGCGGCGATGTAGGCGCGGGTCCGCTCCGGGACCTCCTCGTACGAGGCGAGCTTGCGGCCCCGGCAGTGGAAGGTGAGCCCGCCGGGGCGCGGGCCCTGTTCCATCCAGGGCAGCCAGGGCGACATCCGGGTCCACGACATGGTGGACGGGACGCTGGGCCCGTCGGTGGTGAGGACCGATGCGGGGGCGAAGAACTGGAAGAGCTCCAGGGCCCGGTAGGTGTCGTCGGCCGAGTTCGCCGGGTACTGCGCGACGGGCAGCGGCGAGGGGTAGGCGAGCGGGATCTCCAGGCTGAAACAGACCTGATCGCCCAGTTCGGTCATCGGCACGGGGAAGGGACGCCACCGCTGGTTCGCGGGGTCGTTCCAGACGTGCACCACGGGCTTGTCCTCCCAGGTCTCCAGGATCTCCCGGGTCAGCGGGTCCAGGTAGAACGCGGCCTCACGGGTGAGGAGCTGGTAGGTCCCCGGCGCCTCGTCCTCCACCAGCCGGGCCACGTTGAGGCCCTCGAAGCCGAACAGGCGGCGGTACGGCTCACCGGGGGCCCAGGCGTGCACGTCGCCGGTCCACCAGAAGGTGACCTCGGATCCGTCGAGGGAGGCGCGGGTACGGGCGAGGGCCGACAGCAGGTCTTCGGGTGTCATACCGGGCCACTCTGCGCGCTCCGCCCCGACCGGGCAAGGACCGGACCGGCCATGCCCGTATCAGCTGGTGGAATTGGCTTTCCGGCAGCCGGTGCGGCCGACCTGGCATGCGGCCATGCCATCGACGGTCCGACTCCTGATCCTGATCCTGATCCTGATCACCACCCTCCCGGGCCGCGGCCGGGAGCAGATCGAGGCCTACGAACGCCTCGCGCCGGCCGTACGTGCCGAGGACGACCCGTACCGGCCCGAACCGGCCCGTCAGGCCCCCTGTGCCCCGCCGGCGGCGTCGAGCCAGACGACGGACGGCTGGTTCTGGCCGAGGGCCGGACGCCCCGTTGACGCAGGCGGGGGTCGGCGGCAACCGTGACCCGCATGGGGAACGAACGCCGACTGCTCACGCTGCTGATCTGCCTGGTGCTGGGCGCCGGGCTGACCGCCGCCGTGCTGGGGGCCGCGCGCGCGGGCGGACCCGGCGCTCCGGCGGCCGGGACCGGGGCCGGGACCGGTGCCGGTCCCGTGGCCGCCGACTTCGTGGACTTCCGGGAAGTCCCGCCCGGACCCGCCGAGCCTGCCGCGGCGGGTCCGGAGGCCTCCACCGGCCGGGTCTCGGTGGATTGCGGCCGCAATGCGGAGGGCCACTACAACGAGGACAACCTCGTCGTCTCGCCGGGACTGCGCTCCGGCGCCCATCACACGCACGGCTACGTCGGGAACCTGTCCACGGACGCCTTCTCCACCGAGGCCTCCCTGGACACGGCCGCCACCAGCTGCGCGGGCGGTGACCGTTCCACGTACTACTGGCCGGTGCTGCGCCGCACCGACCGGCCGGGCGACCGGCCGCACGAGGGATCCGCGGGCCACGGAAACGCGGGCACGATCCTGCCGGAGGCGGCGGTGACGGTGGAGTTCCTCGGCAGTCCCGTGAGCAAAGTGGTGGCCATGCCCCGGTTCCTGCACGCGATGACCGGCGACGCGGTGGCCCTCACCACGGGGTCCGACGAGGACGTGCGGGCCCGCTGGGGCTGTTCGGGCTCCCCCGACCGGTCCGCCACCCGCTACCCGCGCTGTCCGCAGGGCGAACGCCTCACCCGTACGCTCACCTTCCCCAGCTGCTGGAACGGCCTGGACACCGCCTCCCCCGGGCACCGCGCGCACCTGCGCTTCCCCGCGGCGAACGGCGTCTGCCCGCGGGACACCTTCCCCGTGCCGCGCCTGCGGATCTCCCTCGCCTACGAGGTTCCCGCGGGGGTGCCCATCGCCCTCGACTCCTTCCCGGAGCAGCGGCACAGCCCCAGGACGGACCACGCCATGTTCGTGAACGTGATGACCGGCCCGCGGATGGACGCGATCGTGGACTGCCTCAACCAGGGCCGCGACTGCCGGACATGAGCAGCGCCGCGCACCCCGCCCTCCGGGTGACGCAGGTCACGTGAACCGGCCACCCTCGCGTGGCGTGTTGTGACCGCACCAAGTAAGCGAGGAAGACGGAGAGGGTGAGATGGCCGGACCACTGTGGCCCCGCACTCGGCGGGGCTCGACCGACGAGGCACTGATCAAGTCCGTGTACGAGGAGCACGGTCACGCCCTGCTCGCGTACGCGACCCGGCTGACCGGCGACCGGGCCGCCGCCGAGGACATCGTCCAGGAGACCCTGATCAGGGCCTGGCGCCACTCCGAGGCCCTGGTGAACGGGAAGGGCTCCGTACGGGGCTGGCTGCTCACCGTGGCCCGCAACATCATCACCGACCGGTACCGGGCGAAGGCGGCCCGGCCGCCGGAGGTGTCCGGATCGCCGGCGCATCCGCCGGTGGAGGCGGACCACGCCGACGCGGTCGTGGACACGATGACCGTGCTGGGCGCCCTGGACCGGCTGTCACCGGAACACCGGGACGTGCTGACGGAGTTGTACTACCGCCAGCAGAGCGTCGCCGAGGCGGCCGACACCCTCGGCATCCCGGCGGGCACGGTGAAATCACGCTCGCACTACGCGCTCAAGGCGCTCAGAGAAGTCTTCAGGGAAAGCACGCGCACGGGCGGCCCGTCTCCACGGCCCGGCGGTCTGCAGGAGGTGGTGGCATGAACGGGCAGCGGCACGAGGAGGAACTGCTCGGCCCGTACGTTCTCGGCGTCCTGGACGATGCGGAGGTCCGCCGGGTCGAGGAACACGTGGACGGCTGCGTGCAGTGCCGTCAGGAGGTGACGGCTTTGCGCGAGATGGAGACGGCGCTGGGCGAGGTGCCCCCCGAGGCGTTCCTCGACGGTCCGCCGCAAGGCGGTGACCTGCTGCTGCAGCGCACGCTGCGGCAGATGCGGCAGGAGGTCGACGGGGCGCGACGGCGCCGGACGACGTTCACGGGACTGGCCGTGGCGGCCTCGCTGACCGCCGTCTTCTGGGCCGGTACGCAGCTGGGCGGCGGGAACACCCCGGTCGAGGCCCGGCCGCTGCCGACGGTCTCGGCCGAGCCCTCGCCGCCGGCGGCCGGGACCAGGGTGGCCTCCGCGACGGATGCGGGCACGGGCGCGCGGATGACCGTACAGCTGACGCCCGCGGCGAAGTGGGTGCGGGTGCACGCCGCGGTGACGGGGATCCCGGCGGGCGAGCGCTGCCGGATCGTGGTGGTCTCCCGGGACGGTACGCGCACCACGGCGGGCGGCTGGGTCGTCGGCACGGCGGAACACGGCGAGGGCAAGGGCGCGGCGCTGGACGGCTCGGCGGCGGTGGACCCGGCGGAGGTCCGCGCGGTCCTGGTGGAGAACGAGTCGGGCAAGGCCTTCGTCTCGGTACCCGTGCCCATGCCCGCGTAGCAGCGGGCCGGCGAACGTGACGGAGCCCGGGAGCATGTCCAGCTCCCGGGCTCCAGCTTGCCACCCCATCGACGCGCTCTGCCTGTCAACTACCGGTCACCAGAGGGCCAGTTTGCAGTTGGATCACCTGAGGCGTCCACCACATGGGGCTGGTTGACGACAGCCCAGACGTGTTCGGCGCGGGCAGCGATGTTGCGGGCCGCGTTATGGTCCGCGTGCGCAACGACGCCGCAGGACCGACAGGTGAACAGTTCCAACGTCGGACGATTTGTTCTCGCGGTATGCCCGCACCATGAGCACATCAGACTCGTGTAGGCAGGATCGACCTGTACGAAGGGCACCCCGGCCCGCTCGGCCTTGTACTTCACGAAGGCGGCGAGCTGGGCGAACGCCCAGGAATGCAACGCGACCCGTTGGGGCTTGCGAAGCCGTACCCGCTCGCGGATACCGGTCAGATCCTCCAGACCGATCCCGCGTCCGGTGCGTTGAGCCTCGGTCACGATGCGCTTGGAAATGATGTGGTTGACGTTCCTGGCGTGCCGCGATTCACGGCGGGCACGCTTCTTCAACTTCCGCTTCGCGGACTTCGTACCACGCGCTTGCAGCTCGGAGCGGGCCCTGGCCGCGCGGCGCCGGTATGCGTTCAGCCGCTTTCCCGCGAACGGTTCCCCCTGATCACTCGTGGTGGCGATGTTGGTGATGCCGAGGTCCACACCGAGGAAACCCGACGGGTTGATCTGTTCGGCCGCCGTGACTTCGCAGGTAGCGAGCAGGTACCAGGATCCGCCACGGCGGATGAGGTCGCTCTCGCCACGGCGTTGGCCGGAGAGCGTCTTCAACGCCTCCGGTGAGCATGCGAACGGGACGCCCCGGATCCGCCCGTTGACCGTCCAGATGGATACGGTCCTGACGTCGTGCTGCCAGGACAGGCACCGGTCGTCAAACGGCTGGGCCGCATCCGGTCTGAACCGGATCGGGCCATTCGCGATCCGCTGGTAGCGCTTGCCTTCCCTGGGTCCGTAGTTCCCGGCCTTCAGGTTCGCCCTGCGTGTCGCGTAGGCGTCAGCGACCTTCCGGACCACGTGGAGAGCCGGCTGGGCAGACAGCCCGCGCGCTTTCAGCTCCGCATAGCCGAACTGCTGCAACGCCCTGCGGGTGCGGTGTCGGTCATCCTGGCGGCCCTGGACACTCTGCGACAGCCAGTTCGCCGCGTCGTTGGCCTTGCGCAGGGTCGCTTCAAGCGCCGCGGCCACCTCCGGCGACGGCTTGAGCTTCACCTGCACGACGATCCGTATGCCGGTCAACCTAGCATCGGTGCAGCCGGGTTGGCGCCAGCCCGCCCCCTCGGCACCTCATGCTCGAGGGGGCGGAACAGTGGAGGTCAGGCCAGCAGGACCGGCAGGTCGAAGAGGTCGTTCTGGGTGAGGATCGGCTTGTTGCGGAGCTCCGTCCGGGGGACGGCCAGGGTGAGGTCCGGGAAGCGGGCGTACAGGGCCGGGAGGGCGACCAGGGCTTCCAGGCGGGAGAGGGCCGCGCCGGGGCAGACGTGGGGGCCGTGGCCGAAGGAGATGTGCCGGTTCGGGGTGCGGGTGGCGTCGAACTCCCCCGCCGTCTCGCCGAACTGGGCCTCGTCGCGGCCGAGCGCGCCGAAGGAGACGATCAGGCCCTCGCCCTTGGGCAGGATCCGGTCACCGACCTCCACGTCCTCGGTGGCGAACCGGATCAGGACGTGCGAGGTGGGGCTGGACCAGCGCAGGGTCTCCTCGATGACGTTCTCCCAGGAGACCTCGCCCTTGAGGACGAGCTCGCGCTGGACCGGGTGGGTCTCCAGGGCGACGACCGCGTTGACGATCAGGCTGATGGTGGTCTCGTGGCCGGCGGCGACGATCAGCTGGAGGGTGTTGGTGATCTCCTCGGTGGAGAGGTGGTCGCCGTCCTCCGAGGCCTCGATGAGGGCGCTGGTCAGGTCGTCGCCCGGGTTCTCCCGCTTGGACTCCACGATGCGGGAGAACAGCGCGCCGAGGTCCGCCATCATCTGCGGCACCTCCTCGGGCAGCGTCTGCGTGGAGAAGAACTTCTCGAACAGGGCCTTCAGCCGCGGGTGTTCCTCGGCGTCCACTCCCATCAGGTCGCTGATGACGTTCATCGGCAGCGGGTACGCGAACTGCGCCTTGAGGTCGACGGTCTCGCCGGCCGGCAGCGCGGCCAGCTTGTCGAGCATGCCCGTGGTCAGCGCCTCGATGCCGGCGCGCAGCTTCTCGACCCGGCGTACGGTCAGGGCCTGCGCGACCAGGGTGCGCAGCCGGCGGTGGTCCTCGCCGTCGACGGTGAGCATCGAGCGGCCGGGGTTGGCGAGGCCGATCAGCGGCCAGTCCAGCGGGATCTCGCCGCGCTGCCAGGCGCCCCACACGTCGATGTCCTTGACGATCCGGGGATCGGTGAGCAGCTTGCGCGCCTCGGCGTGGTGCGTGACGGCGTACACCGACACGTCACCGGGGAGGACCACCTGGACCAGCGGACCCGCGGCGCGCAGCGCGGCGCTCTCGGCGTCGAGGTCGGCGACGAAGGGGTCCAGGACGATGGCCGCGGGGCCGGTGTGGTCGATCGGGCACGTCATCGGGTGGCTCCAAGGGCGGGGGTCGGGGTGTAGGTGACGGGAAGGGCGGTGAGGCCGCGCAGCCAGGGCGAGGGGCGGCGGGTCAGGTCCCCGGCGGGCACGGCGAGGTCCACGTCGGGCAGCCGGTCGAGGAGCACCTCGATGCCGGTGCGCGCGATGACCTCGGCGACCTCCTGCGCGGGGAAGGGGCAGCGGTGTTCGCCGTGCCCGAAGGAGAAGAAGGCGTTGTTGCCGCCGGTCAGCTCTCCGGCGTCGGTGCGCACGTGCGGGTCGGCGTTGGCGGCGCCGATGCCGAGCAGGACGAGGTCGCCGCTGCCGATGCGCTGTCCGCCCAGGTGGGTGTCGCGGGAGGCCCAGCGGCCGGCCACGTTCTGGGTGGGGGTGTCCTCCCACAGCACCTCGTTCATGGCTTCGCCGACGCTGTGCCGGCCGCCCGCGAGGGAGGCGGCGAAGCGGTCGTCGGTGAGCATGAGACGCAGGGAGTTGCCGATCCAGTCGGCGGTGGGCTGGTGGCCCGCGGCCATCATGACCATGAGGTCCTGGGCGACCTCCTCCACGGTGAAGCCGGACCGGTTGGCGAGCATCCGGGAGACCACGTCGGGTCCGGGCTCGGCGAGCTTGGCGGAGAGCAGCGCGAACATCGACTCGGCGAGGTGCTGCTGGCCTTCGAGGGCGCCCTCCCGCCCGTTGATCATGTCGTTCATGGCGCGCACGAGCCCGGGGCCCTGGGCGTCGGAGAACCCGTAGAGGCGGGCGAGGACGCGCAGCGGGAGCAGCATGGCGTACTCGCCGACGATGTCGCAGGAACCCTTGCCGCACAGCTCGTCGATCAGTTCGTCGGCGAACCGCTCGGCGTGCCCCTTCAGTTCGAAGGGGTCGACGGCTTCGAGGGCTTCGGAGATGACGGCGGCGCGGTCGCGGTGGCGTTCGCCGACGGTGTAGAGGATCGACGGCTGGCGCCGGCCGATCATCGGGAGCAGCGGCCAGTCGGCGGGGATGCGGTCCCACTGGTTCCACAGCTCGGAGTCCCGGGAGAAGAGCACGGGGTCGCTGGTGACCTGGTGCAGTTCGCGGTAGCCGAGGACCAGCCAGGCCGGGACGTCTCCGTCGAGGACGACCGGGGCGACGGCCCCATGGTCGCGGCGCATCTCCCGGTACAGCTCGCCGGGGTCGGTCTGGAACCGGGGGCCGCCGAGGTAGACGGGCTGGTGCTCGGGGGCGGCGGGGCAGGTCACGGGGTGGGCTCCGGGGTCTGGGACAGGGGGCTCGGCTGGAGGCTCGGCCGGGTGTGCGCCAGCGCGGCCGTCTGGAGGTGCTGGACGAGGGAGATCAGGACCTGCTTGCTGGACTCCCGGGAGCGTGCGTCGCAGAACACCAGCGGGATGCCGTCCGGCAGGTCGAGGGCGGCCCGGATCTGCTCCGGGGTGTGCTCGGGGCCGCCGAAGTCGTTGCAGGCCACGACGAAGGGCGTGCCGTGGTGTTCGAGCCGGTCGATGGCGTACCAGGAGTCCGCCAGGCGCCGGGTGTCGACGAGGACGACGGCGCCGAGGGTGCCGGAGAACAGCCGGTCCCACAGGAACCAGAACCGCTCCTGGCCGGGGGCGCCGAACAGGTAGAGCACGTTGCGGGCGTCGAGGGTGATGCGCCCGAAGTCGAAGGCCACGGTGGTGGCGCTCTTCCCGCCGATCCCCTGGGTGTCGTCCACGGCCTCGCCGGCCTTGGTCATGGTCTCTTCGGTGTTCAGCGGGCGGATCTCGCTGACCGAGCGGACCATCGTGGTCTTGCCCACGCCGAAACCGCCCACGATGACGATCTTCAGTCCGTTGTCGGCCGTGCTGCGCAGGGCCTGTCGGGGCCGGAGCGGTTCGGCCACGGCGGGCACTGCGCCCGTCGGCGACGCGGCTTCGGGGATCGTCGCGTCAGAGATTGCGGAGTCCAACGAGCACCTGCTCCAGGATGTCGGGGTCGGTAAAGCTGTACGCCGAGTTCGCCGTACGCGGGTGCCGGGCACGGATCCGCCCGGTGGCGAGCAGGTCGGCCAGGAGGATCCGTACGATCGACACCGGCAGGGCGAGCTCGGCCGCGATCTCCACGACGGCCGTGGGGAACTGGCACATCCGCAGGATCGCCGCGTGCTCGGACTGCATGCCGGGCGCCGGATCGCTTTCGGCGACGACCAGGGTGACCAGGTCGAAGACGTCGGAGCCGGAGCGGCTGCGGCCACCGGTGAGGGTGTAGAGCCGGTCCGGCGAATCGTCCCGGCCCGGCCGGGTCCGGCTCATCCCCGGGGCCTGGCGATGAGGTGTTCGCCGAGCTGCTCGACCAGTTCGGACATGTTGTGGCCGACGAGTCCCGCGTCGGCGTCCTCGCCCGCGACGAGCGCGAGGTGCGCGCCCTCGCCGGCCTCGACGATGAAGAGGATCCCGCCGTAGAACTCGGCCATGGCGGAGCGGACTCCGCCGGTGCCGTCGCCGAACTCGATGGACGCCCCGTGGGAGAGGCTCTGGATGCCGGCGGCGATCGCGGCGAGCTGGTCGGCCTGGTCGACGGAGAGCTCGGGCGTGCGGCACAGCTTGAGGCCGTCGCGGGAGAGCACGAGGGCGTGGCGGGCGCCCGGTGTGCGCTCCAGGAGGCCTTCCAGGAGCCAGTTGAGCGTCTCGTCGGTAGTGGAGCCGGTCATGATCGCGTGTTGCCTTCCGGGTCTGGGGTGTGCGCGGGCTGCTGCTCTTCGCCGGGGCCGCCCGGGGCTCCGGTTGCTGTTCCGGCGGCTGTCGCGCCCGGCGCTGCTGCGCCCGCCGCTGCGTCCTGCACCGAGACCGTCACCGCGACCGTCGCTGCGTCAGGCGCCGTGTCCGGGCCCGCGCCCGGTGCCGCCGCGCCGCGGACGGCCTGGCGGAAGCTGCCGAACCGCGCGGCCGACCGGGACGCCCCGCCGGCCGGGGCCGTACGGGGATCGGCGCCCGTGCCGTCGGCGCCCTCGGGATGGGCCGCGGCCAGGGTCCGGCCGCGGCGGCGCTGGGGCAGGCCGCTGTCGCCGAAGTGCGGGTGCTGGCCGGTGGATTCGGAGGCGGCGGCGCCCCCGGTTCCGGCGCCGGAGCGGGCTGCGCCGGTGTCCGCGGCCCCGCCGTCCGATGCCGTACGGTCCTGCGCGCGGACGCCGTCTTCCCGGCCGGCGGCGGTGTCGTGCACGGCCTCGGGCTCGGGCTCGGGCCCGGCGGGTGCTGCGGACGCGACGGCGGCCTGCGGCGCGACCCGGGCGGACGACTGCACCGGGGCGGCCTGCGGCGCGGCGGGGCTGTCCGCGGGCGTCCGGCTGATGAGCTCCTGCGGGAGCATCATCAGGGCGCCCGTACCGCCGCGTGCGGAGGGCCGGAACGATACGGTCAGTCCGTGCTTGCGGGCGAGCCGGCCGACGACGGCGAGGCCGAGCCGGGTCCCGGAGAGTCCGGCCAGGTCCAGGGAGTCGGCGGTCACGGCCTGTTCGGCGCGGCGCAGCTGGACCTCGCTCATGACGAGGCCGCTGTCCTCGACGGTGATGACGATCCCGGACGGCACCTCCTCCACGTAGACGTGGACTTCGGCGGTCGGCGGGGAGAAGTTGGCCGCGTTGTCGAGGAGTTCGGCGAGGGCGTGCATGACGCCCTCGGCGGCGTGCCCGGCGACGGCGGCGTCGCTGGTGGAGTGGAGCCTGACCCGCTGGTAGCCGCCGATGCGGCCCATCGCGCCGCGCAGGATCGACTCCATGACGATCGGCTTCGCCCAGCGGCGGCCCGAACGGGCTCCGGTGAGGACGGCGATGGAGTCGGCGAGGCGGCCGGCCTGGGCGGTGCGGTGGTCGAGGTGGAGCAGGTCGCCGAGGACGTCCTCGTCGGCGTGCCGGTGCTCCATGTCGCGCAGGTCCGCGAGCATCCCCGTGGCCAGGGCCTGCATCCGCCCGGCGGCGTTGGCGGCGGCGGCCATGGCGGCGGCCCGGCCGGACTCGGCGCGGCGCAGCTCTCCGCCGAGCCGCTCGCGGGAGGCGTTCTGGGCGGCGGCCAGGCCGTCGAGTTCGGCGGAGTGGACGGCCGTCAGGTGGTTCAGTGCGGCGGCGTGCTCGGCCGTCAGGTGCTCCAGTTCTGCGGTGTGTTCGCCGGTGAGACGGGAGCGTTCGGCGGTGTGCGCGGCCGCGTCGCGGGTCGCGTCGGCGATCAGCCGGGCGATGTGCGCGTCACGCGCCATCAGTTCGGTCCTCAGGCCGGATATCCGGGCGCGCTGGATCCGCGAGGTGCGCGCGCCCCAGGTGACGGCGAAGGCCGCGACCGAGAGCAGCAGGACGCCCGCGCCGGCGAACCAGCCGAGGGCGGTGGCGATGGACGCCGGGGCCGCGGCCACCGCCGCCGTGGTGAGCGCGCCACCGGCGACTGCGGTGATCAGCAGGGCCAGCGCGGAGGGGCGAAGGGGGGAGGGCGACGCCGTCATCAATCAAAGCCTCATACCGGGCGTAAATGGAGGAGAAGGTTCCTGGCAACGAGGGATCACTATAGGAGAGTTGTTGATCGCTTTGGGCAGTCTCTGACAAGTTTTCACGTCACCCGGGATCAGTAAGGGTTCTTCTGTAACCATTTGAACGGAAGCCAGTTCACGAACGTCTCGGCATGCGGCCCACGGGCGCGGCCGCACGGAAGCACTCAGGACCTCTTCCAGCGGTTGCGGCCGTCAGACCCGGGGCCGCACACCATCGGCGTACCTGCCTCGGTCACACCGGCCGCTCCGGCGGGCGAGCAGAACGAGCCGGGGTGGACAACCCGGGAGGAACCGCCGCCGGTGGAGCCGCCCGTGGAGCCCCCACTGCCGGTGGATCCGCCGCCCGTCGAGCCGCCGCCGGTTGCCGAACCACCGGTTGCCGAACCGCCGGTTGCCGAACCACCGGTTGCCGAACCACCGGCGCCGCCGCTGGTGGCGGGCTTGCCGTCCGGAGCCTGCGCAGCCGGCGGCGGGGCGGGTTCCGGGGTGAGCCGGTCGCCGATCCTGGCCGGGCAGGTCGCCTCGGCGAGGTGGAGGACGACCGTGGCGGCCGCGCCGTCGACGAGCGCCCCTTCCTGCCCGCACACCTTCCACGCGGCGGGGTCGGCGGGGAGCTGCACGTCCGCATAAGCACTGCGGGCCTCCACCTTGACCGTCCGGGTCAGGGCCTCCTTCCACGTCCCGCCGGTGAACTGCGGGATCCCGGGCGGCAGGAGCGGTGGCGACGCGGTCACGGTGACCGCGGGGGCCGCGGCGGCGGTGACCGTGACGGTCGGCCCGGGAACCGGCTTCTCCTTGACCTTGGTCACCGTCTCCGGACCCCACGCCATGCCCGCTACGACGAGGACGACGAAGCCGCCGACGAGGATGCCGCAGCCGCTCAGGCCGACGCGCTGGCCAGGACTGAGGGGGCGACGGGGAGGCGGTCCCGCGGGCGGGGGCGGAAGGGGACCGGGGTAGCCGTAAGCAGGACCCGAAGGAGGCTGCCCTTGGGGGTCGTGGGGCCCATAGGGAGAGGGGGACATGGGAGTACTCCTGAGGTGCGTGCCCGGACACGGACACGGCCGGGTCGCCGGTGGCGAGGGCAAGGGCGCGGGCAAGGGCGAGAGCGCGGGAGGGGGAGGGGGTACGCGGATCGAGGCCCGGCGGTGAAGCCGCGGCGCGGAACCGGCTGCCCACTGCCCGGCCTCCGGGGTCATCCGGAGAAGGGCTGCGGGGGTTGCGCCGCGGTCGGGGCCCGGGCAGTCTTCTGCCCCTCCACCCGCAGCCGTTGGGCTCGCCGATCGGCGGCCTCACGACGAACCTCGGGAAGATTACGCACCCTTGGTGGCACGGTTTGCCACCGGGGGTGCCGAGGCGGTTGACGACGGGTCACGAGAGGAGTCGAACCCGGCGGCCGGGGCCCGTGTCACCCCCTCCCGGCACGGACCGATCGGCACATTGCGGCCCATGACATCCTGTGACGTCACAACTCGCCGGGCGGGATCGGCGGACGTCCGGGGAATACGAGGAAGATCCATGAGGCTCTGCTTCCTGGTGGAGGAGCACTACCGCCACGACGGCATGCCGAACGAGGTGGTCCGGCAGCTGAAGTCCTGGGGCCACCGCGTGGAAGTGCTGAGGCCCGGCGGATCGCTGCTGCGGATGAGCGAGGCGGTCGACGCCGGGGCCCACGACGCCTGGGTCCTGAAGACGGTGTCCGGCGGGCCCGGGCTGACCCTGCTCGAAGCCGCCGCCGCGGCCGGGGCGACCACCGTCAACGACGCCCGCGCGATCCGGGGCGTACGGGACAAGGCGCTGGCCGCCGCCATCGGACGCGGGCGGGGCCTGCCGCTGCCGCCGACCTACGCCGCGGCCCGGCCGGAACTGCTGGCGCAGATACCGGCGTCGGAGTACCCGCTGGTCGTCAAGCCCGCCGACGGCAGCTCGGGGCGGGCCGTGCACCTGGTCTCCTCGCCGGACCGGCTGGCCGCGATGCTCCCCGAACTGGCGGGCGAGGGCATGCTCGTCGCCCAGCCGTACGTCCCGAACTCGGGCACCGACCTCAAGGTGTACGCGGTCGGCGGGGAGCTCTTCGCCACCGAGCGGCGCTCCCCCCTGCATCCGGACACCTCCGTCCCGGAGCGGCTCGTCCCGCTGTCGGCGGAGATCGCGGAGATCGGTGCGCGGGTCGGGGAGGTGTACGGGCTCGACCTGTACGGGGTGGACGTGCTGCTGGGGCCCGACGGGCCGGTGGTCGTGGACGTGAACGACTTCCCGAGCTTCCGTCAGGTACCGGACGCGGCGGCCCGGGTGGCCCGCGCGGTACTGGACCTCGCGCGGGGTGCTGGTGCACGGTCCTGCCCGGGCGCCGGGTCCGCCCTCCTCCACCTGTCGGGACAGGAGGTGTCGATCCCCCTCCAGTCCACGGCCGCGGCCAACGCCACCGCCACCGCCACCGCAGCCGCCGTGGCCCCGACTCCCTCGGCCGCCTCGGCCGCCTCGGCCGCCTCGACGGGAGAGCCCGTATGAGGATCGGCCTGATCACGGACAACCCCGGCCACCCGCTGCTCTCGGCGGCGGCCGGCCTCCTGCGGGCTGCCGGGCACCGGGTGGAGCTGCTGGATCCCGGCTCACCGGACGCGGCGGGCCCGCCCGCGGGAACCCCGGCCGATGTGTACCTCCTCAAGGCGCACACCCCGCCCGGACTGGAACTGGCCCGGCACCTGGAGCGGCTCGGGGCGCCGGTGGTGAACTCCGCCGCGGCGACCACGCTCTGCCAGGACCGCACCCTGATGGCGGAGCTGGCCGGCCGGGCCGGGCTGCCGTTCGCGGGAACCCGTACCGTCGGCCCGCTGGCGCGGTGGGCGGCCGGGGTCTCGCCGGCGTTCCCCGTCGTCGTGAAGAGCCGTCACAGCCGCCGTGCGGACCTCGTGGCCCGGGTCGACGACGTTGCGGGGCTCCGGAAACTGGCGGACGAATGGCCCGACGAGCCGGTGGTGGTACAGGACTTCGCCCCGAACAGCGGCTGGGACCACAAGCTCTGGGCCATCGGTGGCCGCGTCTTCGCGGCCCTGCGCCGTTCGGAACTCTCCCCGGAGGGCCGCGGCCCGACCCTGCCACTCCCCCGGCTCCCGCAGGGATGGGCCGAGCTGACCCGCCGGGTCGGCGCGCTCTACTCCCTGGACGTCTACGGCGTCGACATCATCGCCACGGCCGACGGCTCCCCGCTGATCGTGGACGTCAACGCCTTCCCCGGCATCCGCGACCAGCCGGGCGCCCCCGAAGCCCTGGCCGACCTGGCCCTGAGCCGCGCGAAGGGCTAGGGGGTGTCCGGCGGCGCGCTTGCCATGCCGTGCCGTGCCGCGCCCCGATGCCCGGCCCGGTCCGGTGTACGGCGCCGGGGTGACCCTCGCACGTCATGGGCGCGTCACGGAACCGCCACAGCGGCGCTCGGCGGGAACCTGCTCGGGACAAGGAGCCGTGTTCCTGCACGCGAGTGCCGGTGCCGGACCGGTCGTGAACCTCGGGGAGCACCCATGCAGTACACAGCAGGCACCGCCCGGACCGCGGCGGCGCTGGCGACGGCCCTGGCGGCCGCCGCCCTGATGACGGGCTGTACGCCGACCGGCGACGGCGGCGGGGCCGCCGCCCCGGCGGCGCCGCCGGCACCCTCGGCCTCGTCGACACCGACTCCGCCCTCGCGGCCGGCCGAGGCCACGCCCACCGGCGGCGACAAGGGCGGCACGACCGGTGGTGCCGGGGGCGGCAAGAAGAAGCCCTGCGCGGTGGACGACATCAAGGTCTCCGAGGGCCACCAGGCCGACGTCCGCCCGCCCGGCACGGGGACCGGGGCGGCCGTCGTCTCCGTCACCAACACCTCCGCGTCCCCCTGCGCGGTGTACGGGTACCCGACGGTCGCGGCGGCGGGCAACGGTTCTCCGGACAAGAACAAGCCCCTGGCCACCACCCACACCGGTCCCGGCGCCGCCGACCCGGTGCTGGCCCCGGGCGCCCGCGCCTGGACGAAGCTCACCTTCGTCCAGGTCCAGGGCGAGGCGGACGGCTACTGCGCGTCCGGTGCGACCCCGGCCTCGTACCCGACGGCGGTCATCGGCGTACTCGGCGCCGGGAAGCACCAGATCGCCATGGACGACGGGGTGTTCGCCTTCTGCGACGACAAGGTGACCGTCACCGCCTGGTCCTCCGCCAAGCCGTCCTAGGGGGTGTCTTGTCGATCAGGCCGGGCCGTGAACGGTCAGAGGGGTTGCAGCCGGGTGCGCAGGAGGCAGAACTCGTTGCCTTCCGGGTCGGCCAGGGTGTGCCAGCTCTCGGCGCCGGTCTGGCCGACGTCGGCCGGACGGGCGCCGAGCGCGAGCAGGCGCTCCAGCTCGGCGTCCTGATCGCGGTCGACGGGGCTGACGTCGATGTGCAGGCGGAGCTTCCCTCTGCGCGGGTCGCTGCTCGGGCTGAGCACGAGAGTGGGCTGCGGACCTCCGAAGCCGGCGCCGGGCGGCCCGATCTCGATGCTCCCGTCGTCCTCCCGGGCGAGCTCCACGTAGCCGAGGGCCTCGCTCCAGAACGCGGCGAGGCGCTCGGGGTCGGCGCAGTCGATGACCAGCTCACTGATGCGGCTTACCATGCCCGCCAGTGTAGGGAGACCCCCGCGAGCCGGACCGTTGGCCGGTCCGGCTCCCGGTCGGCTACTTGATGACCTCGACCTTCTTGTCGCCCGCGGCGGCGTACGCCGAAGCGCTCGCGCCGAGGGCGGTGACGGTGAGGGCGAGCAGGACGGACACGGCGACCGCCGTGGCGCGCTTGCCGGTCGTCCGGCCGGCCGTCTCGCCAGTCATCTGGCCGGTCGTCGTGCGGGCCGTCTTGCGGGTCATGGGGTCCCCCTGATGGTGTGTGGTGGTCGTCCCGGCAGCTTCGCATCCGGGTCCCGGGCCGACAAGGGAGCCCGGGGCGGGCGGACGGATCAGGCGAGTGGAGGCGGTCGGCGTGCGCGCGGTGGTGTTCGAGCGGTACGGGGAGCCCGGCGAAGTGCGGGACGTGCCGGATCCGGTGCCGTCCGACGACGGGGTGGTCGTACGGGTCGAGGCGACGGGGCTGTGCCGCAGCGACTGGCACGGGTGGATGGGGCACGACCCGGACATCACGCTCCCGCACGTGCCGGGCCACGAACTGGCCGGTGTGGTCGAGGCGGTGGGCCCGAGGGTCGCCAACTGGCGTACCGGTGACCGGGTGACGGTGCCCTTCGTCTGCGCGTGCGGACGCTGCGCCGAGTGCGCCGCGGGGCAGCACCAGGTGTGCGCTAGGCAGACGCAGCCCGGATTCACGCACTGGGGGTCCTTCGCCGAGTACGTGGCCCTGGAGCACGCCGACGTCAACCTGGTGGCCGTGCCCGAGGAGCTCTCGTACGCCACCGCTGCCGGGCTCGGCTGCCGGTTCGCGACGGCCTTCCGGGCCGTCGTCGTACGGGGGCGGGCGGCGCCGGGCGAGTGGGTCGCCGTGCACGGCTGCGGCGGGGTCGGCCTGTCGGCCGTGATGATCGCCGTGGCGGCGGGAGCCCGGGTGGTGGCCGTGGACACTGCGCCGGCCGCGCTGGAGCTCGCGCGCGCCTTCGGGGCCGCGCACTGCGTGGACCCCGGGCGGGCCGACGCGGCCGAAGCCGTACGGGAGCTGACGCGCGGCGGTGCGCACCTGTCCCTCGACGCGCTGGGTTCCCCGGCCACGGCCGCGGCATCGGTGTCCGGGCTGCGCCGGCGCGGACGCCACGTACAGGTCGGGCTGCTTCCCGCGGCGCAGGGGGCCACGGCGCTGCCGATGGAGCGGATCATCGGCTGGGAGCTGGAGGTCCTCGGCAGCCACGGCATGGCGGCGCACGCGTACCCGCCGATGATGGAGCTCGTCCGCTCCGGGGCGCTGCGGCCCGATCTGCTGGTCACCTCCACCATCCCGCTGGACGGGGCGCCGGACGCACTGGCGGCGATGGGGGCGGCGCGCGGGCCCGGGATCACGATCATCCGGCCGGGGGCCGACGCACGGAACTGACGCGGCGCGGAGCTGACGGGACGCGGAGCTGACGCGGCGCGGAACTGTCGGGCTGCCGGTCACGAGGGCTTGTGGTGCGCGGTGGGCATGGCTACATTCCCTGATTACACGTGTAAGCACGTGATGTGGCCACACAAAACCCGCCACACCCCCTGCGTTCCCCTCGTCTTCCCCTCCTTCTCCACCCGCCGCGAGAGGCAGCACAGCCATGTCCACGATCCCCGTTGACCCACCCCTCGAAGTCGCCGCACCCGCCTCCGCGACGGACCGGGGCAGCCGGAGCACCGGCACCCTCACTCTTGGAATCGCCCTGCTCGGATCCGCCGCCGCGCTCGGGCTCGTCGTACGGAGGGACGCCGGCCGGCCGTCCTTCCAGTCCCTCGACGACCGCTGGCTGTCCTGGATGGGCGGACCGCACGAGGGGCTGCCCTCCGCGGTCGCCGCGCTGCTGAACTGGTTCGGGGGCCCGCTGGGTTCCGTCGTCCCGCTCGCCCTGCTCGCGTTCCTGCTCGTCCGGCGGCGCTGGGTGTCGGCGGGGTTCCTCTTCCTCGCCTACATGGCCGGGAACATGCTCGTCGTCCAGGGCCTCAAGCACCTGGTGGACCGGCCGCGCCCGGAGAACCCGCTGGTCCGGGTCGACCACGGCTCCTTCCCCTCCGGACACGCGGCTGGTGCGGCGCTCCTGGTCGTCCTCGTCGGCGTGCTCCTCGTCCCGGCCGCCCGGCGCCGGGCGTGGTGGATCGGCGGCGCGGTGTTCACGGTGGCCATGATGTGGAGCCGCACCTGGCTGCACGCGCACTGGCTCAGCGACACCGCCGCCGGAGCGGTGGCGGGCGCCGGAGCCGGGCTGATCGCCTGGTGGCTCTGCGCCCCGGCACTGGCCCGGGAGGCCGGCCGGACCGCGGAGCGCGCGCACAGCTACCGGCGGGCCGCGTAAGGCCGGCCTCCCCGCCCAGCGAACCGCGGGCTTCCCGGCGCCGTTACGCGTCGGGGCGCCCCGCCCCCGCGGCCGTCCGGCCGCGGCTCAGCCGCAGCGCGGCCAGGACGGCGGCCAGGGCCACCGCCGCGAGCACGCCCCCGAGCGCCAGGATCCAGACCGGAACGCCCCCGGCCGTGAGCAGCTCGTCGGTGTACTCGACCCGGCGGTACGGGGCGTCGCCGGCGGCGGCGCGCAGTTCGTGGTCGCCGTCGATCCGGGACGGGACCGGGAAGCTCTGGTCGATCGCGGTCAGGAACACCGGCTCCGCGCCCGCGAATTCGGCGACCGGTCCCGTCGGGGTGATCCGCCCGGCGAAGGTCACCTCGGGCGCGTTGCCGCCGATCGCGGAGGCGGGTTCCATGCGGTGCTCCGCCAGGACGTACAGACCCAGGGACTGCGCGGTGGCGGCCAGGCGCGACAGCCGCATCGGGTAGACGAGCCGGTCGCTGTCGAAGCGGATCAGGAGCGGGTCCAGGGTGCCGCGCAGGACGGCCCCGGGCTCCCGGGGGGCGAGGCGTACGGCGACGTACTCCCAGTGCTGGGCGACGTACGGTTCCAGCTCGGCGGAGAGCCGGTCCGGGAGCAGGAACCCGTTGGCTCCGAGCCAGTCGCCCAGCGCCTCGGGGTCGGTGGCGGTCAGGCGGGCCACGTCGAAGTCGCCGAGCCGCTCCCGGCCGATGACGCCGACCTGCGCCTCGGCGCTGCCGGGCGGGGCGGCTCCGGCCGCGTCCCCCCGGCCGGAGTCGAGGGGCCAGTCCCCTCGTCGGGGCCAGAAGTAGCCGCGGGTGCGGTACTCGGGCCCGGTCAGGGCCACCAGGTTCGAGAACAGCGCCGCGTCGCCGAGGCGGACGGTGGCCCGTCCCGGTACGGGCATGACCCAGGCGGCCCGCTTGGCGTCGCCGCCGACGGTGAACCGCATCGCCACCTGTTCGGTCCTGCCGTCCCAGCGGACCACGGAGGCTTCGCGGGAGACGCCGATCCGCGAGGTGCCGTCGGGGACCATGGCCCCGCAGCCGCAGGCGTAGGCCGGGCCGACGAGGGACCCCAGCTGGGTCGCGAGCAGCGCGAGCAGCAGCAGCCCGGCCCTCCGCCCGGCCCACCGAACCGCCCGCACCCCCACCCTCGACACTCCGGCCACCCACTCCCTTGCGCCCCACCCCCTCGCCACCCACTTCCTCGCAACCCACCCCCTCGCCACCCGCTCCCTGGCGACCCGCCCCCACGCCACGCAATCCCCCGCCGTCCGCACCCCTGCCGCTCGCACCGTCTCCCCCACACCCTTCGCTCGGTCACCTGCGGTCTCGGACGGACGGCGGCGCGATCCGGTTCCGGTCACCTGTGTTCCGGTCCCTGCGTTCCAGTCACCTGTGCGCCACCTGCCGGTCACCTGGTCCTGCCACGCTGCGGGCCGAGCCAAGTTGTATATACAACTTCTCCGAGCATGGCAGGAGCCACGATGTCCGTACCGGCGATCACCCGACCGCCCGCGCCCTGGCTGCGCGACAACTGCCCCTGCGCCGAGTGCCGCGACCCGCGCACCGGCCAGAAGCTGTTCCAGATCACCGAGCTGCCCGCGGGCCTGGCCGTCGGCACCGTGCGCGAGGCGCCCGCCCCCGACGGCGGGGCCGGCTGGGAAGTGGAGTGGCAGCCGGACGGCCACCGCTCCCGGTACCCGGCCCAGTGGCTCGACGACCACGCCCCGGACGGACCGGCGTACCGTGCGGCCGGGGACGGGCGGACCGAGGCGGACAAGGAGCTGTGGGCCGCAGCAGACCTGGAGGGGCGGATCCCGCAGGCCGACTGGGACGCGTACATCGGCTCCCGCGCCGTGCGCGAGGAGATCCTCGACGGCGTGGTCCGGCTGGGCTTCGCCCTCCTGCGTGAGGTTCCGTGCCGGGACCGGATGGTGCTGGACGTGGCACGCACCTTCGGCTTCGTGCGCGAGACCAACTACGGGGAGCTCTTCGAGGTCCGCGTGGAGGCCGACCCCAACAACCTCGCGTTCACCGGTGCGTTGATCACCCCCCACACCGACAACCCCTACCGCGATCCCGTACCGACCCTCCAGCTGCTGCACTGCCTGCGCAACGAGGCACGGGGCGGCGACTCCGGGCTGGTCGACGGCTTCCACGCCGCCGCCCTGCTGCGCGAGCGGGAACCGGAGGCCTTCGAGGTGCTGACGCTGGTGCCGGTGGAGTTCGCCTTCGCCGACGCGCGCTGCGAACTGCGCGCCCACCGGCCGCTGATCGGGGTGGACCCGCTCGGACGGATCCGCGAGGTCCGCTTCAACAACCGTTCGATCTCCACGCTGCACCAGCCCGCCGAGGTCCTGGAGGAGTTCTACGCGGCCTACCGCCTCTTCGCCGAGCTGCTGGAACGGCCCGCGCTCCGGCTCGACTTCCGCCTCGCGCCCGGCGACTGCGTGGTCTTCGACAACACCCGTCTGCTGCACGCCCGTACCGCCTTCGCCGAATCGGGGGGACGCCACCTCCAGGGGACGTACGCCGATCTCGACGGGCTGCTCTCCACCCTTGCCGTCCTGCGCCGCGAAGGAGCCCCCGCATGAACACCCCCGACGACACCACCGGCTCCACCGGCCCCGTCGATGCGCTCGCCCGCCTCTTCGAGGGCGAGGGCAGCGCCGAGTACTTCGGCGAGGCCGTCACCCAGGCCGGGCACATGCTCCAGGCCGGAGCCCTCGCCGAGGCCGCCGGGGCCCCCGCGCACCTGGTGGCGGCCGCGCTGCTGCACGACATCGGGCACTTCCACGGAACCGTGACCGGCCGCGACCTGATGGAGGGCGGCCAGGACAACCGGCACAGCCACACCGGGGCCGACTGGCTGGCCCGGTGGTTCGGTCCGGAGGTGACCGAACCGGTCCGGCTGCACGTGGCCGCGAAGCGCTACCTCTGCACGGCCGAGCCGGGTTACTTCGACCTGCTCTCCGAAGCCTCCGTCCACACCCTGCGCGTCCAGGGCGGCCCGATGACCGCCGAGCAGGCCCGCGCCTTCGAATCCCTCCCGGGTGCGGCCGACGCAGTGGCCGTACGCCGCTGGGACGAACAGGCCAAGGACCCGGCCTTCCCCACCCCCGACTTCGCCCACTTCCGCCCCCTGCTGGAGGCCCTGCTGAGCCCCTGACCCCCGTCCCGGTCTCCGAGGCGCCCGGGGGCTCCGGGCTGCACCGGTCTCCGGGCTCCCCGGTCAGGTGCCATGCGGGGACGGCTTCCGCACGTGCTCACAGCCTCTGGCAGCGGGTCAGGCCGGGGATCCGGAGGTCAGGAGGGGGAGGAGTGAAGAGCTCCAGTCGAGTCGGTCCACGGCGAGTTGGGTGGGGGTCAGTCCCGTGGTGGACCGGAAGACGTGGGTGAAGTGGGCCTGGTCGTGGTAGCCGGCCAGCTGCGCCACACGGGCCAGCGGCAGTCCGGCGTCGCGGAGCCGGATGGCGTGGGTGAAGCGCAGGATCCGGGCGATGGCCGCCGGAGAACGGCCGACCTGCTGGCGGAACTGGCGCTCCAGGTGTCTGACGCTCCACAGCGCGCCCGCCGCCAGTTGCGCGGCCCGTATCCGTCCGCGGGTGCGGTGCAGCTCGTGCCAGGCCCAGGTCACCTCCGGGGAGACGGCGGGACCCGAGTCGAGCAAGGGGGCCAGCGCCCGGTCGAGCAGACCGGGGCGCTCGTGCGGGGACGCGGCCCGCAGTTGCTCGGGCAGCAGCCGCATGAGGCGGGGCAACAGGTGGCCCGGTTCCAGATCGGGCGCTTCCCAGTGGGACATCGGCACCCCGAAGAGCCGGTAGGCGCCCATCGGTGTCATGCGGATGGCCACGCCGCTGACGTCACCGTTGTGCTGGGCCAGGAGGGCTGTGGTGGCGGGCAGATCGGCTTGCGAGGACACCGTGCGCACGACGTTCGGATCGACCATGTCCCGGGTGAGGACGGGTTTTTCGAATGCGAAGTTCAGGGTGGCCACCGTATTGGGGGTGAGCATGCGGCGCCGGGGCATCTCCAGACCCCCGTAGGCGTAACTGGAATAGTTCCGGATCATGCCGCGCAGCGGGTCGGCCGGCCGGAAATGCAGGCTGTGCGGTCGCGCGAAGGCATCGGTCACGTTCTGCCCTTCTTCGAGGGAGCGGAAGGTCCGGCGGCGCCGGGCGGAGCCGGGTCGACCTCCCGATATTCGGAAACGGTCGATCGTCTCGGCAATCCGATCTTGAGCCATCTTGGGCACCCGGGCGTGGCCGGATTCCATGAGAACGCAAGTGGACTTGACCCTTCCTATTCCTGCCGTGTTTTTACAATGCGATCCCCTTTCCGCTCGGCCAGGCTGATCCCGCTCGACAACCCAGCCTCATGTCCGCCTCGATGGCCGCGCCTTCTTCGAGGTGCGGATGTGCGGACCGGAACTTCGAAGGGCAGTACACCGATGCGTTTGCGCAAGATCACCGTCACCCTCGCCACCGCGGCCGCCGCGCTCGTCTCCACCCTCACGCTGGCCCCGGCGGCCGGCGCCTCCCCCGTCGGCACCACCTCGATCGGCGGCTCCGCCGTGATCCGGCCGATCAAGGTCTCGGACCCGCAGTCGGTGGCCACCGTGTGGGACAACTGCCTCCACGGCCAGTCCTGCGTCTTCCAGAACTCCAACGGAGGGGGCCTGCTCTGGGTGGTCCCGTCCGCAGGCTCCTTCAAGCTCGCGAACTACGACATGAACAACAGGATCAGCTCGGTCTGGAACCGCAGCGGCGGAACCCTCAGCCTTTACGACGGCTCCGACTACAGCGGGCTCCTGGCTCAGTACGGCGCCTACGGGCCCCCGATCAACGTCCCCACCGGAATCAACGACCGGGCCAGCTCCGTGACCCTGTACTGACCGCGCTCCTCCGACGGCAGTGACGTTCGCCCCGTGTGATCGCGGGGGGCCTTTCCGGTCGACGGGGGTGCGCTGGGGCGCCGTGCCGGTTTGCGCGCCACGGGGGCGGACAGATGTGCGCGAGGCCCTTCCGCCGTGCGGGAGGGCCTCGCGTCCTGGGGCCGTCCACCACGGGTCGAGGCCCCGGCGTTGACAGCCCACCCGGCTTCGCAGTCCAGCCCGGGGTCTCGCCGTACGGCGTGCGACGATCACGGCATGACGGCCCGTGATTCCTGGTGGACCAAGCCCCCGCGCCGGCGCGCGAGCGGCGGGTCGGCCGCGCCCCTGCTCGGGGCGCTGTTGGACCGATCGGTGGCGCAGATCGGCGATGCTGCCGCCGATGCCCGCAGCTTCGACCGGGAAACCATCCGCATGGTTGCAGACGTGTGGGACAACAACCTGGCTCCCCTGTTCTGGGCGGCGGCCACGGCAAGCGCCGAAGAGCGCGAGCGGCGGGCGCTGACGGCGCTGGAATGGATGGCCGACTTCGGCGAGCGGCGACGCGGGTGGATGACCCGGCAGGCCGCCGCGGCGGGGTACGAGATCGAACCGCTGCTGCCCCCGGCCAGGCCGTACGTTGCGGGCCGCGACTCCCGCGGATACGTCATGGCACCGGTTCGCCCGCTGACCCGGGAGACCGTTGCCGATCTGACCTCCGACTACGACCTGGAGACGGCCACCGTCCATCACCTGCGGGTAGAGCGCGCCGGCACCCGCCTGGCCGCCTTCCTCCAACTGGCCGTCACCCGCACCTACACCTCCGACGAGCCCGTCTCCGCGCAACCCGCCCTGCTCGGCCTGACGCTGGAGGACCTCACCGAGGTCGCCTTCGACTTCCGCGACACCCGGAGCGCGGTCCTGGCGCCCACGGCGGACGGGCTGTCGCTATCCCTGGGTAACCAGTACCCCTCCCGCATCGGTTCCGCCCTCGCAGGCTGCTCTCCTCATGGCCTCCTGGACGGCAGCACACACCCGGTACGGCACGGACCACCCCGCATTCGCTCAACTCCAGCTCGCCCTTCCGCCCCACCCCCATCAGGGTGCCCACTCCCCCTGGCGACTGCGCACCCTCGGCTGCACCGCCCACGACGCCTTCCGCCTGAGCACCGACGCCTTCCAGGGTCCCGGTTCCCTTGTCCTGACGGGCACGGCCACGACGGCCGGCCGGCTCGACCTGCACCACGGAGCGCTGTCCGTCGCGACTCGGGTCGGCTGGAAGGGGTCCCTGACCTGACCGCGGGCAGGAGTGACCACTCGCTCGGGCCGGGCCCGGTGGTTCGGCGCTGTCACCTGCCGCTGTGGTCACGGTGCGTCTGGCGTTCACGAGCTGTCCTCATGGCGGAAGTCGGCCGTTGGGCCCGGGCCGGGACCATCGGGCCGTCCTTCCCATGACCATGTCAGGACGGAATCTCCGTGAACCGATCGATCGCCCGCCGTGGGCGGCGCGCCCTTGTCCGTTTCCTCGTCGCCGGCCCGCTGTTGGCCGCGGGCGCGCTGAGCGGTGTGCCCGCGGCGCACGCCGCCGCCGGCGACTCCATCCGCGTCAACGAGGTGGTGACCACCGGCGACGTCAACGACTCCATCGAGCTGTTCAACAAGGGCACCGCCGCGATCGACGTCTCGGGCTGGATCCTCAAGGACAACGACAAGGACCACACGTACAAGATCGCCGCTGGAACCACGCTGGCCGCGGGCGGGTACCGGGTGTTCGACGTCCACACCACCTTCGGCCTGGGCTCCGACGACGAGGCCCGGCTCTACCTTGCCGACGGCAAGACCCTGGTCGACGGCTTCTCCTGGAGCGCGCACTCCGATCCGTCCTGGTCGCGCTGCCCGGACGGCACCGGTGCCTTCAAGCAGGCCACGGCCGTGACCCTGGGCGCGCAGAACAACTGCGGCACCTCGGGCGGCGGGGGTTCGACCACTCCGGTGGCGTGGCCGGGCAGCAGCAGCGTGGCGACCGCCGACGCCTCCAACGTGTTCGGGCAGGATCTGAGCGGCCTCTACCAGGAGGGCGACGTGCTGTGGGGCGCGCAGAACAGCGGGAAGCTGTGGCGCCTGGTGCGTGACGGCTCGACCGGCTGGAAGCCGGACACGGGCAACGGCTGGTCCTCAGGCAAGACCCTGCGCTTCCCCGGTGGCTCCGGCAGCCCCGACAGCGAGGGCGTCACCCTGACCGGCTCCGGCTCGGCCGGCGGGGCGTTCGTCGCCAGCGAGCGCGACGGCAACGCCTCCGGCACCAGCCGCCTGTCGGTACTGAAGTACGACGTCGCCGCGTCCGGATCCTCGCTGACCGCGTCCAAGGAGTGGAACCTCACCTCCGACCTTCCCTCGGCGGGCTCGAACCTGGGCCTGGAGGGGATCACCTGGGTCCCCGACGGCTACCTCACCGGCGCGGCCTTCAAGGACGCCTCGACCGGGGCGGCCTACGACCCGGCCCGCTACGGCGCCCACAGCGGCGGCGTGTTCTTCGTCGGCGTCGAGGGAACCGGCATGATCTACGGCTACGTCCTCGCCGACTCCGGCGGTTACACCCGCGTCGCCTCCCTCAGCAGCGGCATGGCCGGAGTGATGGAACTGCAGTGGGAACCCCAGGCCACGCGCCTGTGGGCGGTCTGCGACGACACCTGCCACGGCCAGCACCGCACCCTGAAGATCGACGCCACCGGCGCCTTCACCACCAGCGCCGTCTACAACCGGCCCACCGGCATGCCCGACTACAACAACGAGGGCTTCGCCCTCGCCGGCTCCGGCGAATGCGTGTCCGGCGCCAAGCCCGTCTACTGGTCCGACGACGCCAACGACGGCGGCCACGCCCTGCGCAGGGGCACGATCAGCTGCTGACGACCACGGCCTGATGCGGGATCGCCGACTGGCCGGCCGGTGCGCACGCGGGGATGCGGGCGGCACCGATCGGCCGGTCTGTCGGGGGGGCCGGGGGCGGGCGGGCCGGGGGGGCTCAGGTGGCGAGGGTGGCCAGCGGTTCCAGGCCGTAGGTGCGGGCGTAGCCGTTCTCGGTGCCCACGAGCAGGTCCACGACCTCGAAGTAGCGGTCCCAGAAGGGGGTCTCGCGCAGGGCGTCGATCAGCAGCCGGTAGGCCTCGTGGTCGTCCGCCTCCCAGACCCAGATGTCCGTGACCCGCGCCGAGTAGAACTCCGTGTCGTAGAACCGGGACCGGACCCCGTGGGTGCGGGCCTCGATCACCGGGACGACTTCGGTGGTGAAGGCACGGACCCGCTCGGCCACGGTCAGCGCGAGCCACTCGGGCGTGGTCTTCACCAGCATGAACGCGGTGACGGGCGGCTCGGTCCGGTCAGCGGGCATCGGGTGCCTCCGGTGCGGCGAGGACGGCGGGCTTGAGGGTCTGCGCGCACCACCGGGCGAACTCGGTGGCGGGGAAGGGCGGCCGGGAGCGCTCGACGCCCGCGTCCAGTCCCTGATCCTTGGCGCGCTTCATGTCGACCATGCCTTCCACGAAGGCCTCGCCCAGGCCGTAGTCGAGCATGGTGGACCGCAGCTCCTCCAGCGGCTGGCGTTCGTAGCGGACCGGGCGGCCCAGTTCCTCGGTCATGATGCGGGCCAGGTCCTCGGGCGAGAGGTCCTGCGGGCCCAGTACCGGGACACTGCCGACGCCGGTCCAGGAGCGGTCCAGCAGCAGCCCGGCCGCCGTAGCGGCGATGTCGGCGACGGCGACCAGCGGGACCCGGCGGTCCGCGGCCGCGGTGTCCGTGAAGACGCCGTGCTCGCGGATCGAGTCGGCCTCCTCCAGCAGGTTCTCGAAGAAGGACGGGTTGGCCAGGGCGCGGTAGGCGACGCCGGAGCCGGCGATCAGGTCGTCCATGGCCAGGGAGGCGGTGACCAGCCCGGCCGTGGCGGCCTGCGGGGTGCCGCGGCCGAGCGCCGAGACACCGACGACGTGGCCGACGCCCTGGGCGGCGAACGCGCGGGCGGCCGGGCGGGTGAAGCCGCTGTACGCCTCTTCGGGCGTGCCCGACGCGTCCGGCGGCACCAGCCAGAAGACGGCGTCGGCCCCGGTGAAGGCCCGTTCGACGGTGGCGGCGTCGCCGTGCGAGCCGGTGACCACGTCGACCCGTCTGCGCACGGCCTCGGGGAGCCGGGCGGGATCGCGGACCACGACGCGCAGCTCCTCTCCGTGGGCGGGGGCGGCCTCGACCAGCAGCGACAGGAGCTGCCGGCCGATGTTTCCGGTGGGGGCGGTAATTACGATCATGAGGTCCTCGCGGTCTCGTAGCGGATCGGTACGTCCCCTTCATGGTGAAGATCCCCACCGCATTGCCACAATGGCAACTTCAGCATCCGATCATTGCCCGGAACGGAATAATGCCGGTGAGCAGCAGCCCAGCCCCGCACAACGCTCCGAACAACCCCCCGCTCGACGCCAATCTCGCCGTCGCCCTCGACGCCCTGCTGACCGAGCAGAGCGTCACCCGGGCCGCCGCGCGGCTGCGTACCTCGCCCGCGGCGATGAGCCGCACCCTGGCCCGGCTGCGCCGGGTGCTCCGGGACCCCCTCCTGGTAAGGGCGGGCCAGGCGATGGTGCCCACGCCCCGCGCCGAGGCGCTGCGGGACGAGGCCGCCGCGGTGGTGCGCAGCCTGGAGGCGCTGTTCACCCCGAGCGGCGGGACCGACCTCGCCGCGCTGCGGCGCACCTTCACCGTCCAGGCGGCGGACCTGGTCGGCGCGGCGCTCGCGCCGGGACTGCTGGGGCTGGCCCGGCGCCGGGCACCGGGCGTCTCGCTACGGGTGCTGGCCGAGGAGTGGGAGGCGGGCCCCGCACTGCGCGAGGGCCGGATCGACCTGGAGATCGGGGCCATCGACCACGTCGACCCCGAGACCCGGGTCGAAGAACTGGTCACGCTGCGGATGGCGGCCGGCGTCCGGGCGGGGCATCCGCTTGCCGAAGGCCCCCTGACCCCCGCCGGGCTGGCCGCGGCCGAGCACATCGCGGTCAGCCGCCGCGGCCGCTTCACCGGCCCACTGGACACGGCCCTGGCCGAGCAGGGCCTGACCCGGCGGGTCAGCACCGTGCTGCCCGGCCATCTGGCGGCGATGGCCCTGGCCGCGTCCGGCAACGCCGTCTGCCTCGTCCCGACCGCACTGCCCGGCGAGCCCGCCTCCCCACTCACCGCCACGGCGCACGCACTGGGACTACACCTGCTGGACATCCCGCTGCCACTGCCACCCCTGAAGATCGGCATGGCCTGGCACCCCCGCAACACCGCCGACGGCGGCCACCAGTGGCTCCGCGGTGCCGTACGCCGGGTACTGCGCCCGGCAGGGAGGCAGTAGCGGGACGGCACCCCTCCGAACAGCCTCTCGGCAGCGCGTAGGGGTGCAGGGGCCCCGGGCACACATCGTTGCCGTCGCGTGGCGGCGTGCACGAACGCAGCAGCGAGCTTTGTCGAGCGTTGCGGGACCGCCGAGGTGTCATCCCCGCGTGCGCGGGGAGCAGGTGTTGCAGCCGTCGTCGGCGATCGCGCCGGCGGGGTCATCCCCGCGTGCGCGGGGAGCAATCCAGGTACTTCGCGGAGCGGCCCGGGGTGTGCGGGTCATCCCCGCGTGCGCGGGGAGCGGGCTTGCTGGGCTGCAATTTTAGGACCGCAGGGCAGCGTTCTGGAGCACTTTCGCCGAACGCGACATCTTGGGCAACGCCCCGTATCCGGTTTCCTGCTGGAGGTTGCATGCGCCGACGAACCGCCCCGTGGCCGACCGCTCCCGCAAGCGGAGCACTGCGGCTCGACGATCAGCCTCCTACAGGTGGCCTCTCCCCCGCATCCACCACCGCAGGAGGAGCCGGCCAGTCCGAAGGCCGGTCCGTCAGCCGGGAAGAGACCCGACATCGGGGACGCCGCGACGCCGCTGGGGCCGTCCCGCGCGAACCAACCGGGGTGTCCCGCCCCCGTGCCGCCTAAGCCTCCGCCGAAGTGCGCACACCGCCGCGACGCCGGAGCCGGCCCTGGCGCCGGGTGTTCGGGCCCGGGCGGCCCGTCGGGGTCAGTGATGCGCAGGCCTGGGCCAACGCCGCCCGGTGGCGGGACTCCGTGTCGGCGAGCGCCGCCAGGACCCGCCTCGTGTGTTCCGATTCCCGGTGCCCGCCGCACGCAGCACGCACCACCGGCCCTCCACCACCAGTGCCGTGACGAGCCACCACGGCTCGGCGCCGCCCAGCCCGGAGCCCCGCGCACCCAGTACCGACATGTCCCGCCTCGCATCCGTCCCGCTCGTCCATCGGATGCGGCCAACTCTCCGCCGGACGCCGAATTTCCCTCAGGGGAAATTCCAGACGAGGAGCCATAGGCGATGACCGCGGGACGCCCCAGGACCAACGGCCAAGCCGCCATCGCCGAACTGGACGACCTGGCCGACTGGTTCAAGCAGGCGCTCGCCACCGCCGGTCACCCCTCCGTCAACGCCTTCCTCACCGCACTGCCGCATCCGTCTCCGGCCCGCTCCCCTCCAGCAAGACCGTGTACGAGGTCGCCGGCGCGCTCGCGCTCCCCGAGTTGGCGACCGTCCAGTACCTCGCGCAGGCCCTCGGCAGCGCCCCCGCGGCCGTCACCCCCAACCGGCGGTCCCGGCGCGGGCAAGACCACCCTCGGCGTCACCTCGAACGCCAGATCGCCCGCTGCCGGCTGCGCGAGCCCGACGCCGGGACGCCCTGGTGTCCGCAGGTTGCGGTCGCGGTCCGCGTCACCGCCGCCGACCTGATCAGCCCGCACGACTGAGCCGGCAGCGACGCGATCGCCCGCGCGGGCACCCTGCTGAGACCCGTAGACCGCTCCGCCTTCGAGGCGCGCGTCCACGGGGTGCCCTGGCTGGTCGTCGTCGACGGGCTCGACGAGGTCGCTTCCCCCGCGGTCCGCCGGCGTCTGCTGGAGAAGCTCGCCGAGCAGGTACGGCTGCAGCCGCACGCCGTGTACCGCCTCGTCATCACCTCCCGACCGCTCCCCCAGGAAGAGCTGGCCCCCTTCACCGGGCTGCCCGGCCTCGGCTGCGCCACCCTGCGCGGTTTCGACGCCGACCAGCAGCATGTCTTCGCGGAGCGGTGGTTCGCGGCGCAGGGTGAGGGCGGCAAAGGCGGCCGTCCAGTCCATGACGACGCGTACGTCGGCGGGCCGGGTCCGTGTAGCGGTCAGGCCCCGGCCTGCGGCGATGCCGAGAACTGACGCGAGGACGGCGGCGATTGTGACCGACTGCCAGACGACGATCTGGCGCGGGGTGCCCGGGGACGGGTCGATGCGGTTGCAGGCGTACGAGGCCGGCTCTGGGCACCGCTACGGAGGCGGTCGCTGCCCCTGGAGGGGTTCAGACCCGGTCGAGGAGGGGTGCGCCGTCGAGGATGGCCAGTTCTCTGTCGGTGGCCTGGCGTTTCCAGTCCGGCGCGACGGTTGCGTAGGTGGTGACGTCGTGCCAGCAGCCCTGGGTGTGGAAGAGCTGGCGGAGGGTGGCTTCGGGGCGTAGGCCGGCGGCGTGCATCACTTGCGCCATGTGGTGGTGGTCGCTGCGGTGGCCGGCCCAGATGCGGTGCAGGCCCAGGTGTCCGAAGGCGTAGGCCATCAGCAGGCGGCCGGCTTCGTGGCCGTGGCCGCTTACGGGGGCGCCGGGCAGCAGGACGAGGCTGGTGAGCATCGCGTTGGCACCGTAGTCCTCGACAAGGAGCCCCATGGTGCCGACGAGGGTCTCGTCGTCCGGGGCGCAGACCGCGAGGGTGTACTTGCGGCGCGGCTGGGTGTGGGGCTGGGAGAGGCTCTGGGCGAAGGCGGCGTGGGCCTGGCCGGGGTCCATGCGGTCGATGCCCAGGTAGCGGGTCAGGACTCGGTGGGTGAGGATCCGGGCGAACGCGTCGTGGTCGCCCGCGTGCAGCTCCCGCAACCATAGGTGGTCGCCGCGCAGCTCTGGGACGCGGTTCACAGCGCGGCTCCGTGCAGGGCGGGTGCGGATACGGCTGCGGGGACGAGCGCTTCGAGGTCGATGGAGTGGCGGCCCGAGGGGAGCGGCTCGCCGAGCAGGATGCGGCGGGCGGTGTCGGTGACGAGGGCTGCGCCGAGCATGACGCCGCTGGCGAGCTGCGGCCAGCTGGAGAGCGTACGGCCGACGCGGGTCAGGGCGTCGGTCATGGCCGGACTCAGGTGCTCCTCGTCGACGACGTCGAGGAGGAAACGCAGGGCTGCCTGCCGGTCGAGGTCCCGTACGTCGGCTGCGGTCGTACCGCCGGTGCGGCCGTGGAAGAGCGGACGGCCTGGTTCGAGGTCGAAGCGCTCGATGTCCAGCACGCCGCGGTCGTTGGTGTCCATGAGGACGGGGATCCGCCGACCGCGCGCGTGCTCGCGGGCGGCGACCTTCACCCAGGGGGTGTCGCACTCCTCGATCAGCAGGTCCAGGCCCCTGCCGTCCCGGCCGGCTGCGAAGAAGTCCTCGATGGTGTCCTCGGTGACGCCGCCGCGGTGGATCTCGATGTCGAGATAGGGGTCGAGCTCGTACATGCGCCGAGCGCACAGCACGCTCTTCTCCAGACCGAGTTCGTGGACGCCGCCGCGGAGCCGGTTGAGGTTCGACAGGCCGAGCCGGTCAAAGTCGGCCAGCCTGAACGCCCCGCCGACGCCTTCCATGGCACAGGTCAGCGCGGCGCTGCTGCCGACCGACAAGCCGATGACGCCGATCCGCCGGTTCAGGAGGCCCTGTTGCTGCTCGATGGTGATCTTGTCGCGGTTGCGGTCGGTGCGGACCTGGCGGAACTCGTCCTCGGGCAGGACGTGGACCAGGCGCCCGGACCACGGGTACCAGGCCCACCTGCCGTAGGCGTCGGGGCGTGAGCCCAGGGTGTCGGCGATGGCGCGGGACCGGGAGCGGCCGCCGAAGGCGTCCTGCGGTGCGCGGCAGCGCAGGAGTTCCTCGACCTGGTCCTCGATCCGGTCGTGGATCTCGCGCACACGGTCCGAGTCCCGCAGCCCGGCCAGGGCCGCTGCGTCGGCCGGCTGCGAGAGGTCCAGCAGCACCGGCCGAAACGATTCGTCGGGGTGGCGGGGCGAGGGCAGCACGAGGCGGTCCGGCTCCAGGCCGGAAGGCAGGGGGTGCGTCATGGCGAGGACGCTAACAACCCGACGATCATGGATCGGGGGCCGTCACCCGTGGGGGCGCACTCGAATTGATCTGCGACTCCAGTGCGCCCCCTCGCGCTACGTGCGCCCCCTGCGCTCTCCACCAGGTCGGGATCCGTCCCGGCCGGGATCCGTCCCGGTCGGGTGCACTACCGGGTCACCGGCAGCCCGCCCCCACCCAGGGCGCCGCCGCCGGCGCGTGCTTCAAGCGCCGCAGCACCAACAACGCCGGCTGACCCGGCACGGGGAGAAGGGGCCGGGTGCGTGGACGAGCGCGCCCGGCCCCCGGCCTCTACGCGGCCACCGGATCCTTCGCCGGTGCGTGCAGGTGCCCGCCTCGGGCCAGGGCGGCGACCGCCGCGGCGCACAGCCCTCCGACGGCGGCGAGCAGTGCCCACGGGGCGAAGGCGATGCCCGCGGCCCGTGAGGCGTCCAGGACCGCGCCGGTGGCCAGATTCCCCAAGGTGATGCCGATCCCGCACACCGTGTTGTAGAGGCCGTAGTGGGTGGCCACCCACCGGTCGCGGGCCAGCACGACGATGGTGTCCATCTCGAACGGGTACAGCACCGCCGTCGCCAGAGCCAGACCTGCCGCGCAGGCGAGCAGGGGCAGCACCGCCAACACCGTGGCCGGCCAACCCGTCGCCGGCGGCCGGGCGGAGCTCCACAGCGCCGGCAGGAAGGCCGCTCCCATCAGGAGCAGCCCGGCGACCAGGCACTGCGGTGAGGACCAGGTGCGTTTGCACCAGGCGGTGATGCGCAACTGTCCCAGCAGGGCGACGAGTCCCGACACGACGAACAGCGCGCTCGTCGCGATCGTGGCGGCCGCGCCTTGGCCCGTAAGGCGCTGCGTCTCCAGGGGCAGCGCGAGGTAGATCTGGAAGGACAGGACGTAGGAGCCGGTCATCGCCGCCGCGAACAGCCAGAACGGCCTGTTGCCGAGTACCGTTCCCGCCTGCGTGCGCAGGGATACGGGCTCGCCTGTGGGATCGCCGCCGCGTTGGGGCAGGCTGCGGGTCTGCAGGACCGTCAGCCCGGCGAACAGGGCGGCCGCCACCAGGCACGTCACGGGAAACGACACGGTGAGCAGGGCCATCCCGAGCAGCGGCCCGAGCAGGATTCCGGACTGGTAGAAGACGTTGAACAGCGCGAACGCCTCCACCCGCCGCTCACCGGCCTCGGCCGCGAGGTAGGCCCGCACCGCGGGATTGAACAATGCGCCGGCCAGTCCCGTGGCCGCCGAGGCGGCGATCAGCGTCGCCAGCGAGTCCGCGAACGCCAGAGCGGTGAATCCCACCGTGCGCAGCGCGCACCCGGCGACGATCAGCGGCTTGTAGCCCAGCCGGTCGGCGAGGGCGCCGCCGATGAGGAACATGCCCTGCTGGGAGAGGTTGCGGACACCGAGGACCAGGCCGACGGCCCACGCGGACAGGGCCAGCGAGCCGGAAAGGTGGGCGGCGAGGTAGGGCATCAGCATGTAGAAGCCCAGGTTGATGGTGAGCTGGTTGATCAGGAGCAGCTGCACCGCCGTGTCGAAAGTACGGGCCTGGCGCCACAGACCGCTCACCGGCGCACTCACCTGCCCGCTCACCGGCCCGCTCCCGTCCCGGGCGCGGCGGCCGGGGCGGCGGTGCGATCCACCGGATCGACGACGCGCTCGCAGCGCGTCCAGGAGGTGACCTCCCGCTCGCCGGGGTCCTCCAGGACGTCCGGGTGCTCGGCGGGGCGGATGCCCAGGAGGTTGTTGGCGGCGCAGTAGTCGTCGTTGAAGACGGTGTCGAAGTAGCGGTGCGGTCCGTCGGGAAACACCGCGACGATCCGGGTCCCCTCGGGGCTGGTCCGGGCGAGCCAGCCCGCGACCAGGGCGACGGCCCCGACGCTCCACCCGCCAGTGGCGTAGTGCCGGGAGGCAAGGGCCCGGGCCGCCCAGACGGCCTCGCCCGGAGCGACCCAGTGGACCTCGCTGAAAGCCCGATAGTCGACGTTTCCCGGGTGGATGGAGGATCCCAGGCCGCGCATGAGCCTGGGACGGGCGGGCTGGCCGAAGATCGTGGAGCCGATCGTGTCCACGCCGACGACCCGCAGCCCCGGCATACGAGGCCGCAGGGCACGGGCGATACCCGCCGAATGGCCGCCCGTACCGACCGCGCACACCAGCACGTCGATGGGATCGAGGCGCTCGGCCAGCTCGGCGGCGAGCGGGGCGTACGCCTCGACGTTGTCGGGGTTGTTGTACTGGTCCGGGCACCACGCCCCGGGGTATTCCGCGAGGAGTTCGCCGACCTTGTCCAGGCGGGCCTGCTGCCAACCACCCGCGGGATGCGGCTCGGGGACGAGATGGACGCGTGCGCCGTGCGCGGCCAGCAGCCGGTCCATAATCGGCTCCATGCCCGGATCGGTCACCACGTGGACGGGGTGGCCGTACAGGACTCCGGCGAGGGCGAGCCCGAGGCCGAGCGTTCCCGAGGTCGACTCCACGATCGGCGCGCCGGGCCGCAGTTCGCCGCGCCGGCGGGCGCTGGCGACCATGTGCAGGGCCGCGCGGACCTTGATCCCGCCCGGGTTGAAGCCTTCGAGTTTGGCCCAGAAGCCCTGCGGGGCGCGGGCGAAGGGCTCGTCGACGAACAGCATCGGCGTGGAACCGACCGCGGAGAACAGGCCCGGGTCCTGGGCAGGCAGGGGTGAGGCGAGGTGATTCATGTGAGGTGCGGCTTCCTGTGTGCAGGCGCACGCATCCGGCCCGCGCCCGTATCGGGCGAGGGGGGGCCGGAACAGCGCCGAGGAATGTGCAGAGGGCAGCAGCCCGTTCTCCGGCCTTTGTCAGGACGGGAGCAGGGCAGGCTCGCTCATCTGCGGTCCACGCACGACAGACCTCTCGGATTCGCCCGGGTGAGAACGTCGGCCACGGCCTGCGGTGCCCGAAGCCGCGCTTCTCCCCCCGGCGAGCTCTTCGATCCCACCTCGGTGTCCGCGACGCGATCCCCGCCGCCGTCGGGCTTGTTCGCCGTGTGCTCCTCCACGGACCGGCTCCCACCGTGGCAGTCACCGTCCACCGGGTCCGTCGCACGCGGCTGGTCGGCAAGACCGGTGCCGGGCGCCGCCGGGAGGACGGACTCGGCCGCCGAGGTGGTGGATGTCAGCCGGTGATGCCCCGCCGAGTCACACACGCCGAGCAACAAGATCAGCATGGCGCCGAGGAGGAGACCGACGAGCCACTGCTCGCGCCTCACGCTCCGCCAGGACCACGCTCGATACCGCATCGTGACCGGAACGCTACCCTTGGTGACTCTCTGATGCGACTGGCAACCCACGAACGAGTGACGCGCCCTGCGAGGCGTCCGGCAGGGACCCGTGCGTACGGTCTGCGGGGAAATCAGTGCCAGCCCGGGCGAGTCCGCAGGTTCCCGCCGAGGAGGCCGCCGTAAAGGAGCTGGGCACGCGGGTGCTCGGCGACCCGGGCGCGACCGTGGCGGGAGACCCAGGGCGTCGTACAGGCCTGACAGAGGACCACCGGAAGCGCGGGAGTCCACGAGGCCGAGACCCTCACCCTCCGCCTCCTGCCGGCCTGGCTCGACGCGGAAGCCTGGCCGGACGGCCGGGCACGGCGATGCTCCGCAGGCCCGCCCGGCCATCCCGCATCTGCCGGGAGCGGCTAGCCGCCCGGACGGGCCCGAAGGCGTCCCGAAAAGCGGCTCCGGGAGCAACCCGACTTGTCTCCGGCGCCCGGCACTGCACCCGGTCCGCACCGATCTGATGCCGGGTACCGGGTACCGTCCCATCGCCCTCGTGGGCAACACGGGTGAACTTCCCGGACATCCTCGTCCCAGCACGCGGGCGTTGCTCCATCCTTTGATCGATCCTGTGTCCCGCGTGGGGAACCGGAGATGTTCGAGGAGAACGACGTGCACCTTCGGATTCGTGCTGCTGTGTGCTCCGGAGCGGCGGCAGTCGTGCTGCTGTCGTGTGCGGCGGACTCTCCGGCCGCACCTCACCGCACCCGCCGGCCATGACGGGGGAAAAGCTCGTGGTGATGTCCGACGAGGCCTGCGCGGCTCAGTTCGGAGCGGGCCGTGCCCGGTCCGAAGGCCTTACGGCACAGTCCGCGCCGCCGGCCCTGGCAGCCACTGGAGCGTAGTGAGATTCGTCAGCACGGACGGCGAAGGCAAGCCCATCCCGACCAGGGAGGGCAACAAGCACTTCGGTTGGCAGCACTTCGCCGCAGAGCACAACATCCACGATCCGAAGGTCATCAAGATGGGCACGATCACCGCCTACTGCGAGCGGGTGGCCCGCAACAAGTGCCCGAACGCGGTGAACGAGACGTGAGCACACCACCCCCCTCCTCCCCTTCCCCTGGCGACGGGCGATCCACGGAGCCCGCGGCCCGCTGGGAGGCTGACGCACCGGTACAGCGCCAAGCCGCGGCCACCCGGGCCCTGCTCCGCCTGACGGCCACACCGCTGGGCGGCGGCCCCGTGGTCCGGGGCGTACTGCCCCTGCGGCCTCATCGGGACCTCGTACGCGTCGTCGTGGGGGACGGTGCCGCCCCGACCGCGTCGACGGCGTACGACCTCCCCCTGCTGGACCGCAACGGGAACGAGCTCCCCGCCGCCGGGCTGCCTGCCGCCGTACGCCAGCTCATAGGGCATGCCGCGGGCGACCGCGCCCTCACCTCGAACGACCCCTCGGCCGGACTCGGCATCCCCGGACTCCCCGGTATCCCCGTCGTGCCGGCGGAAACCGTACGACTGGTCCTGGACGCCCACCCCGCGGAACTCGACCTCACGGACGCGCTCCACACCGCCACCACCGGCATCGCGCCGAGCGCGGACACCGACAACCAGGACGGACTCGTCCTGCTGGGGTTCCTCCTGCTCCCCGAGGAACGCGCACGGCTGTACCTCGCCGGCAACGGCCTGGCGGACACCACCGGCCTCGACGTCCGCCTCCGCGACCGCGACGGCACGGCGATCTCCGCCATCACCGCCCTGTCCGCGGCCCTCCCCAGCCTCATCGCCAACGACCAACTGCAGTACAACCCGTCGGACGAGACGGACCCCCACTGCGGTGAGGTGTTCGATCTCACCCACTGGTAGGAGGCGTCCCGATGGGCTTCCACGCGGCCCCGGCCCCGGCCAGAGCCAGGGCCTGCATCCCTTCCGCGACCCGGACGCGCCCGAGGAGGGCGACTAGGCGGAGCAACTCGGGTCGGTCCGGACCGGTGCCCACTCAAACTACGAGCAGGCGGAGGCCGAGGTCTGCCGTGTCGAGGTGGGCGAGGTCACGGTTGCGCTCGGCCCACCGGCCGGAGTCGAGGTCGTCGCGGAGGCTTCGCACCGCCCGCTGCTCGGCATCCGGTCCGACCCTCGTCCACACCGACATCGCACGGCGGACGTGTTCCTCCAGATACGCCCCCGGTCTGCGCCAGTACGCCTCGAACAGGCCGTCAGCGCAGTCCCACGGGATGGGCACCGGCTCGGCGCGGGCGCCGATCGCGTCGGCCATCCCCGCAAGTGAGGGAAATTCGGCGAGGACGGTGGCGAACTCGGGCAGGTAGTCCCGGGTAAGCCAGAACCGGTCCTGCCATCCGGGCTCGTCAGTGTCGAACGTCAGCACCACCACGCGGCGGGCCACGCGCCGCATCTCGCGCAGCCCCGCTATCGGGTCCCCCCAGTGATGAACAGTGGAGACGGCCATCGCGACGTCGAAGGAGTGGTCCTCGAACGGCAGGCTCTCCGCGGCGGCGGCCACGCACGGCGCCGAGCCGGCAGGCCGCTGACGCCGCATGACCTCCGACGGCTCCACTGCCGTCACCTCACGATCAGCCGGCTCGTAGGAGCCGGTGCCGGCCCCGACGTTCAGCACCGTCCGCGCCTCCCCGAGCGCGTCCAAGATCTGAGCTGCGATCCGCGGCTCAGTACGCCGCGTCGCCGTGTAAGCGCCGCCGATCGCGTCGTACAGCCGTGCACCGAGCATCCCCAGTTGCTCCTCCGGTGTCACCTTCAGCCCCCTCGCCCGTACCTCGAGTTCCCTGTCAATGGCCGCCACCATGGCGTCAGCACGATCACGCCGCTCCAGCAGCAGGCCACGCAGCCGGCGCAGGTGCGCGACCGCGTCGGTGGACGAGTCGCCGACCAGTTCCGCAACTTCCCGCAACCCGAAGCCCAGCCGCCGGTAGGCCAGCACTTCCCTCAGCCGCTCGACGTCACCCGCCGAGTAGGCCCGGTACCCACCCGCGGTCCGCGCCGACGGACGCACGAGCCCGATCTCGTCGTAGTGATGCAGCGTGCGGACGCTCACCCCGGCCAGCCCGGCCACGCGCCCCACGGTCCAGTGATCCTCCACGGCACCGACTATGCGGCCTGACGTCACGTGAGGGTCAAGAGCCGCCCTCAAGACCCGCAAGAGCCGACCAGCCGACCAGCCGTAGCCACGGCCGCACGGACACCGGACGGGTTACCGCAACCGGCCGCGAGTACCCGCCGGCGTACCAAGGCGGGCTGACAGGCCGACCAGGCCGCACCAGACGTGATCCGCAGCAAAGTTCTCTCAACGGACTGCGAACACCCCGGGCTCACTGGACGCCTGAGCCACCAAATACCCTCCCGTCAGCGACAACCAGGGCTTCCCGGTACACCCGGTCGTCCTCGTCGTCGTCCTCGGCCGCATACGCGAGGGCGAGCACCAGGGACAGCTCGGCGTCGGGCCCGTACGTGTCCAGTGCGGTCAGCGCCACCTGCCGGGCCTCACCCAAACGGCTTCCGGCGAGCAGCGCCCGGCTCCGGGCGCGGGCGCCCTCGAGGACGTCCCCTGCCGGTACGTTCGGCGCCGGTACGTTCGCCGCCGGCGCGTTCGCCATTGCCGCAGCATCGAGGCTCATGCCGTTCGCATCCGCAATCCGTAACTCCGTACGGCCGGATACCGCAGCATCGTCAGACGCCGGTTCACCTACCGGTCGAGTGTCACCGCGATCCCGATTGAACTGGTTGTTTTCGTTTACGTCCCCGCAGGGCCGTTCTGTCCCGCCCCTAGCTGTGCAACCGGACCCCTTTCCGGCCGGGCAACTATCACTTGCAAACCAGAGTCCGTCAATCCGCGTTCTGCCCCGAGAGGTCGAGGACCCGGGACAGGCAACCGAACGCAACCGGCCGACCGATGAGTCCCTGGCTCCCGCACAGAGCCGGAGGATGCGTCGCCGGATGATTCGCCCTCGGGGGTGGAAGGACCCTGAGACCCTGCCAAGATGGAGCACCCCGCGTACGAGGAGGCCGAGTTGACCAGTCCCGAGGCCAAGGGGCCCAAACTGCCGCCGACCTACCCGCCGAAGACGCCGCCGCCCCAGAAGAAACCGGCCGAGGCACCACGGCCCCAGCCCGCGACGAAGTCCGAGTCGACGTCGGAGATCGCGGTACGGCGCCCGCGCATGGTCGTACGCAACCGGCGCACGGCTGCCATCGCGCTCCGCGCGGACCAGTGGGCCCCGGGCAAGGCGGTCCGCCAGGTCCTCGACATCGCCCGCGGATGGGGGTATTCGGCCCTGGACGAAGCCGACCTCGACAGCGCGGTACGCACCCTCGTCACGGCGGCCGCCACCGACGGCGGCAAGCGCCTCAGCATCCACCTCGGCGACCAGGACCACAAGCTGCTCGTCGCCGTCCTCAGCCACACCGCCGCGGCCACGGACGACACCGTGCTGGCCGCCGTCGCGGCGCTGCGCACCGTCGACTCCGCCGGCACGGACACCGGGGACGACGGCCGCCGGATGTGGGCCGTCCTGGACACGGCCCCCCGGCGCGGACGGGCTGGAGGCTCTGCGGCGTAGGCCGCGCATCCCCGCATGCGCGGGAGCCGCGAGCCTCGACCGTGTCAGCTTCCTCCGCCGGCTTCGGCCGGCGCAGGATCCTGAGCCGGGACCCCCGCGAACCTCGACGGAGGAACCAGGCTCCGCGCGGAGATCCGGACGTCCGCACCGTAGCCGGCGGGCAGCATGAAGTACGGCCCGAGGGCATCCGCCCCGGCCCCTGACCGGTCCGGCGGCGCTCCCGAGACGGTCGGGCTCTCACCGTCCACCAGGAGCGGTCTCCTGCGTGGCCGGGGCGTTCAGTCGGTCGGTCAGGTCGGCGAAGGCTGCGCGGACCGCCTCCGGGCTCTCGATCCAGGGGAAGTGGGCGGCACCTTCGATACGGCGGTGCAGGATGTTCGGGCGGGTGAAGGCGGGGTCCTCCTGCCACAGGTGCTGCGCGACCACACGGTCCTGGGCCCCGCTGACGACCAGGGTCTCAAGGGTGTGCGGACTCCAGCGCGCCCGGTAGGTGTCGTCGAAATGGGCATCGGCCCACACCACCGCGTCGTGGTTGTAGGCCAGGCCCTCCAAGAGGGCGCGGCCCCGGGCCAGGCCCCGCTCGGTGAAGTTCCAGGGCGCGGCGGCCAGCGTCAGGTCCCGAAGGCTCCGGTCGTCGGGACATGCGGCGTACCGCTGGGCAGCGGCGTCGACCGCGGGGAGCGGATGGTCGTGGGCATAGTGGGCGAACGCGGCCTGCCAGCCGGCATGCGGAGCACTGCTGACCAGGGCCATGCCCGCGAGGTGTGCTTCGAGCTCGGGGACCGAGAGCATGAACATGGCTCCGGTCGAATGCCCGACCATGACCACGTCGTCCAGGGCCTGCGCGGCCTCGACCAGGACATCCGGCCACCCGGCGAAGGGATCGGTGGCACGGTTGGGCAGAGTGCGGTTCGATCCGTCACCGGGCAGGTCCACCAGCCAGGCCGATCCAGGAACCCGAACCACCTCCACCAGGCTCTCCAGCGACTGCGAGCCCAGCCCCGGTCCGCCGGGGACGAACAGCCAGTTCCACCGCCCGGTGCCGGAGCGCGCCAAGCGCAGCCTGACACCCGACCGTGTCCATTGCTCCCGACCCTGCCCCTGCCCCTGCCCTCCCACTGCACCCTCCTCCATCAACGGCCTGCCGGAATCATGCCGCGACCGTACGCCTGAGAACGCGACGAAAGCCGCCCATTCTCGGGCCGCCCTTCCCCTCAGGACCGCCGGGCGGGTGACCCCGTATCAGTTGCCGCACAGCCGCGCGGTCTGCTGCGCGCCGAGAAGGACAGAGGCGGGGCATCCCCTTGTTCGCGGGGAGCAGTCGGTGTCGTGGGCAGACCAGCCGACGGACACTGGTTCATCCCGCCCCCGGGTGACGTGCTGCGTAGGGTGAATCCATGAGCGGTGGTGATCAGCCGGATCTGGACGAGATCGAGTCGTGCTTCGCCGCTGTGGTCGAAGGGCACCTTGTGGCCGAAGGGGAAATAAGCCGCCTATGACGGACTCGTCTCCGGAGGCCTTCTAGCTAGGGCTCTGGAGGGGTGGCTCAGGGGCCGAGGGGACGAACTTCTTTCGGTCCGAGCCGGCTCCTGCGGCCCGGACCGGGTGCCAAGGGTTATGGGCCCGGGACTGGGCGCGGTCGAGGCACTCGTGCTTTAGCGTGGCCGAGCCCGGTTTCCAGTGGCCTTGCTTCCTCGGGTAGGCGCCGGCGGCGGCGATCTGCTCGGCTCTGCTGTGGCGTAGGTCGTGAGAGGTGACCAGGTGCCAGGCGGGGAGGCAGGCCAGGCAGGCGCGGTGGCGGATCCAGTCGTTGAGGGCGTCGCCTGTGACGTAGTCGCCGCGGGCGGTAGCCGCTGAGTGGTTCTGGAGCCGGCCCTTGGAGGTGAGGGCGCGCAGCAGGGGGTCCTCATGGACGCCCGTGCGGTGCAGTCAGTTCAGCCAGTCCCGTAGGGCTGCGACCGGGGCGTAGCGGGGAGATGAGGGGGCGGCCAGGATGAAGGTGCTCTCGCCCCTTCCCTCCCGGCTGGTCTTCGAGTGGGCGATCCGAGGTCGACTCCGTCGTCTTCGACCTCGATGTCGTCGGTGTCGAGGTCGGCCAGTTCGATGCGGCGGTTCAGGGCGCTCCGGCCCACCAGGACTACGCAGCGGTCCCGTAGCCCGGCGGGTGACGGGGAGTCGCAGGTGTCGACCATGACGTGCAGCATTGGCTCGGTGGTGGCCGCGGCCTTGCGGACCCTGTTCCGCTTGCCCCACTCCTTGCGGTGCTCCGCCAGCATGCCCCGCGCTTTGGCCATCCCGGGGCGGCGATCCTCGGGCATCCACATGCGGACGCCCGACATGTACGGACGGATGGTGTTCGGCGCCATCTCGCGGGCGATCGGGCCCGCGACCCGCTCCACGTAGCTGGCCGTCGTGCAGGGCCGCGCCACCCGGCCCACCTCCTCGTACTACTCCGCGAACTTCAGGCGCCGGCTGGTGTAGTTGCGGCTCGTGTTGGCGGGCCCGGACTTGTCGCGTAGGCGGTGCGCCGTGCCTCCGGATACTGGTCGATCAGAGGGTGAGGACGGTGCGACGGGTGGGCTGTGGGGACGGGCAGCAGCTTGCCCTCCGCGCAACCACCTCGGCCTCGACGATCTCGTCCCTCCTACAGCCTCCGCTCTCGATGGCTGCTGTTGCTCGCTCATGGGCCCCCTCGGGATCTATACGAGGGTGGGGTACTCAGCCCCGTGATAGCAGGCCGAACGACGTTCCGCTGCCGCGCCGTCGGCCGGCGATTCGTCCCAGGCGGCGACCGACCCGGCACGGGCGCTGGGATCGGACGCCGCCCGGTTGGGGCGGGGACGCGCTTGTCGGCGAGTCCGCCTGCGGGCCGGAGGGCGGGATGGCCGGCCCGCTCGGTGGCGGCTAAGCGGATGGGGTCGTGAGGGCGAAGGGGTGGGGCGGTGTCGGATGGCAGCCGGGCGGGGGTTAGGAGGTGGTCTTGCTCAGTTTCTTCCAGTCTTCGTAGGTGATGCTCCAGTCGGCGTATCCGTTGCCGGGGCCGTCGGCGTTCTTGATGGCTTCCTGGCCCTTGATCGTGAGGAGGTCGCCGAGGATGGTGTTGTCGAAGAGCCACTTCGAGTCGGCGGGGGTCATGCCGATGCAGCCGGCGCTGTGGTTGGTGTTGCCGACGTACTTCTGTGCCTCGGGGACCCCTTCGTGGATGTAGGCGCCGGTGTCGGTGACGCGCATGCCCCAGTTGACGGTCACGTCGTAGTCCACCGGGCCGCCCACGGACGCGGAGGTCATGTGCACCTTGGGTTCCCGGGACTTGAGGGCGTAGGTGCCCAGTCGGGACTGGCGGCCCTTGACGGGCTGTCCGCCGGACATCGGGATGGACTTCACCACCTTGCCGTCGCGTTCGACGATGAGCCGGTGGGTGTCGAGGTCGGCGGTCAGCTGCTGGTCTCGGCCGATCTTGAACGTGCGTTCCAGGTCGCGGTCGAAGTGTGCGCCGCCGGGGTCGACCGTGGTGAGCGTGCCCTTGACCGTGACGTCGGTGCCGGGCTTCCAGGGGTCCTTGGGGCGCCAGTCCAGGCGGTCGTGGCCCGAGGGGGTGGTCACCCAGCCCCAGGAGCCCTCGGTCGGGGTCGACGCGGTGACCGTCAACGCCTTCTCGACGGCGGCCTTGTCCTTCACCGGCTTCTCGAACTCCAACGACACCGGCTGACCGGTGCCCACCGTCTTGCCCGCCGCCGGAATGAGGTCGAAGTCCAGTACGGCCCCGGTGGTCACCTTCGGCGGAACGGCCGCCTGCGAGGCCGCGGCGTGCACGCCCGCCACGTCGGCGGACACCTTCGAGTCGTCCGCCCGATCCGTGTCCCCGCCGGAACCGCAGGCCGTGAGGAGCAACAGCCCGGTGACGGCGGCGAACAGCGGGGCCGCGGGGCGGCCACGGCCCCGGGCGGAAGCTGCCGGGGTCGTCTGGGGGCGAACACGCATCATGGTGGACGGCTCTTCTCTGGAAAGGGCGAAAGGGTTCCAACAGCTGTGAGGACGGCTGCCCGCAGACGGCCGGTTCTTGTCTGTTGATGACCGTTGTGTGACAAACCACAGGCCCGTGTCGTCACGGAGCGACCAGGTCGACAGCTCACGGCAGGAGCAGGATGAGCAGCCAATGCTTCACGGCTTCAGGGCTGGACGGCCCCGCCGCGCCGTCGCCCGTCTCGGCCGGACCGTTGATGTACGCAGCGCGAGCGGCCTTCAGGCGCGTGTCGATGCCCGTCCAGGCGGCCGGGGCACTCATCACCGACCCGGGATCTGCGGGCGTGAAGAGACCGTCCTTCCCCGGGCTCAGCAGAGCCACCGACCCTGGCCCTGGCGATGCTGTCAGCAGCGCTGCCCGCCCCCAGGTGGCCTGCCCGAGCCGGCATTCCGGCGGGCGACGACTCGTTCGCTGCCCGGCCGAAGGCGGAGCATGGCCTGCGGGGTTTCGGCGCCGGGGTCGACGCATCCTTGGGGGCCGGTGAACAGCACGTAGTTGGTGCCGCCGTTGTGGGCGGAGCGGAAGGTGATTCCGTCCACGGTGAGGGGTGAGAGGCAGCGGAAGTATTCGGTCAGCACCTGGGTGGGGACGTAGGCGAGGTGCTCGTGTCCGTCCCGGACTACAGGCCGGCTCAGGTCCTCCGAGAACGACCGGACGAACTCGATCGGACCGGTCAGGGATCTCCGGTCGGGGTCGAACAGGCTCGGCACGGCAGGTACGGCGGCCAGGTCGACCACCGAGAGCGGACGGATCAGCTCGAACGCCGCGACGGCCGCGTAGGGCCGGGGATCGTGCGCCGATATTTCGGCGAGGACGGTGGCCACGTCCGCGGATCCGTAGAACATCGAGACGCCTACGGGGCTCATCCGATTGGCGGTGGCCCGTGCGGGAGGCGTCGATCCGATGCCGGCCGCACGGTAGCCCGGTGCGGTGTCGTTCTCGCGCATCCGGCCCCGCCATACCTGATGTCCGGCGGGCAGCGTACGGACGAGGCCGAGGCGGTCGACCACCGCGGACACCGCCTCCAGCATGGGGACGAGCGACGGATTGCCGTGCCGGTCGGGCCCGGCGAACAGGGTGAACCGGCGTTCGTGATCGAGCTGCCGGCGGAAGCTGGTCCACATGGCGTGAACGGCGTCGCTCGCACCCTGCGCCGGTGCCTTCCGCAACTGCCACAGGGCAGGCTGCGCCCGGTCCCCCTACGGCTCGCGTCACCCGGTGCTCAACAGCGCCCCGGCACACGTCTTCTACCGCGTGCGCGGTCGTCGAGGGGCGGCGGCCCCGCACGGTCCGTCCTGATCAGGGGGTCAGCAGGCGGCCCAGGGCGCCGGCGGCGGTGGTGTGGACGGTGAAGGCCACCGTTCCCGGGAGGTAGCGGTCCTGGGACCACTCCAGCGGGGTTCCCGCCGGGTCGGTGGAGCGGCGTCGCTCGCGGAGCAGGGCCTCGCCCTGCGGGCAGCCCAGCAGGCGGGCGTCGTCCGCGTCGGCCGCCGCGATGTCGATGGTGTGGTGGGCATCGGCGAACAGGACCCCGTGCCTAGCGAGTTGCTCGGAGTACGAGACCGTGTCCGGTGGCATGGCGGCGACCAGGACGCCGACCGGCTCCGGGTACGTCGTACGTTCCACCATCACCGGGGCGCCGGACAGCGTGCGCAGGCGCAGCACGCGGTACACCGGGGCGCCCGCGGCGATGCGCAGCTGTTCCGCCTCCTCGGTGCCGGCCTCGCCCCGGTCCACGGTGACGGTCCGGCCCCCGGGGTCCTCGCCGAGGGAGCGGGCCCACCGGGTGAAGCTGCGGAGTTCCGCGACCCTGCCGGCCTCCCCCGCGCCTCCGCCGAGGACGACCCGGCGGGTGCCGCGCCGCGAGGTGATCAGCCCATCGGTCCGCAGGGCGGCGAGGGCCTGGCGCACCGTACCCCGGGAGACTCCGTAGCGGCGGGCGAGTTCGTCCTCGGCGGGGAGCCGCGCGCCGGATCCGTACTCGCCCGCGGTGATGGCGGTCCGCAGGTCTCCGGCGACCTTGAGGTAGAGCGGTGTCCTGGGTGCTGGTTCGCGCGGGGCCTCGTTCACGGGGTCAGCCTGTCACGGGAGCGGCCTGTCACGGGAGCGGCCCGTCACGGGAGCGGCCCGTCACGGCATGGGCCTTCACGGGGTCGGCCTGTCACGGCCCGGGCGGGGCGAAGGGCCCGGGAGGTCGGGACGTTCCGCCCGGTATTGAGACGATGACTGTCGTCTAAATTCGAAGCGTGACCGGAAGGACCGGTGGCCGTGGCCCGGCCCGTGCGGCGGGTACCGCGCACCAACGTGCAGAGGAACCACCCATGTTCGGCATGACCATCGACACCGCCCCTGACCCCGACACCGCCACCGGCGGCCCGGCGCTGCGCCTCGACCCGGCGGGCGGTCCGTTCCGCGCGCTCGCCGCGGTCCGGATCCAGGTGCCGGCCGGTGCGACGATCCCGGCCCACGCGCACGGGACCTCGGAGCTGCTGCTCACGGGCGTCACCGGAACGGTGGAGGCCTTGTGCGGGTGCGGCGCCAAGACCGTGACGGCGGGCAGCTTCGCGATGCTGCCGGCCGGCAAGGAGATCACCCTGGTCAACCAGGGCACGGAGCCGGCGACGGTCCTGGCGGTGTTCTCGCAGAGCGAGTTCACCGAGGGGCTGCCGCGGGCCGCGGCGAAGGGCTGCGGCTGTCAGGGACACGACGGCTGATCCCCCGGCTCCCTCCGGCTCGCCCGGCTCCCTGCGGGTGGGCCGGTATGGACTGGCCACCGGCCTGATCCCATACTTCTCCCGTGAGAACGACGGATAAGCAGCCCCGCACCAGCCCGCTGGTGCCCGACGCAGTGGCCCGGGAGATCGCCCGGCACGACTGGGACTCCATCGAATGCGGCTGCGGCCGGCCGGCAGGTCATCTCGGTCATCTCGCGGACACCCTGTGGGACGCGGCCGAGGGACACCCCGCCGCGTTCCGCGCCTTGGAGGGCCACGCCTTCCACGCCGGTGTGCTACGGCCGCCCGCCCCGGCGGTGTGCGCGGTCCTGATGGCCGTCTGGGCCGCCGGACCGCCGCGGCAGTCCTCGCGCGAAGGCCTGCTGTGGGCCCTGCTGCGCCTCCTCGGCGCCGAGGACGACGGCTCCTCGCACGAGGCCGGCCTGTACGGCCAGTGCGCCGCGCACATCCGCGCCTGCGCGCCCGGGCTGCGCGATGCGGCGACCCGGTGCCCTGGCTCCGAGTCGGCCGCCTACGCGGAGGGCATCCTGAGCCTGCTGGACCTGGCGGTTTAGGCCACCTCTTCCGGGTCGTGCCGGTGAGCCGGTCAGCAGCCCGTCGCCGGTCGCCCGTCGCCGGTCAGGCCCGGCTTCCCAGCGGTGCGGCCAAGCAGGCCCGCAGGGTGGCCGGGGTGACCTCGGAGAGGGAGGGCGCGAAGGTGCGTACCGGCGAGGCGGGGACCTCCAGCAGGGACGGGACCACCAGGACGGCGCAGCCGGCCGCCTCCGCCGAGGCCGCGCCGTCCGGGGAGTCCTCGACCGCCACGCAGCTGCGCGGCTCGGCGCCCAGGCGCGCGGCGGCGGCCCGGTAGGGATCCGGGTGCGGCTTCGTCAGGGACGTGTCGTCGGCGGACAGGGTGAAGGCGAAGGGAACGTGGGCCAGCGAGCCGCCCACCACCGAGTCCACGACCACCCGCGGCGAGGCGCTGACCAGAGCGAACGGCAGGCCTTCCGCCTCCAGGGCGGTCAGCAGCCGCTGCGCGCCGGGCCGCATCGGCGCGCCCTCCTCGACCCGGCCGAAGAAGCTGTCGGTCAGGGCCCGCGCCACCTCCTGCGCGTCTCCCGTACGGGCGACCCGTACGAGGTGCGCGGCGGTGTCCTCCACCGCCCGGCCGACCACCTCGGGTGCGTCGGCGTCGGTCAGTGCGTACCCCAGGCCGGCGGCGATCTCCACGGTGGTCTGCCACCACAGGACCTCGGTGTCGACGAGGGTGCCGTCCATGTCGAAGAGGACGGCGGCGAGTCCGGTCATTGGGCATCCCCTGAGGCTGCGGTTGACGGTGGGGTCGAGGCGGTCTCGGCGGCGACGACGAGGACGGGCCGTTCGGCCAGTCGCACGGCGGCCCGCGCGCCCGGAACCAGGGCCCCGGCGTCGCGCGAGGGCAGGTCGGCCTTGATCCGGATGCCGTCGGGCAGGTCCAGGTGAAGCCGGGTCACCGAGCCGAAGAACGAGGCCGATACGACGGTGGCCGCGCCCTGCGCGTCCGCCGTCACGGTGATGTTCTCGGGGCGTACGAGGACCTCGACGCCGGAGACCGAGGGCACCGGGCCGTCCACCGGCAGCCGGGAGCCGGCCACTTCCACCGTCCCGGAGCCGGACAGCCGTCCGGGGAGCCGGTTCATGGTGCCCACGAACTCGGCGACGAACGGGGTCGCGGGCCGCTCGTACAGCTCGGCCGGGGCGGCGCACTGCTCCAGGCGGCCCGCGTTCAGCACGGCGACCCGGTCGGCCATCGACAGGGCCTCCTCCTGGTCGTGCGTGACGAACACGGTGGTGATGCCGAGGGAGAGCTGGAGCCGGCGGATCTCTTCGCGCAGTCCGGCCCGCACCTTCGCGTCGAGCGCGGAGAGCGGTTCGTCCAGGAGCAGGACGCGGGGGCGCAGGGCGAGGGCACGGGCGAGCGCGACGCGCTGCTGCTGTCCGCCCGACATCTGGTGCGGGTAGCGGTCCCCGTGGTCGGGCAGGCCGACCAGGTCGAGGAGTTCGGCGGCTCGCTCGCGGCGGGCGGCCGCGCCGACCTTGCGGACGCGCAGGCCGAAGGCCACGTTGTCGCGGGCGCTGAGGTTCGGGAAGAGGCTGTACGACTGGAACACCATGCCGGCGTCGCGGCGGTTGGCCGGGATCCGCGTGATGTCCTGTCCGTCGAGGAGGACTTCGCCGGAGTCGGGCTGTTCGAAGCCGGCGACGACGCGCAGCGCGGTGGTCTTTCCGCAGCCCGACGGGCCGAGCAGGGCGACGAGTTCGCCGGGCTCGATGGTCAGGTCGAGTCCGTCGAGGGCGACGGTGGAGCCGAACGCACGGCGCAGGCCGCGGAATTCGACGCGCGCTCCGCCGCGGGACGGTTCGCCTTCCGCGGACTTCCTGGCCTCGGGAAGGGTGAGGGACATGCGGGTCAGGACTCCTTGCCGGAGGTGCGGGAGGTACGGGAGTGACGCGTGGTCCCGGGAGACACGGTAGCGGGGGTGGTGCCCGCCCGGGAGAGGAGGAGCAGCAACAACCAGGTGATGAGCAGGCTGAGGACGGAGACGGCCACCGACATCCGGGCGTGCGCGCCGGATATCGACACGATCCACACGGCGAAGGGCTGGAAGCCGAGCAGCGAGGCGATGGTGAACTCGCCGAGGACCAGGGCCAGCGTGAGGAAGGCGGCTCCGGCGAGGGCGGTCCGCAGGTTCGGCAGGATCACGCGCAGGACCACGTAGGGCCAGCTCGCGCCACAGCTGCGGGCGGCTTCGACCAGGGTCGGCACGTCGACGGCACGCAGGCCCGCGTCGAGGGAGCGGTAGACGAAGGGCAGTGCGAGCACGGTGTAGGCGAGGACCAGGACGAGGGGGAAGTCCGGGTTCTGCACGGCGAGGAAGGTCTGGTAGAGCGGGGTCCTGGAGAGGTGTTCGGGACCCCAGCGCAGCACCGTGCTGATGCCGGTGACCAGCGCGATCGGCGGCACCACCAGCGGCATCATGCACATGACCTCCACGACCGGGCGCAGCCGCGGCGAGCCGATGCGTACGGCGACCAGCGCGGGCACCGCGAGGAGCAGCGACGCGGTGATGGTCGCGGCGGCGAGGCCGAGCGAGAGCAGCAGGCTCCGGGTGAACCCTTCGGCACCGAGCAGCTCGGTGTACGCCTCGAAGCTGATGCCCTGGCCGGGGACGTGCACCGTGAACACGAAGGAGGCGAGGAGCGGGAGGAGGAAGTACGCGCCGGCGAGCGCGAGCACGGCTCCGCGCCACACGCGGGGCCGGAACCGGGGGCCGGAACGGCGTCCGGCGGTACGGGACCGGGTGCCGGCCGGGGTTTCCTGCCGGTCGGGCTGCCCGTCCGGGCTCGCGGCGGGCGGAGCCGCAGGCGCGGCAGGCGCGGACGTAACGGCCGGATCGGACGCAACGGCAGGAGCGGGCGCATCGGCAGGAGCGGCCACCGGGACGGCCTCGCCGGTCGAGACGGCCTCGCCGGTCGGGGCAGCCTGGCCCGTCGGGACGGACTCGGCGCTCGGGACGGACTCACCGCTCGGGACGGCATCGCCGCTCGGGACGGGCCGGCCGTTCGGGGCGGGCGTCGGGGTCATCGCAGCCATCGGGCGCTCCGTCGCTGGAGGGGCAGGTAGACCGCCATGACCAGGCCGGCGATCACGATCATGTCGAGGCCGAGGGCCAGGGCCACGTTCTCCTGGCCGGTCAGCACGTTCCCGGACAGGGCGTCCGCGATCTTGAGCGTGACCAGCGGGACGGAGCCGCCGACGAGCGCGGCGGCCGTGGCGTGCGCGGCGAAGGCCGTGCCGAAGAGCAGCACGAATCCGCCGAGCAGGGAGGGTGCGAGGACGGGCAGGCCGACGTGGCGCCAGAACTGCCATCCGCTCGCCCCGTTGTTCTGGGCGGCCTCGCGCCACTGCGGGCGCAGTCCGTCCAGCGCGGGAACGGTCACCAGCACCATGAGCGGGGTCAGGAAGTAGAGGTAGACCACGGTGAGGCCGGTGAAGGAGTAGAGGTTCCAGCCGAGGCCGGTCAGGTCGGCGAGCTGGGTGACCACGCCGGAGATCCCGACGGTGGCGATGAACGCGAAGGCGAGCGGCACCCCGCCGAAGTTGGCGAGGACGCCCGAGGCGGTCAGCGTCGCTCCGCGCAGGGCGCGGGAGGGCGAGGTGACGACGGCCTGTGCGATGAGGACGCCGAGCACCCCGGCCACGAGTGCGGTGAGGCCGGAGAGCTGGACGCTGCCGATGAGGGAGCCGAGGTAAGGCCCCTGGAGGGAGCGGGCCAGGTGCTCGCCGGTGGCTTCGGTGGCGCCGCTGACCGGGTCCGTACGGGTGACCGCGCCGAAGGCGATGGCGCCCAGCGGGACCCCGAAGCAGAGCCCGGTGAAGACGAGGAGGGGGAGGGCGGCGAGCCAGGTGCGCGGGCCGCGCCGCCGGCGGCGGGTGGCAAGGCCGCCGGCGGTCCCCGTCGGGAGGGGGGTGGTGGTGGAGGCGGACATCAGCTGAGGGCCTTGTCCCACTTCTCGGCGAGGGTGGCCTTGGCCTTGTCCAGCTCGGTGGAGGCCGGGAAGGTCGGGGTGCCCTGGACCTGCGGAAGCTTGGTGACGGCTTCCTTGTCGACGGTGCCGGCCTGGGTCATGGCGGGCAGCAGCACGGGACGGGCGAAGCCCTTCAGCCACAGGTTCTGGCCCTCGGTGCTGTACAGGAACTCCATCCACAGGCGGGAGGCCGCCGGGTGGGGGGCGTCCTTGTTGATGGCCTGCGAGTAGTACTGGGCGTAGACGCCGTCGGTGGGGATGGCCACCTTCCAGTCGACGCCCTTGCCCTTGAACTGCTCGGCGTAGCCGGCGTTCAGGTAGTCCCAGTCGATCGAGATGGGGGTCTCGCCCTTCTCGACGGTGGCCGGGGTGGACTCGACGGGGATGAAGTTCCCGCTCTTCTTCAGCCGGCCGAAGAAGTCGATGCCGGGCTGGACGTCCGCGAAGGAGCCCTTGTTGGCGAGGGCCGCCGCGTAGACGCCGCCGAAGGCGGAGCCGGACTTGGTCGGGTTGCCGTTGAGGGCGACCTTGCCCTTGTACTCGGGCTTGGCCAGGTCGGCGAAGGACTGCGGGCAGTTCGGGATCCGGGCGGCGTCGCAGCCGATGGAGACGTAGCCGCCGTAGTCGTTGTACCAGCGGGCGTCCGCGTCCTTCTGGGCGGCGGGGATCTGGTCCCAGGCGGTGACCTTGTACGGGGCGAAGAGGTTCTCGGCGGCGCCGCTGCGGGCGAAGGCGATGCCGAGGTCCAGGACGTCGGGGGCGCGGGTCTGGCCCTTGCGGGACTTGACGGCGGCTATCTCGTCGGCGCTGGAGGCGTCGGGGTTCTCGGCGTTGATCTTGATCTTCGGGTACTTCGCCGCGAAGGCCTTCTGGATCTCGCCGTAGTTCGCCCAGTCGGCGGGCAGCGCGATGACGTTGAGCTCGCCCTCCTTCTCGGCGGCGGCAACGAGGCCCTCCAGCCCGCCGAAGTCGGCGACGGAGGTGGCTGCGCCCGGCTGGGTCTTGTTCTTGCCGTCTGCGCCGGCGGCGTTCTCGACGGGTGCGGCGCCGCACGCGCTGAGCACGGTGAGGACGGCGGCGCTGAGCAGGACGGCGGCCGTACCGCGACGGGCGGTGGAACTGAGCACGGTCTCTCCCGGAGACTGGGTCCAAGGCAGGGGTTCACTTGTCTGAACAAGTTGGCTCCAGTTCGCCCTGGGTCCCTGTACGGCCGGTGAACGGCGGCCGTCGCGCGGTGCACGTCTCGACGAAGACCGGGAATGGCCGGATGTGAACGTGACGTACGCCCCTTCATGATGATCTTCACGACGGGTGCGGCCTAGGGGGTGTCTTGTCGATCAGGCCGGATCAGGGAGCGGGGTCTGGTGCCGTGCATCGCAAGGCGGAGGAGGGAGTCGACGCGGAGCGTCGG
>NZ_JBITDL010000042.1:0-69315 GCF_044454225.1 Streptomyces sp. NPDC051563
GGGTGTTGGCCTGGACGTAGAGCGTGATTTGTGGCGCGTGGGGAAGCCACAACTGTCGAAAGTCGGGGACAGGGCGCCTAAATCATGCAGTCCAGGCCAACACCCCACCCCGACCCCGGCACCGCCCCACCCCCCGCAGCCACCAAGCCCCGACAACACCCCAGCCCCGCCGGCGCTTGAGGCGCAGGGGCCCGGGGACAGAGTCCCCGGCAACGGCGCCGCGGATGGGCCGGGTCAGGGCCACAGGAGGTGGCGGGTCCAGGGGGTGGTGGGGGTGCGGGTGTAGCGCAGGCGGGTGTGGAGGCGGGCCGCGTCGCCCTGGAAGAACTCGATCTCCGTGGGGGACAGGACGTACCGGGTCCACGTCGGCGCCACCGCATCCGGCTCCGCACCGGCCCGCTCCCAGGACCGCGCCGCGACGGCGGCCAGCTCCTCCCGGGAGTCCAGGACCTCGCTCTGGCGTCCCGTCAGCGCCGCCGCCAGCGTCCCGCGCGTGCGGGAGGCCAGGTCGGCCCGGCTCTCGGCCGCATCGCACGCCGTGACCAGGCCGCGGATGCGGATCTGGCGGGCCACCGCCGGCCAGTAGAAGCCCAGCGCCGCCGCCGGCTGCCCGGCCAGCTGGCGGCCCTTCGTGCTGGTGGAGTGCGAGGCGAAGTGCACGCCGCGCTCGTCGGCGTCGTGGAGCATGAGCGTGCGTACGTCCGCGCGGCCGTCCGCGTCCACCGTGGCCAGGCTCATCGTGTGCGGCTCGGGCTGCCCCGCCTTGGCGGCGTGCGTGAACCACTCCCGGAACAGCTCCAGCGGGTCGGCCGGTGCGGTGGCCGTGTCGAAGGTGGGCAGCGGGCCGTCCCAGACGCGCAGGGAGTGCAGGGTGGTGTGGAAGTCGCTGAAATCGCTCGTCATTTCTCAATCGAACACCACGCGGCTCGGCCGTCACTACGATGTGCGCGTTTTAGGTGCTTTACGCGAGCCGTGAGGGTGGGGAGTCGTAGGAATGAAGAGCAGAGCCGGAGCCAGATCCGGAGTCATACGAAGAATGCTGGTGGCGGTGGTCGTTGCGGGGGCCGCCGTGGCGTGCGGGCCCGCTCCGGGGAGCCCGTCCGGGCTCGCGTCCGCGACGGCCGGCGCTGTCGTATCCGTACCGGCGACCTCGTCGCCCCCCGCCGCCACCTCCGTGGCACCGAGTCCGAGCCAGAGTCCGACGCCCACGCCGACGCCCACCCCCACACCCACCCCCGCTCCGAGCAAGCCGCAGACCCGCCCCCCGGCCCCCGCGGACCCGAAGCCGGCCCCGACCCCCACCCGCAGCGCGGCGAAGCCGCCGGTCGCGAGCAGGACGCCGGCGCCGCCGGAGCCCCCGAGCGGGGTCTGCGAGATCGTCTCCAATGCCGGGAACTGCTACAACGCCGGTCAGTTCTGCCGCAAGGCCGACCTCGGCCGCTCCACCCATGCCGCGAACCGGCGGATGATCTACTGCCGGATGGACGGGTCGCAGGCCCGTTGGCAGTACTAGAGCGGGCGACCAGGCGGCCGCCCGGCCCGGAGAACGGCACGGGGGCGCCCCGGCCGACCTGTTCGGTCGGGCGGAGCGCCCCCGTGGGAGTCCGTCCGGACGGTGTGCCGGAAGGGCTCAGGGCGTCAGGTGGTGCCGGATCAGTCGAGGACGTCCGGGATGTGCTCGGTGGTGCTGCGCTGGAGCGCCGGGGCGCCGGCGGGTGCGCCGAGGGCCCAGTCGGTGAGCTTGATTGCGTCCGGGTAGCGGTCCGTGGAGTTCAGCAGGACGCCGATGATGGTCTTGCCGTTGCGGGTCACGGAGAAGACGAGGCACTGGCCGGCGACCGAGCCGCTGCCCGTCTTGACGCCGATGGCGCCCGGGACCGCGTAGCCGCCGGGACGGGGCTGGATCATCAGGTTGGTGTTCGTCCACGTGGCGCTGGTGGACGTGCCGCCGGTGCTGTACGAGGTGGTCTTGACGATCGACTTGAAGGTCGTGCCCTTCATCGCGGCCATGGTGAGCTTCGCCAGGTCGCGCGCGGTGATCTTGTTGTTGCCGTGCTGCGAGATGCCGTCGAAGGCGTCGTAGTACGTGTTGGTCATGCCGAGGGCCTTGGCCTTGGCGTTCATCTTCGCGATGAAGTCCAGGATGCGGGCCTGCCGGGACGCGCCCGAGCCGAAGGTGTCGGCGAGGGCGTAGGCCGCGTCGCAGCCCGAGGGCAGCATCATCCCGTAGAGGAGCTGGCGGACGGTGGGGGTGGCGCCGGCCTTCAGGTGGGCCGTGCTCGCGCCCTCGCGGACGACGTAGTCCAGGTACTCCTGCTGGACGGTGACCTTCTTGTTGAGGTCGATGCCCGGCGAGGTCAGGACGACGAGGGCCGTCATGATCTTCGTGGTGCTGGCGCCCTCGAGCTTGGTGTCGCCGACCTTGTTGGCGAGCGTGGCGCCCGTGGTGCCGTCCATGAGGAAGGCCGACTTGGCCAGGGTCGGCGGGCCGGTGACGGCCTGGGCGGGCGCGGCGACCGCGATCAGGGCGCCGGTGGCGACGGTGATGGCGAGAGCGGCGCGAGAACGCCGCAGAAGGTTCGATATCAAGTCAGTTCCCGTGATGGCTGGAGATTCCCCGAAGGGGCCGTGGGCACCGAGGTGCCGGCCCCTCCGGGAGCTTACGCAGCCCGACCGACAAGGAGATCAGTCCCGTCCGAGAATGAGGGTGCCCGAGGAACAGAACCAGCCACCCGTCCCCGAGGCCAAGGCGATTCGGGGGAGGGTTCCGCCTGGTTTGCGTACTTGGCCCGCTCCTGCCTCGCCGCGCAGTTGGCGTACGGCCTCGACCAGAAGGAACAGGCCGCGCATGCCGGGGTGGCAGGCGGAGAGTCCGCCGCCGTCCGTATTGACCGGGAATTCACCGTCCCGCAGGAGGCGGCCCTTCTCCACGAAGGCCCCGCCCTCGCCCTTCGCGCAGAAGCCGAGGTCTTCGAGGGTGACGAGCGTCATGTAGGTGAAGGCATCGTAGATTTCGGCCAGGTCCACGTCCGCCGGGGCGAGTCCGGCGCGGGCGAAGGCCTGGCGGCCCGAGACCGCCGCGGGGGAGACGGTGAAGTCCTCCCACTCCGACATCGTGGTGTGCGAGACGGCGGTGCCGGAGCCGAGGATCCAGACGGGTTCCTTGGCCGTGTCCGGTACGTAGTCCTCCGCGGCCAGCAGGACCGCGCAGCCGCCGTCCGAGCGGATGCAGCAGTTCAGCTTCGTGAAGGGGTCCGCGATCATGCCGGAGGACAGCACGTCGTCGACGGTGATCGGGTCGCGGAACATTGCGTCGGGGTTGGTGGCGGCGTTCGCCCGGGCCTGGACGGCGACTTCGGCGAGCTGCTCCAGCGTCGTGCCGTACTCGTGCATGTGGCGGCGCGCGGCCATCGCGTACTTGGACACCAGCGTGTGCCCGTACGGGACTTCGAACTGGAGCGGTCCCCGCGCGCCGAAGGAGAGGTTCGAGGTCCGGCGGCGGGCTTTGATGTCGGCGCGCGCGGTGGACCCGTAGACGAGCAGGACCGCGTTGGCGTGGCCGGCGGCGATGGCGTCGGCGGCGTGGGCGGCCATGACCTCCCAGGTGGAGCCGCCGACCGAGGTGGAGTCGACCCAGGTGGGGCGCAGGCCCAGGTACTCGGCCACCTCCACGGGCGCCAGGATGCCGAGGCCGGCCGAGGCGAAGCCGTCGATCACCGAGCGGTCCAGGCCGGAATCGGCCAGGGCCCGGCGGGCGGCCTGTGCGTGCAGGGCGTACGGGGTGGGGCCGTCCACCCGGCCGCAGTCGGAGAGGGCGACGCCGACGACGGCGACCCTGCGGGGCCGGGCCTGACGGCCGGCGTCGGCGGGTGCGGTGGCGGGGGCGGAGAGGGGTCCGGGTCCAGGCATGCCCTGACGGTACAACTGACGCATCGTCAGATGCTAGGGGGTCCGGGTGGGTTGAGTCGCCGCGCGCTCCCTCCTATGCTGCGCCGCGTGATGGAGGCCGCCGATGTGCTGTCCGTGCTGGCGCTGCTGCGCCGGGCGGGGGTGGACGTGTGGGTCGGCGGCGGATGGGGCATCGACGCGCTCCTCGGGCGCCGGACCCGGGACCACCGCGATCTGGACCTGATGCACCGGCAGGAACAGGAGCCCGCCCTGCTGGCGGCCCTCGCGGGCGCGGGCTTCTCGCAGACCCTGGACTGGCGCCCCGTACGGTTCGTCCTCGCGCACGCCGACGGCCGGGAGATCGACCTCCACCCGCTGGTCTTCGCGGCCGACGGCTCGGCGCTCCAGGCCTCGCCGGAACCGGAGCGCCCCTTCCACTACCCCGCCCCGTGCTTCGTGGCGGGCCGGATCGGCGGAACCGCCGTCCCGTGCCTGTCCGCCGAGCAGCAGGTCTATTTCCACCAGGGCTACGAGCCCACCGACCGCGACCGGCAGGACATGGCCCACCTCCGGCAGGCCTTCGGGATCGTCACCCACTTCTGAGGCGGGGGCGCGGGGCCCCGGCCTCCGCCCGACCCGCCCCCGGCGATCGGCTTCGGGGCGGTCCGCCCCCTGGGCTTATGGCGCCGCTCGCCCTAACATGACGGCCCGTCAGATACGGGGAGGAGCCCGACGATGGATGCCGCCTTCACCGCGGAGCAGGACGAGATGCGCCGCACCCTGCGCGAGATCCTGGGCAAACGCTGCGGCCCGGACGAGGTCAAGGCCGCGGTCCGCACCGACGCCGGACACGACCGCGAGCTGTGGCAGCAGCTCGCCCGGCAGCTCGGGCTGCCGGGCATCGCGGTGCCCGAGGAGTACGGGGGCGTCGGCTGTACCGCCGCCGACCTGGTGCTGGCCTGCGAGGAGACCGGGCGGGTGCTGCTGCCCTCGCCGCTGCTGGCCACCGCCGTGCTCGCCGTGCCGCTGGTCACCGCACTGGGGACCGGCGACCAGCGCTCCGCCCTGCTCCCGCCGCTCGCCGCTGGCGGGCTCACGGCCGCGCTCGCCGTGCCCGGCCCCGCCCTGGCCACCGCCCTCGCGCTGACCGGGGACAACGCCCCGGGCGACTGGGCCGGCGGCGGCCGGGCCGGCGGGGTGCAGGCCCGCGCCGTGGACGGCGGCTGGCGGCTGTACGGGGAGGTCGCCCAGGTGCTCGACGGGCACAGCGCCTCGCTGCTGCTGGTCGCCGCGCACACGGGAGGCTTCGCCCGCAGTCGCACGCTGCTGTTCCTCGTACGGGAGGACGCACCCGGGCTCGTACGGGCGCGGCAGACCACCCTGGACGAGACCCGCCCGCAGGCGCGCATCCAACTGCGCGATGTGGAAGCGGAGTTGCTGGGGGGTGAGGACGCCGACGTGGCCGGAGCCCTCGCCGCCACCGGGCGCGGGGCGGCTGCCGTGCTGGCCGCCGAGGCGGTCGGCGCGGCCGGGCAGGCGCTCGCGCGCACCGTGGAGTACGTACAGCAGCGGGAGCAGTTCGGCCGGGCCATCGGCTCCTTCCAGGCGGTCAAACACCGCCTCGCCGACCTCTACGTACGGGTCCAGGCGGCCAGGTCCGCCGCCTACTACGCCGCATGGGACCCGGAACAGGGCGGACTCGCCCTGGCCCAGGCCCTGGAAGCGCTGCGGATCACCGCCGGCGAGGCCATCCAGCTGCACGGCGGCATCGGCTTCACCTGGGAGCACGACGCACACCTCTACTTCAAGCGGGCGGCCGCCGACGAACTGCTCTTCGGCCCCGTCCACCGGCTGCGCGCCCATGCCGCGGAAGCCGCCGGGCTGTTCGCCCCCGCGGCCCGGGCAGTGGCACCGGTACCCGCACCAGCCCCTGCCCCCGCACCGCGCACTGAGAAGGTGGCCGTCTGATGGCGCCCGGAGTCAAGCTGATGCAGAAGGTCTCCTCGACCATGCTGTTCGCCAAGATCGCACCGCACTTCATCCCCGCCATGGACAAGGCGGTGCACAAGCTGACCCGCGGCAAGGTCATCCTCAGTGCCCAGATGCTCCCCGGCGTGATCCTCACCGCCAAGGGAGCCAAGACCGGCGAACCGCGCACCACCCCGCTCGCGTGCATGCCGGAGCAGGACGGGGCGAGCTGGATCCTGATCGGCTCGAACTTCGGCCGCCCCGGACACCCGGCGTGGACCGGGAACCTGCTCAAGAACCCTGATGCGGACGTGAGTTGGAAGGGTCAGGACATCGCCGTACGCGCCCGCCTGCTGGCGGGTGAGGAACGCGCGGCGGCGTGGCAGGCGGTACTGAAGTTCTGGCCGCCGTACGCGGCGTACCAGGCGCGCATCGAGCGCGAGATCCGGTTGTTCCGCCTGGAGCGTCGCTGATCGCGGCGGAAGGCCCGGTGGCCGAGGCCCTGGCGGCCGAAGCCCCGTAGGCAAGGCTCCGTAGGCAAGGCTCCGTGGGCGAAGCCCCGTAAGGCCGAAGCCCCGTAAGGCCGAAGCCCCGTAAGGCCGAAGGCGCGGCGGACCCGCTCAGGGTCCGCCGCTTACTTCGTCGGCTTCTTGCCCGTGATGCCCAGGTGGACCAGCAGCGCCAGGTTCGGCTTGAGTTCCGCCTGCTTGACGCCCCAGGTCTGGAACCCCTTCTGGTGCGAGGCGACCGCCGCGAGCATGGCGACCAGCGAACCCGCCATCGCCGCCGGGCTCACGTCCTTGTCGACCTTGCCCTTGGCCTGGAGCTCCTTCATCGACTCCGTGAGGGAGTTGGTGACGGAGTTGAGGATCTTCATGCGGATCTTGTAGAACCGCTTGTCGCCCTCGGCGGCACCGAGGTCGACGACCCGCAGGATGGCGTCGTTGCGCCGCCAGAACTCCAGGAATCCGTCGACGAGTTCCTCGGCCGCAGCCCAGCCCGCCTTGCCGACCCACGCGCGCCCCTCGACCAGCGAGGTCAGCTGCGCGCCCTCGTTGGCCATGCGCTCCGCGATCTCCAGGACGGCGCCTTCGACGTCCGGGAAGTACTGGTAGAAGGTCGCGGGGGAGGTGCCGGCCTTGCGGGCGACGTCGATCACCTTGACGTCGCGGTACGGCGAGGAGCTGAGCATCTCGCTGAGGCAGTCGAGCAGCTTCTGCCTCGTCGCCTGACCGCGCCGGCCGGCAACGCGGCCGTCGACGGTACGTACTTGTCCTGTCATGCCGTCAGCTTACCGAGGGGTGATCGGCGCGCGATTCGGCCGCCTGCAAATGGGGTGACGGGACGCCTGGCCTGGGCGTACGCCCGTCCCGGCCCGTCGCGGCGACCGATTCCGGCCGGGCGTGCGCCCCGGGCGCGCCGTCCGGGTTCCGACCCTATCCCCCGAATAGTCTTATCAACAGGCTGTGGACAAGTTTTCGGGCACATCATGATCCGGAGGACATGGCTGGGCGAGCGAGGCGGAACGTGCGCGGAGGGTGCACACCCTCGCACACCCCCGCACAACGGAAGGAACCGGGCTCATGGCCGCATTCGTGGAAGGCTCACCCTGCTGGGTCGACGCCTCCCTGCCGGACGTGGAAGCGGGCAAGCGCTTCTACGGTGAGCTCTTCGGGTGGACCTTCGCCGAGGGCGCGGGAGCCGAGTACGGCCACTACACCCAGGCCTACAGCCGCGGCCGCAACGTCGCCGCCCTCGCCCCCAAGCCGGACGGCCGCATGCCGACCGTCTGGGGGATCTACCTCTACACCAACGACGCCTACGCCTGCGCCCAGCGCATCCGCGCCGCCGGCGGCCAGATGGTGATGGACCCGATGCCGGTCGGCCCGTACGGGACCGCCGCGATGGCCGCCGACCCCGGCGGGGCCGTCTTCGGCCTGTGGCAGCCCGGCACCCACCACGGTTTCGACGCCCAGAACGAGCCCTACACGTACTGCTGGTCCGAGGTGTACACCCGGGCCCGCGACGCCGTGGACGTCTTCTACGCCAAGGTCTTCGGCTACGTCCCCGAGGACCAGAACGACGCCGAGTCGGGCATCGAGTACCGCGTCTGGTCCCCGCCCGGCAGGGCGCCCGGCTCGGAGACGGCCGTCCTGGGGCGCAGCCTGATCACCGACGCCTTCCCGGAGATCATGCCCGCGCACTTCCTCGCGTACTTCGCCGTCCCGGACTGCGACCAGTCCGTGGCGATGGTCCAGCGCCTCGGCGGCCGGGTCACCGCCGACCCCTTCGACACCCCGTACGGGCGCATCGCGGTGGTCGCGGACAACCAGGGCGCCGTCTTCGGGCTCCTCTCGGAGCCGCGGACGAGGCTGGGCACCCCTTAGGGCCGGGCACCCCTTAGGGGTGCCCGGCCGCCGGGTCAGCCGGTGACCTCGACGGAGTCCACGCGGCTCTCGGCGCGCAGCCCCCAGGCGTCCCGGGACGTGACCGCCATCCAGTCGCCACTGCGGTCCACGATGAACGCCTTCTTGAAGGCGCCGCGGGCATCGGTGGCCGTGGTTCCGACCTTCACCCATGCGCTGGTGCTCGTCGGCCGGTAGAGGATGGCGACCGTGGCGCGGGCGACCGGCGTGGCCGGGCTGTTCATCCCGTTCACCCGGCCCTCTACGGTCAGCTGCCCACCGCGCTTGACCGGCTCGGGATGGGCGTTGAACTCGGAGATCGCGGGTACGACGCGATCGACCTTGAGGACGTCCGAGGAGCCGTGCGGCACGTCCTTGCCCGCGTACCGCAGGCGCCAGTACCCGCGCTCCGCGGGCACGGACTGGTCGAATCGGGTCTCGAAGGTGGTCACGAAGGTCTGACGGGTGGTCCAGGCCTTGCCGTCCGTCGAGAACTGGATCTCGACGGGACCGCCGGTCGGGAGCTTCGGGCCCGAGTGCACCGTCGTGTGGTACAGCGTCGCGTACTGGTTGAACCGGACCGTCCACGGGACACCCGGCCCGTACTGCTCGGTGGGCTGCCCGGGGAAGTGCACGTCCGCGGGGACGTCGGCCACAAGGGAGGCGGACGTCTTCTGGTCGAGCCAGATCTGACGATCGGTCGTGACCTCGGCCGTCCGGTCGTCATCCGCCCTGAAGCTGGTGGAGAAGCGGCCGTCCGCGGTGCTCTTGAACTTGTACGGGTACCTGAGGACGTGCAGGCTCATGGGTGTCGCCACCGGCTTGAGCGTGCCGTCGGCCGCGACCCGCTTGATCGAGCCCTTGACCGGGACCGTTCCGTTCTCCGGCACGGACACGGCGCGGGAGCCCGGATCCAGTTCGATCTTCACGGCCTGGGCCGACACCCGGACGTCGGCCTTGGCCCAGACGGAGAGACCGGCCGCGGTCTTGTGGCCCACCTGGACCTGTGCGCTGGCCTCGGTCCCCGTGAAGGTGATGGGCGCCTTGACGTGGCCCTTGCCGTCCGTGGTCGCGGTGAAGGGCTTCTCCGCGACCCAGACGGCGACCTCCGCGTTGGCCAGCGGGGTCTGCTTGCCGTCGCGCGGGTCGAGGCCCTGGAGGTCCGCCTCGACGGTGGTGCCCAGGCTGTCGAGGGACACCGCCTTCGAGCTGGTGATGCCGCTGAGGACGGGCTTGAGGGTGTAGGGGAGGGTGGCCGTGTCCTTGCGCACGAGCGACTCGCCCTCGGTGCCCCGGTACTCGACGTCGACGTCGTAGAGCCCGAGCTTGTCGAGCTTCACCGGGCCGGAGGTGAAGGAACCCTCCGTCGACGACGAATCGCTGTCCTCGTACTTGAAGTCCTTGATGGTCTGGACGCGGGTGTTGGAGCCCTTCACCCGCAGGTGGACCACGGGGTTCATGAACTGGCCGCGGACCACGTCGATCTGTATGCCTTCCGCGCTGGCCGTGACGTAGAAATCCTGGTCGGCGGCGTGCGCCGGGCCCGGAGCGAGGAGCATGCCGCCGACGACGGCGGCGGTGACCGCCAGTGCGGTGGTGTAGCGCATGTGCTTCACAGGGTCCCCCCAAGGACTGGTTGCTTACGGCTTACGGCTTACGGCTTACGGGCTACGGGTTCACCGTGAGGTCGTCCCGGCGGCTCTCGGCGTTGAAGTGCTTGCCGTCGGAGTCGGCGTAGCGGACGATCCAGGCGCCGGTCTCGTCGGCGGTGAACGTCTGGACGAACGTGCCGTCCGCGCCGGTCTCGGCCTCGCCCCGGTAGACGAAGTCCTGGCTGCCGACGGGCTGGAAGTAGTACCGCACCGTCTGGCCCTCGTACGGCTTCGCCGGGGTCTCGTGCTTGAGCGTGCCCTTGATGGTGAAGGTCTGGCCCTTGCGGACCGGCTCCGGGGCGGCGTTGAAGTAGGTGAAGGCCGTCGCCGTCCGGGTCAGCCGGACCGGCTCGGTGACGGAGCCCTGCATGCGGGGCGCGGCGGCGTACCGCAGCCGCCAGTAGCCGTCGCTCTCACCGACGCCGGGCAGCGTCAGGTCGAAGCGGGCGGAGGCGAAGTCCACGGTGAAGACGTGGTGCGTCTTCCAGTCCGAGTCGGCCTTGCCGTCGGCCGAGTACTGGACCTCGATGAGGGTGGGGGCCGGGCTGAGGGGCTTGTGGGCGAGGCCGCCGGAGAACTTCAGGCCGGCGGCGTCGGCCGTGACCTCGAGGTCCGTGAAGTAGCTGACCTCGACGACCTCGGCCTCCGTACTGGCGATGGCGTAGCGCAGCCACGGGGACCTGCCGCCCGCCCACGTGGTCTTCACCGGGCCGCCGCGCGACATCAGCAGCTGCCGCTCGAACCGGCCGTCCGCCGTCGTCCCGGGCTCCCCGGTGAGGTCCGCGAGCATCTCGGTGCCCTCGGGTACGGGCTTGCGCGTGCCGTCCGCGGCGACCCTGATGGCCCGGCCGGTGATCGTGGCGGTCGATCCGTAGCGCGCCTTGATCTTCCGGGACTCGGGGTCGAGGAGGATCTCGGCCTTCTGCGGGACCGTGCGAGCGGTCTCGCCGCGTCCCCCGGTGCGGACGTCGGGGGTGTCCGGGACCTCGACGCGCACCTCGGTGTGGTTCTCCGTGCCCCGGAAGGTGAACGGGGAGGACAGGTGGCCCTGGGCGTCCGTGGTCGCGTCCCGCGCCGTGCGGTCGGCGGTGAGGCGGACCTTGGCGTTCTTGAGCGGGGCGCTCGCCCCGGTCCGCGGGTCGAGGGTGGTGACCTCCGCCGTGACGGTGGTCCCGAGGTGGTCGAGGGAGACCCCGTCCGCCGCGTCGACCTTGGAGACCACCGCACGCAGCCGGTAGTCGAAGTTCCCGCAGGAGACGGGGGCGGTTTCGGCGCCGACTTCGAGCGCGTAGATGCCGAGGGCGGACAGCTTGAGCGGCTCCGAGACCAGCCGGAAGTCGGGGAGGATGCCGTCCGGGTCGGTCACCTTGCGGAAGGCGTCGACGCGGGCGACCCGCAGCCCCGTCTTCTTGTCCCGCAGGTGGACGACGAGCCCCTCGGGCACGCCCGTCCCGTCCTGTGCGCTGTGGACGCTGAGGGATCCGTCCTGGGTGGCGGCCATGTCCGGCGGGCACGAAACGGCCCCGCCGGACGCACCAGCCGCACCGGCCACCACCGCCGCACCGGCCGCACCCGGTGCGACCGAGGCGAGGGATGCATCGGATGCGGCGTGCACCGACCCCGGCACGGCCAGTCCCCCGAGCAGCGCTGTGGAGACGACGACGGCTGAAGTCAAACGGTGACGCACGGATTCCCCCGGATCTTGACGAGCTGAGCAACTGTTAGACCCCCGAGACAGCCGAGGGGTTGTACGGCTATTCCCGCAGGCGGAGCGGCCTGCCTACGGGTTCACGGTGAGCTCGTCCCGGCGGCTCTCGGCGTTGAGGTGCTTGCCGTCGGCGTCGCGGTAGCGGGCGATCCAGGTGCCGGTGCGGTCGGCCTTGAAGGCGCGGACGAAGGTGCCGTCGGCGGCGGTCTTCGCGTTGCCCTGGTAGACGTACTCCTGGCTTCCGGCGGGCTGGAAGTAGAAGAGGACCGTCTGTCCGGCGTAGGGCTTCGCCGGGGTGCCGTGGCGGAGGGTGCCCTTGATGGTGAAGGTCTGGCCCTTGCGGACCGGCTCCGGTGCCGCGTTGAACCCACCGAAGACCGTCGCCGTCCGGGTCAGCCGGATGGGCGGGGTGACGGAGCCCTGGATCAGGGACTCGCCGGTGTACCGGAGCCGCCAGTAGCCGTCCGCGTCGCCGGGCAGCGTCTGCTTGACCGCGCCGGCGCCGAACGTGGTGGTGAAGGTCTTGCGCGTCGTCCAGTTCGTCTTCCCGTCGGCCGAGTACTGCGCCTCGACGACGACCGGCTTGTTCGCGACCGCGGGCTTGAGGATCAGGTCCCCGGTGAGGGTCACCCGGCGCGCGGAGTCCAGGGTGGCGTGGACGTTGCCGAAGGCGGTGACGGAGACGAGCTCGACCTGCGCCGAGCTTCCCGCGGCCTCCAGCCACGGAGTGGCGCGCCCGATGTCCCACCCGGTGTACGCGCCGGGGCCCTGGATCCGTACCTGCCGCTCGAACCGGCCGTCCGCCTTCGTCAGGGGCACTCCGGTCAGGTCGGCCGACAGGCGCGTGCCCTCGGGTACGGGCTTGCGCGTGCCGTCGGCGGCGATCCTGACCGCCCGGCCCGTGAGCGTCCGCAGCTCTCCGTACGTGGCCCTGAAGCGCTGGGATGCGGGGTCGAGGACGATCTCGCCCTTCTGGCGGACCGTGCCCACCCTGATGTCGGTGACCACGTCGTCCACCTGCGGTGTCGCCGTCACCTCGATGCGCACGTAGGTCGAGCTCTCCGTGCCCCGGAAGGTGTGCGGGACCGACAGGCGGCCCTGGGCGTCCGTGGTCGCCTCCCGGGGGAAGCCCTCACCGGTGAGGACGACCTTGGTGTGCGCGAGCGGGGAGCTCTTCTGGGTCCGCGGGTCGAAGCCGGTGAGGTCCGCGGACACGGTGGTCTTCAGGTTGTCGAGGGACACCTTGCCGGCGGTGGGCTTGGTCGTTTCCGAGCGCAGCCGGTAGTCGAACTTCCCGCAGACGGTGGTGCCGGATTCGGTGTCGACTTCGAGCCGGTAGATCCCGAGCTCGGGCAGCTTGAGCGGATCGGAGACCACGTCCGTCGCGTACATGTCGCCCGACGGATCCCGGGGCAGGTCCTTGAACGTGTCGACGGTCGCGACGCGCAGGCCCGTCTTCTCGTCCCGCACGTGGACGGTCACCTCGGGCCGGACGTAGACGTTCATGACGACGAGCGCCCCCTCGCGGGTGGCGTACATCCCCTGGAAGCAGGGAGAGGAGTCGGCCTGCGCCACCCCTGGCACGGCCAGCCCCCCGAGTGCCGCCGCTGCGATGACGATGGCCGAAGTCAAACGGTGACGCATGAATCCCCCCGGATCTTGGTGAGTTGAACGGGAGCTAGACCCACGACACCGCCCCGGGGTTGTACGCCGATCCCGGCAGCCCGTACGCGACCACCCGCCGTGCCGGGGCCGGACCAGGCGCGGGCCTGACAGAATCGGGGGTGCGCGACCCGGGCGGCCCCCGGGGGTGAGACGCTGCACGGGGCAGGGACCCGCGGCGGCTCGTGCGCATCCGGTGGCATGACGGCGATGACGGCGATGCCACCGGCGCTGGCTGGAAGAGCGGGGACCGCGAGGGACCCCGTACGGGGATGGGTGTGGAGGCGAGTGGTGGAGCAGCTGACGCAGCACGACCCGAGACGGATCGGCCCCTTCGAGGTGCTGGGACGGCTCGGCGCCGGCGGCATGGGGCTGGTCTATCTCGCCCGGTCGGCGTCCGGACGCCGGGTGGCGATCAAGACGGTGCGCACCGAGCTCGCCGAGGACCAGCTGTTCCGCGTCCGTTTCACCCGTGAAGTGGAGGCGGCCCGCGCCGTCTCCGGCTTCTACACGGCCGCCGTCGTCGACGCCGACCCGCGTGCGGCGGTGCCGTGGCTGGCGACCGCGTACGTACCGGCGCCCTCCCTGGAGGAGATCGTCCACGAGTGCGGGCCGATGCCGGCCCAGGCCGTACGGTGGCTCGCCGCCGGCATCGCCGAGGCGCTCCAGTCGATCCACGGGGCGGGCCTGGTCCACCGCGACCTGAAGCCCTCCAACGTGCTCGTCGTCGAGGACGGTCCGCGCGTGATCGACTTCGGCATCGCCAGCGGGGTCTCCAACACCCGCCTGACCATGACGAACGTGGCCGTCGGCACCCCCGCGTACATGTCGCCGGAGCAGGCGAAGGACTCGCGCAGCGTCAAGGGCGCCAGCGACGTCTTCTCGCTCGGCTCCACGCTGGTCTTCGCCGCCACCGGGCATCCGCCGTACCACGGGGCGAACCCGGTGGAGACGGTCTTCATGCTGCTGCGCGAGGGCCCCAACCTGGAGGGGCTCCCCGACGAGCTCCGCCCGCTGATCGACTCCTGCATGCAGATGGACGCCACGCAGCGGCCCACCCCGGCCGATCTGCAGGCGCAGCTCGCCCCGCACCTCTTCGAGGGCGGCGACGAGAGCGGTACCGCTTCGGCGTGGCTGCCCGAGCGGGCCGTCGAGATGATCGAGGCCCGGCGGGCCGGACACCGCAACGCCGCCGCCGCGGCCGCTGCGGCGGCGGCCGCCGTGCCGAAGCCGGCGCTTCCCCGGGCGGGCGTCTCCGCCCCCATCGAGAGCCCCGGTCCGGCCGCCGGTCCGGCCACGCACCGCCGCCAGCGCGGCGGCGCCGACCCGTGGACCGACCCGCGGACCGGCCAGGCCGTCCCGCAGCGGCCCGAGCACCCGCCGATGGCGCCCTCGGGCGAGCCCGTGCGGCTCGGCGGTTCCCCGGTGCCGATCGGGCCCGGCCCGCAGGCCTCCGCTTCCGCTCCGGCCGCGCACGCGGCCGCCGCGGACTCGGCGACCGGCTGGATCCGGCCGCCCGCCGGGATCCCGGTGGCGGGCTCCGCACCCTCGGTCCTCGTACCGAACCCCGGACCGGCCCCGGACAGCGGCCGGTGGCGGCCCTGGCGGTTCCGGATGTCGAACGAGGTCTGGGGCACCCCGACGGTCGCCGGCGACCTGCTCTACGTCACCTCCTTCGAGGTGCACGCCCTGGACGTGGCCAGCGGCCGCCGCCAGTTCAAGACCCGCGACGTCGCCTGGTCCATGGCCGTCTCCGACGGGCGCATCCACGCCTCCGACGGCCCCTCCCTCTACGCCCTGGACGCCACCGACGGCTCCGAGCGCTGGCGGCTGTCCGCCGAGGCCTGGGTGTACGCCCTGCGCGCCGACCGGGGCACCGTGGTCACCGCCACGCGCGGGGGCGGCGTACAGGCCTGGGAGTCCTCCAGCGGGCACAAGCTGTGGGAGCTGTCCGGCGCGCAGAGCGAGTTCGAGACCACCGAGGCGGCCCCCGTCCTGCACGAGGGCACGGTCTACGTCTGGCAGGACGCCCGGCTGCGGGCCCTGGACGCCCGCTCCGGCCGCGAGTCCTGGTCCTACCCGGTCGGCGACGCCGGCTCCTGCGGGAACGTGCCCGTACGGGTCACGCCCGCCCCCGACGGCAACGTCTACGTGGCCGCCGGCACCCGGGTGATCTCCATCGACCGGGCCTCGGGCCGGGTCCGCTGGCACTTCGAGGCCCCGGCCGTGTTCCTCGCGCCGCCGGCCTTCGCTGCGGGCGCGGCCGTCACGGGCGGCGGGGTCTACCTCGCGGACTACCTGGGCACCGTCTACGCCCTGGACGCGGCCACCGGCAAGGACCGCTGGCGCATCGCCACCGAACCCCGGCAGTCCGCCGACCCGGTGCTCGTCGCCGCCGGCAACGTCCACCTCGCCGCGGGCAGCGCCGTCTACACCCTCGACGCGGTCACCGGCACCCCGAAGTGGCGGTTCGCGGCGGGCGGGGAGATCACCGGTTCCCCGGCGGTCGCGGACGGCCGCGTGCACTTCGGATCGGCCGACCACTGCCTGTACACCCTGGACGCGGCGGGCGGCCAGCTCCGCTGGAAGCTGGCCACCGGCGGGGAGATCACCGGGGCCCCGGTGGCCGAGGCGGGCGTGGTGTACGCGTGCAGCAAGGACCGCTGCGTCTACGCCCTGGACGCCGCCAAGGGCACGGGAACCCGTACGGGCGGCTGACCCGGTTCAGCCGCCGCCTGAGCTGCGGCTGAGCCGTTCGGGGGCCCGGTCGCGGCCCCCTCGGGGTCGCGCACCGCACCGGGAGTGACAGGATGGACCCCATGAGCAACGTATTCTTCGACATCAAGATCGACGGCCAGCCCGCCGGCCGCATCGTCTTCAACCTCTTCGACGAGGTCGTCCCGAAGACCGCCCAGAACTTCCGCGAGCTGTGCACGGGCCAGAACGGCTTCGGCTACGCCGGCTCCGGCTTCCACCGCGTCATCCCGCAGTTCATGCTGCAGGGCGGTGACTTCACCAACCACAACGGCACGGGTGGCAAGAGCATCTACGGCGAGAAGTTCGCCGACGAGAACTTCAACCTGAAGCACGACCGCAAGTACCTGCTGTCGATGGCGAACGCCGGCCGCAACACCAACGGCTCGCAGTTCTTCATCACCACCGTCCTCACCCCGTGGCTCGACGGCAAGCACGTCGTCTTCGGCGAGGTCGTCGAGGGCTCCGAGATCGTCGACGCGATCGAGAAGCTCGGCTCCCCCTCGGGCTCCACCAAGGGCAAGATCGAGATCGCGGCGTCCGGCGTCGTCGAGGCCTGATCCCCACCCCGCCCGCAACGGCTGGCCGGCCCCGCCCCCTCAGGGGGACGGGGCCGCCGTCATGTCCGCGGACGGGGCCCCCGCACCAGGGCGGCGATCAGCCCCTCCGGCGTTTGAGGAGCGGGGTCCGGGGCGGAGCCCCGGGGAACGGGCGAAGGGCGGGTAGGGGACAGCCCCCGCAGGCCCCCGGGCCGCACCCGCCCGCCGCACCCGCCCGCCCCGAGGCGTTACGAGTGGTCCTTCGGCGGGGGAGGCCAGGCCGAGGGGGCCGGGGGATGCGCGGGGTCCTCGACGGGCTCCGGATACGGCGGCTCCGAGGAGGGCCCCCGCTGCCCCCGCTCCGGGTACGGCTCCGGGTAGGACCCAGGCTCCGGAACGGGCTCCCGGGCCACCCGGTCACGGCGCCGCGGCCGGCCACTCATCACGGCCGCCGCAAGGATGAGCAGCGCGCCCGCGCCGAAGGCGTTGGCGACGCCGTCGCCGAGGCCCGCGCCGTCGCCGCCGACCGAGAGGCTCCCCGCGGCCTGCCCCTGGCGGACCATCCACAGCACGGCGAAGCCGAGGACGACGACTCCGGAGAAGGCCATGAGCAGCCGCGAGCGCAGCACGATCGCGACGAGCGCGAGCAGCGCGGCGAAGAGGAACGGCAGCAGCAGCGAGCCCAGCAGGGCGGCCTTGTCCTCGGTGATCCCGGCGGAGCTGAAGAGCTCCTCGATGCGGTAATCGCGCCCGTGACGGCCGTCGTACCAGGCACGGAAGGGGCTCCAGACGGCGGCCGTCGCTCCGATCAGACCCAGGAGCGAGCCGAGTGCGTTGCGGATCATGCCCGGCCCTCCGGGGGAGTGGGTCTGGATCTCGATCCCGACGCTACGCCCGCCCCCGGAGTACCGCACGCGGAGGTGCAGCCGGCGCCCTACGAGGGCAGCGCCGGCGGGAACACCCGCACGACCGGTGCCCCGGCGAGCAGCGCCCCCGTGCGGGCCAGGGCCTCGGCGAGGTGCGGGGAGGCCATGTGGGCGTCCCAGGAGGCGCCGTCCGCCCATTCCTCCAGGACGACCCAGGCACCCGGAGCGCTCGGGTCCTCGTAGGCGCGGTAGGAGATGTTGCCCGGTTCGGCCCGGGTCGGCGCGACCAGGGCCAGGGCCTGGGCGCGGACCTCCGCCTCCAGCCCCGGCCGGGCCTGGAGGCGGGCGATCGCGGTGATGACGCCGGCGCTCGTGAAGTCGGTGGCGGCGGCCGTGGTCTCGTCGGTCATGGTGTGTCCCCCCGGGGAGCGATCGTGACGGGTGGCGGTCACCGTACCGTTGCGGCCTTGCGCCTCCTGATAGCGTGCCGCCCGTTGTGCAACGGGGAGGGGTTCGGGCCATGGTGGTGACGGGGCGGCGGGTCAGGCTCACGGCGGTGCTGGTCGGTGTGGTGCTCGCGCTGACGGGGTTCTCGTCGACGGGCGGGAGCGGCAAGGGCAAGAGCAAGAGCGGCGGGGGCGGCTGCTCCAGCTCCAAGAGCAAGACGAAGAAGAAGAGCTACGGCGGCAGCGGCGGGAGCGGCGGCTCCACGGCCACGCCGACCGCCACCGCCACCGCCACCCCCACCGGGACCCGCCCGCTCGCGCACGCCGAGGTCGTCACCTGCGCCGGCCCGGCTGCGGCGAAGGCCACCGTGAAGGTCACCTCGGACGCGTCGGCCGGGCACACCTTCCGCGTCCCGCTCGTCTTCGAGGGCGCCTCGGGCCGGGTCGACTCGGGCTCGGTGGACCTGGTGCTCAAGGCGGGCGAGAGCCGTACGGTCGACCTGCCGATGACGAACGCGGCCAAGGCGGCCGAGGTCCAGCGCTGCACCGTCGGCCCGGTCCAGACCCTCTCGACCGCGTCGCCCACCCCGACGTCGGACTCCGGGACCTCGGGATCCTCCGTCACGGGCGGCAGCACGGGCGGCAACACTCCGGGCAACACGAGCAAGCCGAAGCCCCGCTCCACCCGGAAGACCCGCTGACCCGCCAGCCCGTACGGGCCACGGGGCCCCGTACCCCCTCCCCGCCCGCCGTCACCGCACCCGCGGCTCCGGTCCCGTCCCGCTCCGCCGCCCGGCGAACAGCTCCGCCTGACGTTCGGGCGGGAGGTTTCCCAGCGCGATCAGCCCCGGAGCCTGGGCCAGTGCCTGCTGGAGCGCGCCCTGCTTCGCCGCCCACAGGGACCGTACGGTGCCCTGCACGGCCTCCGTCGGGAAGCCGGCCAGCGTTTCGGCCGCCCGCAGGGCCGCCGGGAGCAGTTCCCCGGGCTCGGCCAGCTCGGAGACCAGGCCGATCTCGTAGGCCCGCCGTGCGGAGAGCCGTTCCGCGGTGCCCATCAGGGACATCCGGGCGGCCTCGCCGAAGGGCATGCGCTGCGCCATGTAGATGGCCTCGTAGGCGCTGACCATCCCGTAGCTGGTGTGCGGGTCGAAGTAGGTGGCGGACGCCGAGGAGATGATGAACTCCGACTCGCCCAGCAGGTAGAACGCCCCGCCGCAAGCCATGCCGTTGACGGCGGCGACGACCGGCTTCCACAGGTCGTTCGCCTTCGGCCCGATGGAGACGAGCGGGTCGTCCACCGAGTACGGCGAGGACGGCTGCGGCACCTCGACGCCCCGGTCGATGCCCGTGCAGAAGGCCGCCTGCCCGGCGCCCGTGAGCACGATCGCCCGTACCTCGTCCTCGTAGCGGAACTCCCGCCACACGGCCGCCAGTTCGGCGGCCGTGGCGAGGTCGATCGCGTTGTGCTTGCGCTCCCGGTCGAGGGTGACGACCGCGACCCCGGTGGCCTTGTCCCGTTCCACCCGCAGTCCGGGGGCGCGGTCGGCCCCGGGGCTCCGCCCGGCCGTCACGACTTCTCCAGCACCCAGCGCGGCACCGCCACCCCGCCGGTCTCGGTGAAGACCACCTGGACCCGTGCGCCGATGCGCAGCCGCGCGGGGTCCATGGAGTCGAGCGGGGCGTCGGCGGAGGTGACGAGGTTCCCGACGAGGCGGATCTGCGGGGCGTCGGCCAGCTCCACGAGGATCACGTTGTACGGGGCCTGCGCGGCGTACGCGGGCAGCAGCGGCGGGTGCGGGCGTACGTAGGACCAGATCCGGCCCCGGCCGCTCATGGGGCGCCATTCGGATTCGAAGGACCGGCAGTGCGGGCAGCAGGGGCGGGGCGGGAAGCGCAGTTTCCCGCAGTCGGGTGCGGCGCAGGCCTGGATGCGCAGTTCGCCCCGGGCCGCGTACTCCCAGAAGGGGGCCCCGTCCCCGTCGGGAACGGGCAGGAGCAGCTCGTCCGCGGGGGCGGGGGGCGTCCCGGGCGTGGTGCCGGTGGTCGTCGTCGTCATCGTCTTCCTCAGCTCCTCGGGTCCTCAGGCGCGCAGCAGGATGGCGGACGTCGGGACGCCCTCGCCGGCGGTCACCAGGCAGGTCGCGGCATCGGGCACCTGGGCGGTGGAGATGCCGCGGAGCTGCTTGACGCCCTCGTTGATCAGGTTGAAGCCGTGCACGTAGGCCTCGCTGAGGCCGCCGCCGCCGGTGTTGATGGGGAGCCGGCCGCCCATTTCCAGGGCGCCGCCCTCGGTGAACGCGGCGCCCTCGCCGCGCCCGCAGAAGCCGTAGCCCTCCAGGGAGAGCGGGATCAGGGGGGTGAAGGCGTCGTAGATCTGGGCGACGTCCACGTCCTGGGGGCCGAAGTCGGCCTGCTTCCACAGGTGTCGGGCGGCGGTCCAGGCGGGGCCGGACAGCGGGTCGTCGTTCCAGTAGTTGACCATCCCGTGGTGCTGGGAGGGCAGGCCCTGGGCGACGGAGTGGACGTAGACGGGCTTCTGGCGGCAGTCGCGGGCGCGCTCGGCGCTCACGATGACGCAGGCGAGCGCGCCGTCGGTCTCCAGGCAGTTGTCGAAGAGGCAGAGCGGGTCGCTGATCATGCGGGCGGTCATGTACATCTCGCGGGTCAGCGGGCGCTCGTACATCATGGCGGCCGGGTTCTCGTTGGCCCGGTTGCGGCAGGCCATCGCGACGTTGAAGAGGTGGTCGCGGGTGGCGCCGTACTCGTGCATGTAGCGCCGGGCCAGGATGCCGATCTCGTCGGCGGGGCGCAGCAGGCCGAAGGGGCGGGTCCACTGGCCGGGGGTGGGGAGCTGGACGGCCGTGTTCTTCCACGGCCGTGGCCCCGAGCCGCGCTTGCGCGAGCGCCAGGCCACGCCGACGCTCGCCTGGCCGGTGGCGACGGCGGCGGCCAGGTGGCCGACGGTGGCGCAGGAACCGCCGCCGCCGTAGCCGATCTTGGAGAAGAAGGTGACGTCGCCGGCGCCGATGGCTTTGGCGACCTCCACCTCGTCGGTCTCCTCCATGGTGTAGGAGGAGAAGGCGTCGACCTCGGACGGGTCTATGCCCGCGTCGTCGAGCGCCGCGAGAATGGCCCGGCAGGCCAGTTCCTTTTCGGACTGCGGCAGTTGTTTGGCAAAGGCGGTCTGCCCGATGCCGACTATCGCCGTAGCGTCCTTGAGCGTTGCCGCCATCGCCACCTCCGGGGTGCACCAGTACTGACAGCCGCGAAGGCTACAGCTAATCTGACGGATAGTCAGCTACTGGTATCGCGGGAGGGCGGACGATGGACGAGGACGAGGGCGCACGCGGGGCCACGGACACGACGGACGCGACGGGTGGGGCGGACGTGACGGGCGGGGTGGACGGCGCGGTGGCGGCGGGCGCGGCGGACGCGACGGGTGGGGCGGACGTGACGGGCGGGGTGGACGGCGCGGTGGCGGCGGGCGCGGCGGACGCGACGGGTGGGGCTGACGCGACAGGCAGGGCTGACGCGACAGGCAGGGCGGACGCGGCGGCCATGACGGAGGACGGCCGGGCCGATCTCGCCTGGACCAGCATCGGCGGCCTCGTCCGGGCCGCCGCCGCCCGCTACGCCGGCCGCGAGGCCGTCGTCGACGGCCGGGTCCGGATCGACTACGCGCAGCTCGGCGAGCGCGTCGAGCGGGCTGCCGCCGCCTGCATGGCCGCCGGGGTCGAGCCGGGCGACCGGGTCGCCGTCTGGGCGCCCAACACCCTCGAATGGATCGTCTCCGCCCTCGGCGCCGTCTCCGCGGGCGCCGTCCTCGTCCCCCTCAACACCCGCTTCAAGGGCTCCGAAGCCGCCTACGTCCTCCACCGCAGCCGCGCCCGGCTCCTCTTCGTCACCGGCACCTTCCTCGGCACCTCCTACGTCGCCTCCCTGCGCCGCGCCGCCGCCGAGGGCGAGGGCTCCGGGCCGCTGCCCGGGCTGCCCCACCTGGAGCAGGTCGTCGTCCTGTCCGAGGACGCCCCGGATTCCTTCCGCACCTGGAAGGAGTTCCTGACCGGCGGCGACGGCGTATCCGCCGAGGCCGTCCGGGCCCGTACGGACGCGATCCCCGCCTCCGCCCCCTCGGACATCATCTTCACCTCGGGCACCACCGGCAGCCCCAAGGGCGCCGTCATCACCCACGCCCAGTCCCTGCGCTGCTACGACGTGTGGAGCGAGCTCGCCGGACTGCGCGAGGGCGACCGCTACCTGATCGTGAACCCCTTCTTCCACACCTTCGGCTACAAGGCGGGCGTCATAGCCTGCCTCATGCGCGGCGCCACGATGATCCCCCAGCCCGTCTTCAACGTGGACACCGTCCTCGCCAACATCGCCGCCGAGCGGATCTCCGTACTCCCCGGCCCGCCCACCCTGCACCAGTCCCTCCTCGACCACCCCCAGCGCGACCACCACGACCTCTCCGCCCTGCGCCTGGTCGTCACCGGCGCGGCCGTGGTCCCCCTCCAGCTCGTGGAACGGCTCCGCGGCGAACTGCGCATCGGCACCGTCCTGACCGCGTACGGGCTCTCCGAGGCGAGCGGCATCGTCACCATGTGCCGCCGCGGCGACCCGGCGGAGACCATCGCGTCGACCTCGGGCCGGGCCATCCCCGGGACGGAGGTCAGGATCGTGGACGCGGACGGCGAGACCCAGTCCACCGGCCGCCCCGGAGAGGTGTGGGTGCGCGGCCACAACGTCATGCGCGGCTACTTCGAGGACCCGGCCGAAACCGCCGAGGCCATCACCCCCGAAGGCTGGCTCCGCACCGGCGACGTGGGCGTCCTCGACGCCGCCGGAAACCTGCGCATCACCGACCGCATCAAGGACATGTTCATCGTCGGTGGTTTCAACGCCTACCCCGCCGAGATCGAGCAACTCCTGGGCCTGCACCCCGACATCGCCGACGTCGCGGTGGTCGGCATCCCCGACCCCCGACTGGGCGAGGTCGGCAAGGCGTACGCGGTCCGCCGCCCCGGCGCGGTCCTCACGTCCGACGACCTGATCGCATGGTCCCGCCGGGAAATGGCCAACTACAAGGTCCCGCGCGAGGTGGAGTTCGTCACCGAACTCCCCCGCAACGCAAGCGGCAAGGTCCTGAAGCGAGAACTCCGCGTCCGCTGACCCCACCGGCGGGGCCGGGGGAGGACCCGGCCCGGGGCCACGGTTCGAGGGATCCGCCGAACGGGTGGTCCCTGGCCCCGGGCTGGTCCGATCGGTCGGATCTGACGGTGGGTCGCACCGGGACGCTCCGAGGGCCACCAGGGCCGGGGCTATGCATGGGTGGCCCGACCCTCCATGCGCCCCGACCCCAGGAGCCCCGCATGCGCCCCATGCGTTTCACACGCCCCACGCACCTCACAGACCCCACACGCGCCACGCGCCCCACGCGCCGCGTCAGAACAGCCGGACTCGGCACGGCCACGGCGCTGCTGTCCCTGCTCGCCTGCGTCCCCGCCGCATCCGCGGCGGACACGGCCTCCCCCCACGACAAGAACAAGAACCACGAGGTCATCACCCTGACCGGCCGGCTGGCCGAGCAGTCACGCTTCCCCGTCCACCCCGGCGGCGCCGCCGCGCAGGGCGACCGGACGATCTTCCGGTCGATCCTCTTCGACAAGGACGGCAACCAGGTCGGCGAAACCGGCGGCATCTGCACCACCACCCGGGTCGACAACGACGGCGCGGAGGCCTGCAACGTGACCTACAGCCTCCCGGGCGGCCAGATCACCGTGCAGGGGATGGTCTTCGGCCACCTGGTCCCGGGGCCGCCCCCCGCGTTCGACAACGCGATCACCGGCGGAACCGGCAAGTACGACCGGGCCCGCGGCTCGATCCACGCCGAGACGACCGCCCCGGGCGAGCGCCGCTTCACGATCACCCTGGAACCCTGACGCGCCCTGAGCCAGCCCGATGCGCGCAGAGCCCTCCGGTATCGCCGCCGGGTAGATGTCAGGACGTGCTGCAGTCCTTGCACTTCCCGGGTGCCGGGCTTCGGAACGCCCGCTCGCACTCGGTGCAGTTCACGAACGGATCGGGCGGTACGAAGGCAGGCGCGCGGGGCAGCGGGACCAGCGCCGGTGGCAACTGCGCGGCCAGCCGGTGGGCGATCAGCCCGACCGGATTGCGCAACTCTTCGGGCAGCCGGGCGGTCAGCGCACCGACCAGCGCCTCCACCCCCGCCCCGCGCTCCAGCCAGGCCTCGACCCCGCCCGCGAGGTACCGGACGTCCCGCTCCCCGAGCAGCAGTCGCGAATCGACCCGCCGCAACTCCGCGAGCACCTCGCGCGCGAGCCGCCGCCGCCCGGGATCCTCCGGCTCCCGGGGGACGGGCAGCCCACCCGAGGGCGTCGCCTCGGCCCCGGACGGCTCCGCCGCCGGGCCCCGCACCCCTGACTCCGGAGCCTCCGGCTCGACCGCCGAGGCCGGCACGTCCGGCACGGCCGGTTCCGTCTCGGGCGGGGGCGGCGGCGGGTCCACGACGGAGGGAGCCGATGCGCCCGAACCCGCCCCGTGACGCACCCGCCCCACCTGGGCTCCGCGCCGCGCGGCGGCCACGACGGCGGCCCGGGGATGGTTGTAGGAGACCGTGCGGGTGGCGATCCGCCCACCCGGAAGGCTCTCCAGGGACCGCTCCAGGTACCCGAACAGCACGAGTTCCCGGAGCCCCTTGGCGATCGAGGTCTCCCCGATCGAAAGCCGTTTGGCCAGGTCCTTGATGCCGATGGGAGTCCCGGAGGGCATCGACTGGATGAAGATCCCCAACATCCGTGCGATCACCGACATTTCGGGATGCTGGATGAGGTCGTTGCTCACGACGGTGAACCGCCCGGTGAGCCGGACGTTGGCGTGTCGAACTCCGTATGCCGCGCGCGAGGGCGCGGTAAAGTGCACCGAAGCCATGGGGAAAGGGTTCGTTTCCTTATTGGTAGCCAGCGGGAAGGTTCTACTTCCTCGTTGGTCAGGCCCTCGATCGGGATTCGCAGTCCCGGCGGGGGCCGTCTCATGTCCAAGTTGTCGGGGCGAGCATATGCCAGACAACCACCCGAAAATCCACCCCAGTTGGCCAATTCACCCGTGCGAGTGAGCACCCGCCCGGCGGGAGGCTGGTGGGGTCTGGAAGAGGTTTCTTTCCCTGGATTCTCAAGCCAAAAGAAGCATCGGGCCCCACCGGGACGCGCCCGGGCGCGTCCCGGTGGCGTCGGACTCCCGCACCAAAGTTCGAGACGGATGGACTGCGATGATCATCGCCGAAGAGGTGGAGTTCGACCCCCGGGAGATGTTCGAGCTCTACGACTCGGTCGACTGGCAGGGCTACACCAGCGACCCCGAAAAACTGCACCGGGGCCTAGCGAACTCACACCTGGTCATCACCGCCAGAGACGAGTCCGGCGCCCTCCTCGGACTGGCCCGCACGATCTCCGACGACGAGGCCGTCTGCTACGTACAGGACCTGCTGGTGAACCCCAAGTACCACCGGCAGGGAATCGGCCGGGCGCTGATCGAGCGCCTCAAGGCGCGCTACGCCCACTGCCGCTTCTTCCTGCTGTCCACCGACCACGAGTCGACCCCCGAAGGCCCCCGCAACCACGCCTTCTACCGCTCCCTCGGCTTCCTCTCCTACGAGGAGAAGCAGATGTCCGCCTTCGGCCTGCCGAGAGCCCGCTGATCCACGTCCCTGATGAGGGTCTCTTTATGCCAAGACGGGCATAGTCGCGTTCGCGCATAGACGGCCTGACCCGTCGCTTCGTACGGTCTTGGGCATCAGGCCCAGCGGGGGTCTGGCATCGAGGGAGCTCTCCATGGCACGTGAGGAACTCACCCGTCTCACAGGCAACGGAAATGGCGAGTGCGGCCAGGGCGACTGCCCGAACGTCTACCAGACCGCCTCCGGCTCGTTCATCGTCCAGGGTGACCTATCCGAAGCGTTCACCCCGCCGACCGGCGAGGGTCTGGTGGAGATCCCCGAGGCAGTGCTCAGGGAGGCCTTCCGTGCTCTTGGATGGTGAGGAATGGGCGTCCAAGTTCAAGACGTTCCAGACGGAGGCGTGGCGGCTGGAGACACTTCCGCAGTACCTCGTACCGCAGGAAGCGGAAGAGTTCGAAGCCTTCAAGGCGGGGGCGCGGTTCCCCGGTCCGTACGAGGACGCGTGGACGGACATGGTCCGCAGCCGGGACGTCGGGCGGGTGCACGTGGTCGCCCAGCCGTTGAGTGACTACCTACGGTTCGAGTTCGAGCGGTACTACCGGCACCAGGCCCCCGCAGGAGAAGACATCCGCATCCTGGACGTGACCCACCGGGCGAACCCGCTCCCGGACGTCGGGGACTTCTGGATGTTCGACCGCTCCACCGTGGTGCTCATGCACTACGAACCGGATGGCAAGCAGATCGGCCGCGAGCTGTACGAGGGGGACCCTGCCCCCTTCGTCGAATACCAGCGCGTGGCCGTAGAGGCCTCCGTGCCGTTCATGGAGTACATCCGTACGTGAGCGTCGGACCCGAGGAACTCGGACGGTCGGGGGAGGAACTGGCGTCCCTGCTGAAGGCCGTGCGCAAACGGTCCGGGCTCTCCGGTGCCCGGGCCGCCGCCCGCTGCAACATGTCTCAGTCGAAGGTCAGCCGGATCGAGAACGGCAAGGTCCGTCCCTCCGTCGTGGATGTGGAGCAACTCCTGCGGGCCTGCGATGCGGCCCCGGCTCTGGTGGCCCAGGTCATGTCCCTGGCCCGTCTCGCGCATACGGAGTGGCAGGGAGCGCGGGGCATGCGCCGCAAGGGGCTGGACAAGAAGCAACTCGAACTCGCCGGCCTCGAGGCGTCGTCGGCAGAGTTCAGGTTCTTCCTGCTGTCGATGATCACGGGCTTGCTCTCGACCCCCGAGTACATCCGAGCCAGCCTCGCCCACATTCCCGGCGACCATTCCAAGACCATCGCCAGGAAGCTGGAACGGCAGCAGGTCCTGTACGACCGCTCGAAGCGGTTCACGTTCGTACTCACCGAGCAGGCCGTCCGGTGGCCCCTCGTAGGCCCCGACGCACTCGCGGTGCAGGTCGATCACCTGACGTCGCTCACGCATCTGCCCAACGTGCGGTTGGGCGTCATCCCCCTGTCCGTGCCGACCGGTCCCGCGCCGTTGAACACCTTCACGGTCTACGACGACCGCATCGCCACAGTCGAGTTGTCCACGGGAGTCATGGTCTTCCGAGACCCCCGGGACGTGGCGAGCCATCGTGAGGAGTTCACTAACTTGGAGGACCGGGCCCTCTTCGGTGCCGACGCTCGGGTGTTCCTCGGGGCGTGCGCAGCCGCCCTCAGGTGATCTTTAGTCCATGACGCGCATGGATGTGGGTCTCAGCCGTCCGCCGGTGAAGCCTGGATCGAGACGTCCGGCTACGGCTATAGGGGTGCAGGGTGGAATCCAACAGGCTTTGGCAACAGGTCAGGCAGCGGGACCCGTTTCCCGCCGATCCACCAAGGGCCGTACCGGGGTGCCCTGTATGCCTGAGGCTGGCGGTACAGCGGGAGAATGCGGGCAGTGCTCTCGACTACAGCGGGGTGACGGACGCGAACATTCGTATCCGCGCCCACCGGGCGGAGGACCACTGATGCCCAGGGCCGTCTACGGGTTCGTAGAGCTCACCATCCGGCATGTGCCTGCCGGCGGGTCCGTATGGGAAGCGTTCTGCACGGCTCACGGCTGTGCGGCCGATTCGGGTCCTCACGATGAGCAAGGTGCGGCCCAGGACTGGGCGTTGCAGCATTCGGGGCGGACGGGGCATCGGCTCTTCCGGCGGGTGTTCACAGACCATGCCGAGGTCAGCCCGTGAAGGGCTCCGGGCCGAAGCGGCCCCAGGCGACGAAGGCGGCCAGGAGGGTGTAGGCCAGGTCCACCGCCATGTACGCGGGCTCGTGGCGGCGGTAGCGGGTGAGGGTGGCGCCGAGCATGAGGAGGACCAGGCCGGTCGCGGCCAGGGGGACCAGGATCGGGGCGGTGTTCAGGACGGCCGGGAGGATCAGGGCTGTCGAGGCCAGCATCTCCACGGCGCCGATGGACTTCACCGCGACGGGGCCGAAGTCCTCGACCCACTGCGCGCCGGCGCCGCTGGCCGCGATCTTTTCCTTCGGGGTGAACGCCTTGAAGGCGCCGCCGAGCAGGTAGGCGACGGCGAGCAGGCCGGTCACGATCCACAGCGCGAGGTTCATGGGAGCGGTCGGTCCTTGTGGGGAGGGGAGGGGGGAGAGGGGATGCGCCGGGCTCCGGCCGCGGGGCCGGAGCCGTGTGGCGTGTGGCGCGGGGGTCAGTGCTGGAGGGTGCCGGGCTGGTAGTCGCCCGCCGGGGTCTGGACCATGACGTTGCCGCGGTTGAAGGCGTTGATGAGTGCGATCTGGGTCACCAGGGCGGCGAGCTGCTCGTCGTCGAAGTGCTTGGCGGCGTTCGCCCAGACCTCGTCGCTGACCCCGCCGGCCGCGTCCGCGATGCGGGTGGCCTCCTCGGTCAGGAGGAGGGCCGCGCGCTCGGCTTCGGTGTACACGGTGGCCTCGCGCCAGGCCGCGACCAGGTGGAGGCGTACCGCGGTCTCGCCCGCCGCCGCCGCGTCCTTGGTGTGCATGTCGATGCATCCGGCGCAGCCGTTGATCTGGCTGGCGCGGAGCATGACCAGTTCGCGGGTCGAGGCCGGCAGGGTCGACTCCCCGAGCGCCTTGCTCGCGGCGATGATGTGCTTCCACGCCTTGACGGCGACCGGGTCGGCGAAGAGATTCAGGCGAGCGGTCATGGCGGATTCCTTTGCCGTTGTGGGGTGTTCCCCGAGTTTTCCGTCGTGCTCCCTCTAAGACACGGGACCCCTGCGGGCTGTGACAGATCGCGAATGTGACCCGGGTCACGGAGCCCGGTCATGATCAACAAGGTGGGTGCGTCCCCCGATAACCTGCCGGACGGCGCGCAACGCATCGGGGAGGGTTTCGTGCAGGAATCGACGGACGCGGCGGACGCCGTGGCGTACCGGCCGCTGCTGTTCTCCATCGCCTACGGGATGACCGGGTCGGTGGGTGACGCGGAGGACATCGTCCAGGACGCGTTCCTCGGGCTCACCAAGGCCCTTCGGGCCGGAACCGAGATCGCCGCCCCGAAGGCGTACCTGACCACCTCGGTGACCCGGCTCGGGATCAACCATCTGAGCTCGGCGCGGGTGCGCCGGGAGACGTACGTGGGGGAGTGGCTGCCCGAGCCCGTCGTCGTGTCCGGCGAACGGCCGGGCCCGGCCGAGCACGCAGAGCTGGCCGACTCCCTGTCGATGGCGTTCCTCGTCCTGCTGGAAGCCCTGTCTCCGGTGGAGCGCGCGGTGTTCATGCTCCGCGAGGTGTTCGGGTACGAGTACCCGCAAGTGGCCCGCGCCACCGGCAAGTCGGAGGCGAACTGCCGCCAGATCTTCGCCCGTGCCAGGAAGCGCATCGCCGCCGGCGGTCCGCCGCCCCCGGACCGGCGGGCGGAGGGGCAGGAGCTGGCCCGTACGTTCTTCGAGGCCGCGGCCGGCGGCGAGATGGACGCCCTGCTCGACATGCTCGCGCCCGACGTCGTCTTCCACGGCGACGGCGGCGGCAAGGCGCGGGCCGTCGCGCGGTCGGTGGCCGAGCCGCGGCGCGTCGGACAGCTGCTCATCGGCGGACTCCGCCGGCTCCGCTCGCTCGGCGCCTCGCTGCGCCCGGCCCTGGTCAACGGCCGGCCGGGCGTCCTGATCGTCGACGCCGAGGGGCGGGTGGCCAGCGTGGTCGAGCTCGACATCGCCGACGGTGTGGTCCGGGCGGTCCACACCGTGTCCAACCCCGACAAGCTCGGCCACCTCGGCCCCGTCTCCGACATCGGCCGCCTGCCGGAGAGGGCGGAGCAGGAGAGGGCGGAGTAGGGGAGAGTGGACCGGGCGCTCAGGCCGCCCGGCGGGCCAGGACCAGGCGCCACCTCGGTGTTCCGTCCGGGCGGCGGCCGAAGTGGTCCAGGGGGAGCGTCTCCACCGTGAAGCCGGCCGCGCGCAGGTCCGTACGGACGCCGCCCAGCGGGAAGGTGCGGTAGTACATGACGAACGGCGGGCGCCAGACGGCATTGCGCACGCGCATCGCCGCATCGAAGCCGGACAGGGCCCACCAGGCCGGGCGGCTCGGCGGGATCGGAGCGCCGATCGGGAAGGCGAACACCCCGCCGGGGCGCAGCGCCGCGTGGACCCCGGAGAAGACCGCGGGGCGCTCGGCCGGGAGGAAGTGACCGAAGGCGCCGAAGCTGACGGCCAGGTCGTACGAGTCCCCGAGCGCGGCGGGCAGGGAGCGCGCGTCGGCCCGCAGGAGGTCCACCCGCTCCTCGGGGTGGGCGAGCCCGGCCTCGGCGAGCATGCCCGAGCTCAGGTCCACCCCGGTCACCCGCCCCCGGCACAGCCGCCGCAGCATGCCGAGGCCCGCGCCCGTACCGCAGCACACGTCGAGTCCGGTGCCGAAGCCGCCCTCGTGGCGGGCGAGCGTCTCCTCGACCGCGTCGAGCATGCGGTCGGGGGTCCGGAAGGGGGTCTGGTCGAACTTCGGGGCCAGCAGGTCGTAGCCCCGCTCGATGGAGGACATGGCCTGGACGGCCAGTTCGCGGAGGGTCGGGCCCTGGGAGGTGAACACACGGTCAGCCTAGTCAGCGCGGATGCGGGCGACCGGCATTTCGGGCCCTTCGGCCCCGGGCAAAACGGGCATCCCGTGCCGTAGGGTGAACCGATACGTTTTACCAACCCTTGGGGATTTCGTGGTCAAAGCCATACGAAGTGTGGTCCAAGGCGTGGACCGGGGTCCCACGAACGGCAGTGCCCTGGAGAAGACGCTGCGGATCACGGAGGCGCTGACCGCGTTCGGCGGCCCGCACCGGCTCGCCGAGCTGTCGGCCGCCGCCGGGGTCCCCAAGTCCAGCACGTACCGGATCCTGGTCTCCCTCGTCGAGCAGGGCTACGCCGTCACCGACGGCGAGGGCAGCTACGGGGTCGGCCTGCGGCTGCGCGCCCTGGCCGCCGAGATCTCCGCCGAACGGCCCGAGGGCATCGTCGAACTGCTCGAATTCCTCCAGAAATGCACCGGCCAGGGCGTCCACCTGGCCCTGCGCAGCGGCTACGCGCTCACCTGCATCCGCACGATCGAGGGCTCCCGCTCCCACCGGACCACCACCCGCGTCGGCATGCGCATCCCCCTGCACGCCACCGCGATCGGCAAGGCCGTCCTCGCGCACCTGCCGCCCGAGGAGACCGAGGGCATCCTGCGCGCCACCGGGATGGCCCCCCTGACCCCGCGGACCCTCACCGACCGGGAGGCATTCGCGGCCGCCCTGCGGACGGTCCGGGAGCGCGGCTACGCCGTCGACGACGAGGAGCACGAGCCCTCGGTCCGCTGCCTGGGCGCGCCGGTCTTCGACCGGGAAGGCGTTCCGGTGGGCGGGATCAGCCTGACCGCCTCCACCCTCCTGAGCACGCGGGCGGAACTGGAGCGGTTCTCGCCGGCGCTGCTGGAAGCCGCCCGGGGCGTACAGCGGCTGCTCCAGCTCGGCGGCTGAACCGGCCGGCGGTCCGCGGTCCGCGGTCCGCCGGCCCCGGCGTCCGCCGCCCCGCCGTCCGCCGTCCGCTCGTCCGCCGCCCCGCGCGCACGCGCACGTACGGCGGCCGCGGTGGTCCCCCTCCTGGCCACCGCGGCCGCCGTTCCCCCGTGCCCCCCGTGCCCCCCCCGCCGGGTCCCCCGTACCCCCGTACCCCCGTGGGTCCCCCGTGGTGCGTGTGCCGCCGTTAAGGCAGCGTGCCGGTCGCGTGGTTGTCGAGCGTCACGATCTGCTCGTCCGCCGCCGCGGCGGCCGGCTTGGCCGGAGCTGCCGCGAGCGGTTCGCCCGTGGCGTGGTTGTCCAGCGGCTTCACTTCGATGCCGGTGGCGTGGTTGTCCATCGGCTGCAGGTCGCCGTCGTTCGGCAGGGCGTTCTCGTTCGTCGTCATCGCGCACTCCTGAAGGTGATTGGACCCGTTCGGCGATTCCCCCGCGGACCGCCGAACGGGCGGTCCAGCCGACCCGCTAGCCCCCCCGAGTTGACGAGTCGATGCACTTACTGTGACCCGGGGCGATAAACGAACGATGAACGTCTCATTCAGCGGTCGTTCGGCGGTCGGCATATGGGCAGCAGGGGGGCGGGAGGCGGGCGCCAAGCGGGCCGTACGCGGGCGCAGTACGGCCGCCACGCGCGCGGCCGGCGGCCGGCGCGTGCCAGGTCAGGCGGCGATTTCCGCCGCCAGCAGGGCCCGTACCTCGGCGAGCTCGGACGAGCCCAGCTGCGCGAAGACCACCTCCGCGTCCCGCCAGCACACCCGTGCCCGGTCCCGCTGGCCCAGCCGCCGCAGTGCCCGCCCCAGCACCATCAGGACGCACGCCCGCCGCCACTCGCCGCCCATCACGCGGAGCGCGACGGCCTGTTCGGCGTGCGCGGCCGCCAGCGTGGCCCGCCCGGCCAGCAGGTGGACCTCGGCCAGCCGGAAGTGGGTGATGCCCTCCCACAACGGCTGGCGGTTGTCGTGGAACAGTGCCAGCGCCGCCGTCAGCTGGACGAGCGCCTCCGTGGTCTGGCCCGCCTGGGTGAGGGCGATGCCCAGCGCGTAGCGGCCGTTGGCCAGGCGCAGGGTGAGTCCCATCCGGTCGTAGATGGCGATGCCCTGCTGCGCCAGGTCTATGGCGCTGCTGAGGCGGCCCAGCGCCACGTGGATGCGGGAGAGGTTGCACAGGGCGCTGGCCTCGCCCACGTAGTTGGCGTCCGCCCGGAAGTTGGCGATGGCCTCCAGCAGGTAGCGCTCGCCGTCCTGGTGGCGGCCTTCGTAGAGGGCGATGATCCCGCGGTCGTTGGGCGCCCAGCAGCTGGGCAGCGGGTCCCCGGCGGCGCGGGCCAGCACCGTGGCCTGGCGGGCCTCGTCGTCGGCCTCGGTGAAACGGCCCGCGATCAGGTGGGTGTTGGTGAGCGTGGTCCGGGCGCGGCCCTCGGCGTGCGGGTCCTTCGCGGCGTGCGCGGCCTCGCACAGGGACTGCGCGGCCGACTCGTACTGCTTGGAGTTGGCGCCCGACTCGGCGAGGTCCTTCGCGGCCCACAGCAGGTCCACGGCCCGGCGCAGTACGTCCGCCCGGCCGGTGGTGCGCACGGCGGCCTGCCGGACGCACGCGAGCAGCGGGTCGGCCTCGGCGTACAGCCAGTCCTGGGCGGCGTGCGGCTCGGTGAAGACCAGCCCGGGGTAGCGGGTCGCCGACAGGTGGGCCACGAGCCGGTCGCCCGGCCGCTCCAGGCCGTACACCTCGGCGGCGGTGGCCAGGTAGAAGTCCAGCAGCCGGTCGAGGGCGGCCTCGCGCGCGCTCGGCGGCTGCTCGTCGCGCTCGGCGCAGGCCCGCGCGTAGAGGCGTACGAGGTCGTGGAAGCGGTAGCGGCCGGGCGCGGCCGATTCGAGGAGGGAGCAGTCCACCAGGGCTTCGAGCAGGTCCTCGGTGTCGTGCTCCGGCCGGTCGAGTACGGCGGCTGCCGCCGCGAGCGAGATGTCCGGCCCGTCGGGGAGCCCCAGCAGGCGGAACGCGCGCTGCTGAGCGGGCTCCAGCTGCCCGTACCCCAGCTCGAAGGTGGCTTTGACGGCGAGGTCCCCGGCCTGGAGCTCGTCCAGGCGGCGGCGCTCGTCGGCGAGCTTCGCGGCGAGCACGGAGACGGTCCAGGTGCGGCGGGCGGCGAGCCGGGAGGCGGCGATGCGGATGGCGAGCGGCAGGAACCCGCAGGCGCCGACCACGTCGAGGGCGGCCTGCCGCTCGGCGCCGACCCGCTCGGCCCCGACGATCCGGGTGAACAGCTGGAGCGCCTCGTCGGGGCTCATCACGTCGAGGTCGACGAGGTGCGCCCCGGCCAGGCCGGCCATCCGCACCCGGCTGGTGACCAGGGCGGCGCAGCCCGCGGTGCCCGGCAGCAGCGGGCGGACCTGGGCCGCGTCGCGGGCGTTGTCGAGGAGGACCAGGACGCGGCGGCCGTCGAGGGTGGAGCGGTAGAGCGCGGCCCGCTCGGCGGGGGAGTCGGGGATCGAGGCGTCGGGGGTCCCGAGGGCGCGCAGGAAGGAGCCGAGGACGGCTTCGGGCTCGGCGGGGCGGGCCTCGGTGCCCTGGAGGTCGACGTAGAGCTGCCCGTCGGGGAAGTGCGGGCGGGCGGCGTGCGCGACGTGCACGGCGAGGGTGGTCTTGCCGACGCCCCCGATGCCGGCGAGGGCGGAGACCGCCATCACCTGGCCCTCGGCGCCGGAGAGGATCGCGCCGAGGTCCCGGACGAAGCTGCTGCGTCCGGTGAAGTCGGAGACGGTGGCGGGCAATTGGGCGGGCCTCACGTGGACGGGCGCGGCTGCCGGCGCCGGGTCCTCGGCGACGGCGAGCTCGGAGTCGGCCCGCAGGATGCGCTGTTGGAGCTCGGAGAGTTCGGGGCGCGGGTCGACGCCGAGTTCGTCGGCGAGGAGCCGGCGGGTGTCGGCGTAGACGGCGAGGGCCTCGGCCTGGCGTCCGCTGCGGTACAGGGCGAGCATCAGCAGCTCGCGCAGCCGCTCCCGCAGCGGGTGGGCCGCGGTGAGGGCGGTGAGCTCGGAGACGGCCTCGGCGTGGTGGCCGAGCTCCAGATCCAGGTCCAGGCGGGTCTCCAGCAACTGGAGGCGCCACTCGCCGAGTCGGGTGCGTTCGGTGTCGGCGTGCGGTCCGGGGACCCCGGCCAGCGGTTCGCCGTCCCAGACGTCCAGGGCGCGGGCCAGCAGCGTACGGGCGAGCTCGCGGTCGCCCTTGCCGTTGTGGGCGGGGGTGTGGCCGGGGGCGGGCGCCTGGGGGGCGAGGGCCTTCGTGTCCGTCTGCGCGTGTGCGTGCGTGTGTACGTGCGCGTGGCCGTGCCCGTCCCCGGATGTGTGGGTATGGGTATGGGTGTCCGTGTGCGCCTGCGTGTGGCCGTGGAGGTGGGCGTGGCCGTGGGAGTGGTCGTGCGTGTGCGTGTGGGGCTTCGCCTGCGCCTTGCCGGCGCGTGCGGCCTCGGCGTCGGCCGCCAGGGCCCGGGCGATGCCGAGGTCGAGGGCCTCGGGGTGGGGCAGGCGGATCGCGTAGCCGCCGGACTCGCTGACGAGGAGCCCGGGTTCGAGGATCTTGCGCAGGCGGGAGGCGTACGTACGGATGGTCGCGAGGGCCTGCTGCGGCGGGTCCTCGCCCCAGATGGCGTCGATGAGCTCGGGCGCCGTGGCGGTGCGGCCCTCGCGGAGCAGGAGCACGGCGAGCAGCGCCCGCTGCTGCGGGGTCCCGGAGCTCAGTGCCTCGCCGCCGCGCCAGGCCCGGATGGGCCCGAGCACGGCGAAACGGTTGCCTCCGGCGGTGGAGGGGGGCGGGGTCCCGGTGCCGGTCCGGGCGACGGCTCCGGTGACGGCTTCGGCGGCTCTGGCTTCCGCGGCGGGCGCTGCTTCGACTCCGACTCCGGGTCCGGCGGCTGCGGCAATGGCGGTGTCACCGGACTCGGGGTGGTTCCGCTGGTGCGGGATGGCCGGTGTGCCGTCCATCTGGTCTCCCCCTGCCTTCCATAGGTGTAAGGGTCAGTCTGCCCTGTGTTGCGCGTACACGTCAGTCCGTAACGGACCCAGTCCGTACGGATCCGGTGGCCGGTCCGCGGGGACCGGGGGGCCGTTGCGCACGGATCCGACGGCCGCTGCGTACGGGTCCGGCGGCCGTCCGGGGCGGATCCACGGGTCGTTCCGTTCGCCTCCACCCTCCGTTCCGTGCTGATCCACCGTCCGTTCCGTAGGCCGTCTCCGCCCTCCGCTCCGTGCCGATCCGCCGCCGGCCTCCGCGGAACCGGCTCCCGATCCCCGCGGATCCACATACGCGATCCCCGTACGCGATCCCCGTAGATCCACGTACGCGATCCCCGTAGATCCGGGATCCGTCCCCGTTCAACTAGCTGACGGTTCGTCAGATTGCCGCTACCGTGAGGGTATGGAGACCTTCCCGAAGATCATCTCGGTGGACGACCACACGGTTGAGCCCCCCAACGTCTGGCGGGACCGGCTCCCGTCCAAGTACCACGACGTCGGCCCCCGCGTCGTCCGTGCGCCCTTGAAGGAAATGACCTTCCTCGGCGGCAAGTTCGCTCCCGTGATGGGGGCCAAGGGCGACGACGGCCCGATAGGCGACTGGTGGGTGTACGAGGACCTGCACCGACCCCTCACCCGGCTCGACACGGCCGTCGGCTACGACCGCGACGAGATCAAGCTCGAAGTCATCACGTACGAGCAGATGCGCCCGGGCTCCTTCTCGGTTCCCGACCGGCTCGCCGACATGGACGTCAACCACGTCCAGTCGGCCCTCTGCTTCCCGACCTTCCCGCGCTTCTGCGGCCAGACCTTCACCGAGGCCAAGGACCGCGAACTCGGCCTGCTCGGCGTGCGCGCGTACAACGACTGGATGGTGGAGGAGTGGTGCGGACCCGAGGCGCACGGCCGCCTCATCCCGCTCACCCTCGTTCCGCTCTGGGACGCGCGCCTGGCCGCCGCCGAGGTCCGCCGCAACGCCGCGCGCGGGGTCCGGGCGGTCGCCTTCTCGGAGATCCCGCCCCACCTCGGGCTCCCCTCCATCCACACCGACGAGTGGGACCCCTTCCTGGAGGCGTGCAACGAGACCGGCACGGTCATCGCCATGCACATCGGCTCCTCCTCGCGCATGCCCTCCACCTCGGCCGACGCCCCGCCGGCCGTCGGCTCCACCATCACCTTCGCCAACTGCTGCTTCTCGATGGTGGACTGGCTGATGAGCGGCAAGTTCGAGCGGTTCCCGAACCTCAAGATCATGTACGCGGAGGGCCAGATCGGCTGGATCCCGTACATCCTGGAGCGCGCGAACGTGGTCTGGGAGGAGAACCGCGGCTGGGGCGGAGTCGCCGACAAGGTGCTGCGCCCGCCGTCGGAGCTCTTCGCGGAACACGTCTTCGGCTGCTTCTTCGACGACGCCTTCGGCCTGAAGAACCTGGACTCCATCGGCGTGGCCAACGTCCTCTACGAGACGGACTACCCCCACTCCGACTCCACGTGGCCCAAGTCCCGCGAGGTGGGCGAGTCCCAGATGGGCCACCTGTCCCCGGACGTGGTGGACCGCATCGTGCGCGGCAATGCGATCGACCTGCTGGGCCTGACGCCGGAAGGCCTCTGGCCGGGCGCGTAGCGGCGGCCGGAGCGGCGGAGCGGCGGCCCCGGGGGACTCCTCCGGGGCCGCCGCCGTTCGGAGGCGCCGGCCGCACGGACCTACGGACCTACGGGCCTACGGGCCTACGGGCCTACGGGCCTACGGGCCTACGGGCCCCCGCACTTCCGGACCCCCGGGCCCCCGTACCCCCACCTCATCCGGGTGCTACTTAAGTACTAGATCCCGATCCCACTCCAAGGCGTGATGTGCCGGTGGCCTTCCCTCGCGAGACTGGAGCCATCACCAAGATCCACGCCGAAGGAGCAGCACGATGACCATCCAGATGACGCAGGCCGCGCGCACCGTCTTCCCGTCGCTCCGGGTGTGGGGTGCGCGGGCCGTCCGCCCGGCCCTGGCCCTTCCCGTGGGGCTCGCCGGCCTCGTCCTGGGCCTCACCGGCCAGGGTGGGCGGGCCGCCCGGCTCCAGGCATGGGCCTCCGGCCTCCCGGGCTGGACGGGCCCGCGCGTGGCGGCCCGTACGGCGCTCGGTCTGCCCCTGGACATAGCCGCCTTCGTCCTCGGCGCCTACTCGGTGTTCAACACCGTGCGCAATCTCGGATACCCGATCTGGTACGGCGACACCGACTACCACCAGGCCTGGGGCGGCCCGACCCTGACCGGCGTCTGGCTGGTGCACGCCTTCGGCTGGCTGGCCTGCCTCTACGTCATCGGCTGGATCCTGCGAGGCCTGGGCCGCGGCCAGCACGCGATAGCCCGCAGGGTCGTCGGCGCCGGCGCGATATCGGCCGTGTGAGTCATGGCTGCAGAAACGATATCGCTTGACGGTGATCTTGATATCGTTGACCGTGTGGGGCCGATCGGCCCTCCCCGTCGAGGAGGTTCACCATGGCTCGGACCGTGATCGACGTCGATGACGCACTGCTGGCGCAGGCCGCTGAGCTCTTCGGCACGAAGACGAAGGTGGCGACGGTGAACGCGGCCCTTCAGGACGTGGTGAACCGGCGCAAGCGTGAATCGTTCTTCGCCCGCCTGGCCGAGGGGCGGCTTCCGGACCTGACGGGTCCCGTCGGCCAGCCTGAGGCCCCTGCCGGACCGGCCGCGACTGCCGCGGCGGACGTTCAGGACAGGGCGGCATGAGGACGAGGTTCCTCATCGACGAGTCCGCACTCGCCCGCTACCCCAAGCCGGCCGTACGCAGCGTGCTCGACCCCCTGCACAATGCGGGCCTGCTCGCCTTGTGCGGCGCGATCGAGCTGGAAGTGCTGCACAGCGCCCGGGGGCGGGCCGAGGCGCAGGAGATCAGTGAGGAGCTGCGCGGGTTCGACTGGCTCGCCACGTACGACGAGGCGTGGAGCCGTGCGGTCGAGGTCCAGGCGCTGCTCATCGAGGCGGGAACCTGGAAGGCGGTGTCCGTCCCCGACCTGATCATCGCGGCGACGGCCGAACGGCACGGAGCCACCGTCCTGCACTACGACGGTGACTACGACATGATCGCGGAGGTCACCGGCCAGCCGATGCAGTGGGTCGTGCCGCGCGGAACGGCCGACTGAGGGCGACCGAGCCCGTCCAGTAGGGGGTGGCCGGTTGAGGCCCACCGCCTCCTTCCGGAACTCGTGCGGTGCTTCCGTGCCTCTTGCGGGTGTCGGTGCGGGCAAGGCATGCTTCGCCAGAGCAAATTGGGGAGGGTGTCGGTGATGGACAAGCGGGCCGTGGTCACCGCGGTGTTGTGTGCGGTGGCGGCGCTGGGCGCGTCCGCAGCCATGACGGCGGTGGTCCCGGCCGACGACGGCAAGGCCCCGGCGCAGGTGAAGTCCACGGCTCGTGCGGTGTCGCCCACTGGTGTTCCATCGCCGTCGTCATCGCCATCGCAATCTCCGGAACTGTCTCCGGCGTCCGCTGGGCAGATCCCCGGGCCCTCGGCTTCGGCCTCCGCGCAGGGCGGTCCCGCCGCCTTCGCCGGGGCGCTGTTCGAGGGGGCCGTGACCGGTGAGCACTTCTGTACGGCGACCGTCGTGCACAGTCCCGGGCGGAATCTGATCGTCACCGCCGGGCACTGCCTGCTCGCCGGCCGGGCCGGAGAAGACGGCGCCTCCTTCGCACCCGCATACGCGGACGGCCGGGCTCCGTACGGCACCTGGAAGATCGCGGAGGTCTTCGAGGACCCGCGCTGGTCGGACGGGACGAACGACGACTACGACCTGGCCTTCGCCCGGCTCGCCCCCGACGCCTCGGGCCGCAACATCGAGGACGTCACCGGCGCCGCGGTCCTGGACACCACGGGCCGCACGGACGAGCAGGTCACGGTGACGGGTTACCCCTCGGACCGCAAGGTCGCCCGCACCTGCCGGTCCCGCGCGGTGCGGCTCAGCGCCACTGAGCAGCGCTTCGACTGCGCGGACTTTCCCGGCGGGACGAGCGGCAGCTCGTGGATCGCCTCCGACGGGAAGATCATCGGCGTCTTGACCGGCGGGGACACGGACGACGTCTCGACGAGCACGATCCTGTCCGGCTATGCGGCGGAGCTCTACGCGAAGGCGACGGGTGGCGCGCCCGGTGGTGGTCGGTGAGCCAGTACTACGACGTCGGGGACGAGACCGTCTGGAACCCTTCGAACGGGGCCGCCCGGCTCTTCCACCGCCAAGTGGCCGTCTTCGAGGAGGAGCTGGGCCTCCCGTCGGGCATCGGCCCCTTGATCAACGACGAATGCCGGCTCGACCCGGCCGCCCTCGGCGCCTTCGCCGAAGCCCTCGTCGCCCGCCACGGAGCCACCGGTCACGCCGTGATCCGCGCCCTGTCCGAGGGCTTCGTGGCCACCGTGCTGGTGCTGGCGGAGCGGGCGGGTGCGCAGGTGCGCTGGCCGCGGCCGGCCGATTCGCTGGAGGGGGCGAGGGACGTCCAGGTCCCGCTCCCGGACTCCTACGGGTCCTCGGCGGAATCGCAGGTGCGCGCGGCTGCCCGGGAGCTCTCCCGGAGGATGCCGCGCTCAGGTCAGGCGAGCAGTCCCAGGTGGACGGGCTCGGCGGGAGACTCGTGGAGCAGCTCGGCGAGGCGCGGCGGCCAGAGCGGTTCGCCTAGGGCGGCGAGGTTCTGCGGCGACAGCCACCGCCAATGGGCCTCGGGGTACTCCGGGACCGGATCGCGGTGCGGGCCGGTGGTCACGTAGATGTGCTCGTGCTGGCGTACCGGGATGCCCTGGTGGGTGAAGTCGTGTTCCCAGGTGCAGAGCAGCCGCTCCGGCTCCAGGTCGGTCCAGCCGGTCTCCTCCCGCAACTCCCTGCGCACGCACTCCTCGGGCGTCTCCCCGGGGTCGATGCCGCCGCCGGGCGGCAGCCAGTGGATGCCGACTTCCACGTTGTTCTCGCGGAAGAGGAACACGGAACCAGCGGGGTTGAGGACGACGATTCTGGCTGCCTGCCGGGGAGTTCGAGGTGAAGTGTGCATCAGACCAGCGTACGACGGGGGGTGCGGGGGCGGGAGAGGTCGGATCGATCAGGGGTGGCGGGACGGATCTGTTTTCGAGAGCCATTCGGGCCGCCCCGCAGCCCGAGCCCCCCCACCATCGGCTCAGCCAGCACGGCCAGTTCCGCCAGCCCCGCCCCCCCCCCGCCCCCTACCCCGCCTGTAGTGCCAGGGTCGGGGACAGCTTTGCTGCTCGGACCGCCGGGTAGAGGCCTGCGATCGTGCCGATGGCCAGGGTTGCTGCGAAGCCGCCCGTGACGGCCCAGAGGGGGACGACCCAGGGGAGGTCGCCGGCGCGGGCGTACACCGCGGTGGCCGCGCCGCCGAGCACGATGCCGGCCACGCCGCCCAGGCCCGACAGGAGCAGGGACTCCGTGACGAACTGGATGCGGATCTGGCCCTTGGTGGCGCCCAGGGAGCGGCGCAGGCCGATCTCGTGGCGGCGTTCCAGCACCGAGATGATCATGGTGTTGGCCACCCCGACCCCGCCCACCAGCAGGGCGATGCCGCCCAGGCCGAGGAGGAGGGTGCTGAAGGCGCCCTCGGTGGCGGCCTTCGCCTGGAGGGCCGCCGAGGGGTCGGTGACCGCGACCGTGCCCGGGCTCTCGGGGTTGGCCGTCTTGGCGATGAGGCTCCGGACCTCCTGGACGCGGTCGTCGGCGGAGCGCTCGTAGACGGACGTGGGATGGCCGTCGAAGCCCAGGAGGCTCTGCGCGGCGTCCCAGCCGATGAGGGCCGAGCGTTCGATCTCCGGGGCCAGCGGGATGGGGTCCAGGATGCCGATGACGGTGAAGTACTGCCCGCCGATGAACACCTGGCCGCCGGGTGCCGTGATGCCCAGGCGTTCGGCGCTGACGTGTCCGAGGACCACGGACGGGTAGCGGCCCGTGGCGTCGTTGAGCCAGGTCCCGCTCTGCATCCGGGCCCGGAGGGTCTTCAGGAGGTCGCCCTGCGCCGCCATGAGGGCGATGCCGCTCGTCTCCTCCTTCGGGATGTTCTCGCTGCGCCGGACGGACTCCTTCACGGCGCCCGTCGTGCCGACCGATTCGACCCCGTCGATCCGGGCGATCATGCCGGGGGCGTCCTTCGGCAGCTTGGTGTCCTGTCCGGAGAACATCGACGGGGCGGGTGTCGCGACCATCATGTTCGTGCCGAGCTTGTCGAGTTCCTGGAGGAGCTTGGCCTGGCTGGACGAGGAGATGCCGACGACCGCGATCATCGTCGCGATGCCGATCGCGATCCCGAGCGCGGACAGGAACACGCGCATGGGCCGCGAGCGCAGCCCCGCCGATCCGACGTGGAACACGTCCCGGGGGCCGAGCCGCGGAGGCGACAGCTTGCGGGCCTTCTTCTCGGCCGCGCGGGACTTCGTACGGGTACCGGAACCCATTACGCGCCCACCCCCAGCGCGTCCGCGTTCCACAGGTCGGCCACGATCTCGCCGTCGCGGATGCGGACCTGGCGGGGCAGGCTCGCCGCGATCTCGTTGTCGTGGGTGATCACGGCGATGGTGGCCCCGTCCTGGTTGAGCTCGTGCAGCAGTTCCATCACCGACTCCCCGGACGCCGTGTCCAGGGCGCCCGTCGGTTCGTCGGCGAGCAGCAGGTCGGGTTCGCCCGCCACCGCGCGGGCGATCGCCACGCGCTGCTTCTGCCCGCCGGACAGCTCGTGCGGACGGTGGTCCATGCGGTCGCCGAGGCCGACGCGCTCCAGGGCGCGTTCCGCCCGCCGGCCGCGCTCGGCGCGGGAGAGGCCGGAGTAGAGCAGCCCCTCGGCGACGTTGGCGCGGGCGCTGATGCCCGGTACCAGGTGGAAGGACTGGAACACGAAGCCGACGTGCCGGGAGCGCAGGGCGGACAGGGAGCGGTCGGAGAGGCTCGCGATGTCGTACCCGGCGATGGCGACGCGCCCGGCGGTCGGCCGGTCCAGCGTGCCGACGATGTGCAGGAGCGTGGACTTGCCGGAGCCCGACGGCCCGACGATGGCGAGGAGCTCGCCGTTCAGGACGGTCAGGTCGACCCCGCGCAGGGCCGCGACCCCGCCGGGATACTCCTTGGTGACGCCGGTCAGTTCGACGACGGCGTGGGCGTGTTTGTTCATGACTTGGGGACCCCGACGAGCATGCCCTCCTTGAGGGCGTCCCCCTTCACCTCCACCCGGCCCTGGCCGAACATGCCGAGCTCGACCTTGACCTCGCGGACCTTGCCGTCCTCGACGACCTGGACCCCGAAGCCGCCTTCGGAGAGGGCGAGGAGCGAGTTGACCGGTACGGAGAGCACTCCCTTGCGGACCTCGCCCGTCAGGCTCACCGAGACCGGGGACTGGTCGGGACCCGTGGCCTCGGTGGGGTTGTCGAGGGCGACCTCGACGTCGACCTTCGGCTTCTTGTCGCCGCCGCCACCGCCGCCGCCCGAGGACGGATCGTCGCCGTTGGCGGTGGCGCCGATGGAGCTGATCTTCCCGGTGCCGGTGCCGCCGCCGGGCAGGCTCACGGTCACCGGGTCGCCGGTCTTGACCTTGCCCGCCTTGGCCACGTCGAGCTGCAGGCGGACCGTCCGCTCGGTGCCGGTCAGGGTCATGACGGGCTTGCCGGCGGACGCCTCGTCGCCGACGGCCATGTCGTTCTTCTGGATCCGCTGGGGTCCGGAGGCGAAGGCGATGTCGCCCTTGCCGACCTCACCGGTCTCCTTCACCTTGTGGGACTTCTGCCAGCGCTTGACCGCGGTGGCCGTGCCGTCGGTGAAGGTGCCGTCCGTGGTGTCCAGGCCGGTGCCGAAGCCGAGGGCCTGGAGGTTCTGCTTGAGCTGCTTGACGTCCTCGCCCTTGTCCCCGGACTTCAGCGAGCGGTACATGGGGGTGGAGCCGTACATCAGCCGCACCGGCTTGCCGTTGACCTCGTAGAGCTTGCCGTCGCGCTCGACGGAGGAGCCGGCGGGCGCCACCCAGGTCAGGGTCGCGGAGCCGGAGCCGGAGCCGGCTCCCGCCCCCGCCGAACCCCCCGCCCCACCGGCGCCCGCAGCGCCACCCGCACCACCTGCTCCACCCGCACCACCCGCGCCTCCGGCCCCGCCCGCCCCGCCGCCCGCGTCCGCGCCCACCGCGTTGAGCTTGCGTTCCTTCGCGAAGCCCAGCGTCCCGTCGACCTTGAACCCGGAGCTCAGGTCGCCGCGCGTGACCGGCTGCGTGGCCCCGGGCAGTCCGTCGGCGCGGTTCTGCTTCGAGTCGCCACCGCCGTCGCCGTCCGTCCCGGCCTGCGCGACGACCGCGTACCCGCCGCCCGTGACGGCGAGCACCACGGCCAGCGAGCCCAGGAGCCACTTCCCCCGCTTCCTCACTGGTCCCCGCTGCACTTGTTCAGCTGGGCCATGAACTTGTCCTTGTCGGTGCCCTCGGGTATCGAGAACCCGGTCCGGGCGTTTCCGTTGAACTCCGGGTCCGGGAAGTCGAAGCCGTTGTCCCGCATGCACTTGGCCTGCTTGAGGGCCTTGTCCTTCTCCGCCTGCGGCATCTCGCCGCCGGAGCCGGGACCCTTCATCCCGCACTTGTCCATGGCCTTCTTCAGGACCTCCTGGTCCGCGCCCGCGCCCAGGGTCATGCCGCGCGGGTCCTCGCCGGGCTTCGGGTCGGGGGCGTCGACGCCGTTGTCGCGCAAGCACTTGCGCAGCTTGAGGGCGTTGTCGGCGTCCGCACCGCCGCCGCTGCCGCCCGTGCCGCTCGAATTCGAGGAGTCGCTCTTCCCGTCCTTCTTTCCGTCCGAGCCGCCGGCGCCGCCCGTGCACGCGGTGACGAAGAGGGTGAGGCCGGTGAGGAGCGCGGCCGTGGTCATGGTCGTGGATCGCTTCATGGGCCCGAGCGTGCGCGAACAGCGGGTTTCGCTTCTCTAACGGCTCGTGCTTACAACGGCGAAATGCACCTCTCGGGTAAAGAGGACGCCATGCGAGTTCTGGTGGTGGAGGACGAGGAGTTCCTGCGGGAGATGATCGCCGAGGGGCTGCGCGGCGACGCCCTGGCCGTGGACGAGGCGAGCGACGGCCTGGAGGCCCTGCGCCGCCTGCGGCTGGGCGCGTACGACGTCCTCGTCCTCGACCGGGACCTGCCCGGCCTGCACGGCGACGAGGTCTGCCGCCAGGTGGTGCGCGAGCGGCTGCTGACCCGCGTCCTGATGCTGACGGCCTCCGGGACCGTACGGGACCGGGTGGAGGGCCTGGGCCTGGGCGCCGACGACTACCTCACCAAGCCCTTCGCCTACGACGAGCTCCTCGCCCGGGTGCTGGCGCTGGGGCGGCGCGCCCAGCCGGCCCTGCCGCCGGTGCTGGAACGGGCGGGGGTGGCCGTGGACGTCGCGCGGCGCACCGCCACCCGGGAGGGGCGCCGGCTCGCGCTCTCCCGCAAGGAGTTCGCGGTCCTGGAGTCGCTGCTGCGCGCGGAGGGCGCGGTCCTCAGCAATGACGACCTGATCGAGCAGGTGTGGGAGGAGGACACCTCGTACAGCACCAATGCGGTACGGGTGACCCTGAGCAAGCTGCGCGCCAAGCTGGGGGAGCCGCCCCTGATCGAGACCGTCCAGGGCGCCGGATACCGGATCGGTGATCCCCGATGAGAGCAGTGCTCCAATCCGAGCGCGCCCGTCTCACCGTCCTCTACGGGTCCCTGCTGCTCCTCGCGGGCGGCGGCCTCATCGCGCTGATCAACGTCCTGCTCCGCAACGGCCTCTACGGCCGCATCAGCGGAGCCGTCTCCACCACCACCTACGCCCCGGCCGTCCAGGGCACCCCGCCGCCGTCCGTGGTCCCGGGCCGGCGCGTGCCGGTCCCCGCCGAGAGCCTCGGCTCCGACCCCGGCGCCACCCCCGAACAGATCGCCCAGTGGCAGGCCACCCGCAACCTGACCACCGCCGTCGAGCAGGCCACCCTCCACGAACTGCTCCTCGTCTCCCTCGTCGCCCTCGCCGTGTTCGCCGTCCTGTCCATCTGGCTGGCCTGGTGGATGGCCGGCCGCGTCCTGCGCCCCGTCGGCGTGATCACCGAGACGGCCCGGCGGCTGTCCGGCGCCAACCTCCACGAGCGGATCGGCCTCAAGGCCCCGCCCGGCGAACTCAAACGGCTCGCGGACACCTTCGACGGGATGCTCGACCGGATGGAGGACCTGGTCGGAGCGCAGCGCCGGTTCGCCGCGAACGCCGCCCACGAGCTGCGCACCCCGCTCGCCGTCCAGCGGGCGGCCGCGGAGATCGGTCTCGCGGGGGAGCCGCCGCCGGAGAAGGTGGCGCGGATCCGCTCCAAGCTCATCGAGGTCGCCGACTCCAGTCAGCACCTCGTCGAGTCCCTGCTCCTGCTCGCCGTCTCGGAGGACGGCCTGGAGGCGACGGAGCCGGTGGACCTGGCCGTGCTCGCCGAGGCGGAGCTGTCGGACATCGAGGGGACGGCCCCTCAGGACCTGCTGGTGGTACGGGATCTCGCGCCGCTGACCGTCTCCGGCGACCGGACCCTCCTGGGGCACCTCCTGCGGAACCTGCTGGCCAATGCCGTACGTCACAACCGCGCGGGCGGCCGCCTGGAGGTGTCGACCTCCCGGGAGGGGGTGCTGACGGTCTCCAACACCGGTCCGGTGATCGAGCCGGCGGACGTGCCGCGGCTGCTGGAGCCCTTCCGGCGGCGGGCGGAGCGGCAGCATACGGCGGGCGAGGGCGCCGGGTTGGGGCTCTCGATCGTCGCCTCGATCGCGCGGGCGCACGGCGCTGAACTGACGGCGCGCGCCAACCCGGCGCCGGGCGGCGGGCTGATGGTCCGGGTCTGGTTTCCGGCCGATGCGCCGGCCGCGCGACGCGCCGGGGAAACGCCGGGCGCTTGACCGGTCAACAAAAATGAAGATCGGCTGTGTACGGTCGGGTCAATGAGCAAGCACGCCCGAGCCGGCTCCCGCGCGCCCCGTCCGCCCCGAACGCCCGGTACGTCCCGCCCGACCCGGCGCTCCCGCGCCGACGGCAGGCGGCGCGCCGACGGCGCACCCCGGGGTTCCCGCGGCTCGCGCCCGCTGGCCTTCGCGGCCGCCCTCGGGCTGCTCGGCTTCGGCGCCGGCTGGGTGTACCTGGCCTACGAGCCGCCGGCCAATGCCGCGGCCCGCTCCGCGGCCGACGCCCGGCCGCCGGCCGAGCAGCGGGCCGCGCGGGCGGCCGAACGCGACCCGCTCCAGGGCCTGCCCGAGGTCAGCGAGCAGACCCGGGCGAAGATCCCCGCGGAGGCCCGCCAGCTCATCCTGGTCACGGGCAGGGCGAGGGACTCCTCGGAGTCCACCGCCGCCCTGTACACCCGTCCGGCGGCCGGCGCCGACTGGGCGAAGAGCGACAGCTGGCCCGCGCGCAACGGGGCCAAGGGCTGGTCCACGGAGCGTACGTACGGGGACCTGACCTCCCCCGAGGGCGTGTTCGCGCTGACCGACGCGGGCGGGCTGCTGGCGAAGCCGGCGGGCACGAAGTTCCCGTACGACCAGGACGGCTCCTTCGTGGCGACCGGCCTCGGGGTCAACGGGGAGTCGCTGCGCGGCTCCTTCGACTACGTCGTCGCCATCGACTACAACCGCAAGACCGGTGTGAGTCCGCTCGACCCGACGAAGCCCGAGGGCGAGGAGAAGGGCGGCAACATCTGGCTCCACGTGGACCACGACGGCCCCTCCCAGGGCTGCGTGGGCATCCCCAAGGCCGCGATGCAGAAGGTCCTGGAGACCCTCGACCCGGCGGCCAAGCCGGTCATCGTGATGGGCCCGAAGGGCTTCTGACCACGGGCCGCCCGGGCCGCGCGGGCCGCCCGGGCCCGTACGGGCGGTGCCGTACGGGCAGTCCCGCCCGCGCCGCCTCGCCCGCGCCGCCCCCGGCCTCAGCCGGTGGCGGCCACGCCCTCCTTGGCCGCCGATGCCTCCGCCGCCGGACGTGCGCCACCGCGCACCCCGCCCGCCGGGTTCTTGATCAGCAGAGCGATGTAGGCGAGGTCGAACACCGAGCACAGCACGCCCAGGCCGAGCACCAGCGGAGAGTGCTCCAGGACCCCGAAGAGGAAGGCCGCCGAGAGCGTGCCGATCCACTTGGCGATCGCGATGGTGAGGGACTGGCCCTGCGGGCCGCCGCGGCTCACGTACAGGGCGATGAAGAGCCCGGACATCAGCAGGTTCTGCAGGAACGCCGAGTAGTGGCTGCCGTCCTGCGAGCCGAACTGGGCGATGAAGAGCAGTTGCACGACGAAGGCGCTCGCGAAGAGGACCGCGCTCCAGACGAGGAACAGCGGCTGGGTCACGAAGCCGGGCAGCTCGGCCCGGCCCCAGCGCAGGTAGGTGTAGATGATGACGACATCGGCAACGGCCCACAGCGCGTTGATGACGACCTGGGTCGTGTCGGCGGCTCCGCTGAAGCCGACGACGGCGTAGATCGCCTCCCACGCGAAGTTCAGTGCGAGGACCCCGACGGGTATCGCGTACGTCTTGTCCCGCAGTCCCACCCGTATCGCCTCGACGTACACGACCGTCCATGCAAGCCCGCCGACCAGGGCCAAAAGCTCTTTCACGCCGTTCCCCACCATTTCGTACCGTCCGGGGGCCCGTACCGGGACCCCGCACCCGGCGCCTGACACCCTCCTGTGCGCCGCGGATGCCGTCATTGTCACCCGGGGCCCGGACCGGGCCGCCGTCTTCGGGCCTACCCCTTGCCTGACGACCCGTCAGCTACGACGATGGCCCCCGCACCGGTATGACGAATCGGCAGTCGAGGACGAGGCGGGTACGGCCCATGGCGCGCGTGTTTCCGGAAGGTCGGCTGGTCTACGGGATGCAGCTCCCGATCCAGTCGCAGAGCACCATCTACGCCGAACCCTGGGAGGCGACGGCCGGCGCCGCCGACCTCGCGGCGGTCGCCCGGGCGGCCGACCGGGCCGGCTTCGGCTACGTCGCCACCTGCGACCACGTGGCCATCCCGCGGCACATGGCGGGCCCCATGAGCACCATCTGGTACGACCCGGTCGCCACCCTCTCCTTCCTGGCCGGGATTACCGAGAACGTGCGGCTGCTCAGCCACGTCGCGATCCTCGGCCTGCGCCACCCGCTGCTCAGCGCCAAGCAGTACGCCACCGTCGACCACCTCTCGGGCGGCCGGCTGATCCTCGGCGTCGGCGCCGGGCACGTGAAGGAGGAGTTCGAGGTGCTCGGCGTGGACTTCGCGCGCCGCGGCGCCGTCCTCGACGAGACCCTCGACGCACTGCGCGCCGCGCTGGGCCCCGAGGAGTACCCGGAGTTCGAGGGCGAGCTGTTCTCCTTCAAGGACCTCGGGCAGCTGCCCCGCCCCGTCCAGGCCCGGATCCCCGTCTGGGTGGGCGGCTCCTCGCCCGCCGCCGTCCGCCGGGCCGCCGTGCGCGGCGACGGCTGGCTGCCGCAGGGCGACCCGCTCGACAAGCTCCCGGCGCAGATCGCCCGCATCAAGGAGCTCCGCGCCGAGGCCGGGGTCACCGGGCCCGTGGAGTTCGGCGCGATCACCGCACCGCTGTACGTCGGCGAGCCCGGCTGGGACACCGGCCGGCGGGCCCTCACCGGCAAGGCGGAGGCGCTCGCCGAGTCGCTGCGCGCGTACAAGGCGATCGGCATCGACCAGATCCAGGTCCGCTTCCGCAACCGCGACCGGGCCGAACTCATCGACCAGATCACCGCTTTCGGGTCCGAAGTGGGCCCGCTCCTCAACGACTAGCGACCTAGGTAGGGGTACGGCATGGGCAAGCTGGACGGACGCGTCGTCATCATCACGGGCGCCGCACGCGGCCAGGGCGAACAGGAGGCCCGGCTCTTCGCCGCCGAGGGGGCCAAGGTGCTCCTGGGCGACGTACTGGACGAGCAGGGCGCGGCGGTCGCGAAGGAGATCGGCGAGGACCGGGCCCGGTACGTACGGATGGACGTGAGCCGCGAGGAGGACTGGGCGGCGGCCATCGCGGCGGCGAAGGAGGCCTTCGGCCCGGTGGACGGCCTGGTCAACAATGCGGGCATCCTGCGCTTCAACGAGCTGACCGCGACCCCGCTGGAGGAGTTCCAGCACGTGGTCCAGGTCAACCAGGTCGGGGCCTTCCTCGGCATCAAGTCGGTGGCCCCCGAGATCGAGGCGGCCGGCGGCGGCACGATCGTCAACACCTCCTCGTACACGGGCCTGACGGGCATGGCGTACGTGGGCACGTACGCGGCGACCAAGGCGGCGATCCTGGGCCTGACCCGGGTGGCCGCGCTGGAGCTGGCCGCGAAGAACATCCGGGTCAACGCGATGTGCCCGGGGGCCGTGGACACCGCGATGGCCACCCCCGGGAACACGAATCCGGCGGACCTCCCGCAGGAGGCCCGGGACGCCATGGCGGAGCTCTACCAGCGCGTGGTGCCGATGGGCCGGGTGGGGCAGCCCGAGGAGATAGCCAAGCTGGCACTGTTCCTGACCAGCGAGGACTCCTCGTACATCACCGGCCAGCCGTTCGTGATCGACGGCGGCTGGATGGCCGGCGTCAGCATCGGCTAGCCCCTTCCGACCGTATCTGATGGAGCGTCAGGTATTGACGCTCCCGCCCTCGCGATGGAACAGTCGTGACATCGAATCTGACGCAACGTCAGAAACAGAAGGACGGTGAATCCCCTTGGAATTCGGGCTCTTTGTGCAGGGATACGTGCCTGAGGCACGGTCCAAGGTCGACCCCGAGGCAGAGCACAAGGCGCTGATCGAGGAGACCGAGTACGTCATCCAGGCGGACAAGTCCGGGTTCAAGTACGCCTGGGCCTCCGAGCACCACTTCCTGGAGGAGTACTCGCACCTTTCGGCGAACGAGGTGTTCCTCGGGTACCTCGCTCACGCCACCGAGCGCATCCACCTCGGCTCCGGCATCTTCAACCCGCTCGCCCCGGTCAACCACCCGGTCAAGGTGGCCGAGAAGGTCGCCATGCTCGACCACCTCTCCAAGGGCCGCTTCGAGTTCGGCACCGGCCGCGGCGCCGGCAGCCACGAGATCCTCGGCTTCCTCCCCGGCATCGAGAACATGGACGGGACCAAGGAGATCTGGGAGGAGACCATCGCCGAGTTCCCCAAGATGTTCCTCCAGGAGGAGTACGAGGGGTTCCAGGGCAAGCACTGGTCGCTCCCGCCGCGCAAGATCTTCCCCAAGCCGTACGGCAAGGGCCACCCGGCCATGTGGTACGCCGCCGGCTCCCCGGCCTCGTACGCCATGGCGGCCAAGAAGGGCCTGGGCGTCCTCGGCTTCAGCGTCCAGAAGGTCTCCGACATGGCCTGGGTGCTGGACCAGTACAAGACCGCGATCCAGGAGGCGAAGGCCATCGGCGCCTTCGTCAACGACAACGTCATGGTCACCTCGACCGCGATCTGCGCCGAGACCCACGACAAGGCCGTCGAGATCGCCGTCAACGCCAACATGAACCGCTTCCAGTCGCTGGTCTTCCGCTACCACGACACCTTCCCGCGCCCCGAGATCATCCCCGAGTGGCCCGAGATCCTCCCCGAGTACAACGCGGAGATCGTCGAGCTCCTCATCGAGGAGGAGCTGCTCATCTGCGGCGACCCCTCCGAGGTCCGCGCCCAGTGCAAGCGCTGGGAGGAGGCCGGCGCCGACCAGCTCTCCTTCGGCCTGCCGACCGGCGTCTCGCCCGAGGACACGATGACCACCATCAAGCTCATCGGCGAGCACGTCATCCCGCACATCGACACCGACCCGGTGCACCGCACGACGCGCTTCCGCGAGGCCGTCTGAGCCGGCGGGGGAACTCGGGGCGGCGTCTTCCCGGACCGCCGCCCCGGAACCGGCCCCGGCCGGAGGTCCAACCGTGGCCGCGGCCGGCCCCAGGACCCCCGACCGGGGCTCGCGGCGGTCCCCGCGCGGCGCCGCTGCCGGGGACCGGGCCCCGGGGCGGAGACCCGGGAGACGGCGTGCAACGCGAACACCGGCAGAGAGGACGTCATGCTCGACCACCTGATCAAGGGCGCCACCGTCGTGGACGGGACGGGCGCCCCGGCTCGCGTAGCCGACGTAGGGATACGCGACGGCCGCATCGCCGTCATCGCCGAGCCCGGCACCGTGACCGAAGAGGCCACCACCACCGAGGACGCGACCGGCCTCGTCCTCACCCCCGGCTTCATCGACCCCCACACGCACTACGACGCCCAGCTCTTCTGGGACCCGTACGCGACCCCCTCCATGAACCACGGAGTGACCACCGTCGCGGGCGGCAACTGCGGATTCACCCTGGCCCCGCTCAACCCGGCCCGCCCGGAAGACGCCGACTACACCCGCCGCATGATGAGCAAGGTCGAGGGCATGGCCCTGGCCGCGCTCGAAGAGGGCGTCGACTGGACCTGGTCCACCTTCGGCGAGTACCTCGACGCGCTCGACGGCCGCATCGCCGTCAACGCCGGCTTCATGGTCGGCCACTGCGCGCTGCGCCGGCACGTCATGGGCGAGGAAGCCGTCGGCGGCCAGCCGAGCGAAGAGCAGATGCAGCAGATGCTCGACCTGTTCCACGACGCCATGAACGCCGGCGCCTGGGGCCTGTCGACCACCCAGTCCTCCACCCACTCCGACGGCTCCGGAGCCCCCGTCGCCTCCCGGCACGCCAAGCCCGAGGAGCTCCTCGCGCTCTCCCGGGCGGTCTCCGAGCACGAGGGCACCCAGCTGGAGGCGATCGTCGCGGGCTGCCTCGACCAGTTCGCCGACGAGGAGATCGACCTCTTCGTCGAGATGAGCGCGGCCGCCGGCCGGCCCCTGAACTGGAACGTGCTCACCATCGACGCCTCCGTCCCGGAGCGCGTGCCGCGCCAGTTGATCCCCAGCGAGCGCGCCCGCAAGGCAGGCGGCCGCATCGTCGCGCTGACGATGCCGATCCTGACGCCCATGAACATGTCGCTGGGCACCTTCTGCGCCCTCAACCTGATCCCCGGCTGGGGCGAGATCCTGGGCCTGCCCGTCCCCGAGCGCATCGTGAAGCTGCGCGACGCCGACGTGCGCGCCGAGATGCTGGTCCGCGCCTCCTCCAAGGAGGCCGGGGTCTTCCGGCGGCTGGCCAACTTCGGCCGCTACGTCATCGGCGACACCTACAGCGAGGCGAACGCGGGCCTGTCGGGCCGCGTCGTCAACGACATCGCGGCCGAGCGCGGCCAGGACGCCTTCCAGTGCCTGGTGGAGATCTGCGCCAACGACGACCTGCGTACGGTGCTCTGGCCCATGCCGACCGACAACGACCCGGCGAGCTGGGCGCTGCGCGCCGAGACCTGGCAGCACGAGGACGTCATGCTCGGCGGCTCCGACGCCGGCGCCCACCTGGACCGCATGTGCGGAGCCCCGTACACGACCCGCTTCCTCGGGGACTGCCTGCGCGGCCGCAAGCTGGTGCCGCTGGAGCAGGCGGTACGGATGCTCACCGACGACCCGGCCCGGTTGTTCGGGCTGCGCGAGCGCGGCCGGATCGAGGAGGGCTTCCACGCGGACCTGGTGCTCTTCGACCCGGAGCGGATCGAGGCCGGACCGGCGACGCTCGTGCACGACCTGCCCGGGGACAGCCCGCGGCTGGACGCGCGGGCGATCGGCATGGTCTCCGTACGCGTCAACGGCGTGGAGACCATCCGCGACGACGAGATCACGGGGGCGATCCCCGGGATCGTGCTCCGTTCGGGCCGCGACACGAGGACGGTGAGCACCAGGTGACCGCTCAGGACGCTCAGGACGCTCCGCAGAAGCTCTACATCGGCGGCGAATGGGTCGAGCCGGCGGGCGGGCACTACGAGGTGGTCAACCCGGCCGACGAATCCGTCGTCGGCCTGGCCCCCGAGGCCTCGCGCGGGCAGGTCGAGGACGCGGCGCGCGCCGCGGCGGCGGCCTTCGAGGGCTGGTCCCGGACGAAGCCGCAGGAGCGGGCCGCGATCCTGGACCGGGCCGCGGACATCATCCAGCGCGAGTACGAGCCCTGGGCGGCGCTCGCGCAGGCCGAGACGGGCGCCCCCACCGGGATCGCGCGGGGCATGCAGGTCGGAGTGGGTGTGGCCCGCTTCCGCCGGTACGCGAAGGGCGCCCTGGAACCGGTCGAGCGCGGGCTGCCGCCGCAGGTCACCGACGCGGGACCGATGGGCGCGGCGAGCATCCTCGGCGCACTGGAGGTGCGCCAGCCGGTCGGGGTCGTCACCTGCATCACCTCCTACAACAACCCGTGGGCCAACCCGGCGGGCAAGGTGGCCCCGGCGCTGGCCATGGGCAACACGGTGGTGGTCAAGCCGGCCCCGCAGGACCCGCTGTCGGTGTTCCGGATGGCCGAGGCGCTGCACGAGGCCGGGGTGCCGGCGGGCGTGGTGAACGTGGTCTCCGGCACCTCGGTGGAGGTCGGCGAGGCGGCCGTGGACTCCCCGGACGTGGACATGGTGTCCTTCACCGGATCCACCGGCGTCGGGCAGCGCATCGCCGAGGTCTGCGGCCGCACGATGAAGCGGCAGCTGATGGAGCTGGGCGGCAAGGGCGCGGCGATCGTCCTGGCGGACGCCGACCTGGACGCGGCGGTGATGGGGATCGGCACCACCTTCTCCTTCTACTCCGGGCAGATCTGCACGGCTCCGACCCGGGTGATCGTCCACCGCTCGGTGTACGAGCAGCTGGTGGAGAAGCTGCAGGGCTACCTGGCCTTCATGAAGGTCGGGGACCCGTCGGTGCGCGGGACGGTGGTGGGCCCGGTCATCTCGGCGGCGCACCGGGACCGGGTGGAGTCGTACATCGAGCTGGGGAAGAAGGAGGGCGCCCGGATCGCCTTCGGCGGCGAGCGTCCGGTGCTCGGCGAAGGCGCTGCCGCGGGCAAGGGCTTCTACGTGGCTCCCACCCTCCTCGTCGACTGCACGAACGACATGCGGGTGGTCCGGGAGGAGATCTTCGGGCCGGTGGTCGTGGTCGTCCCCTTCGACGGAGGTGAGGACGAGGCGGTGGCGCTGGCCAACGACAGCGATTTCGGCCTGATCAGCTACGTGTGGTCCGCGGACGCGGCGCGCGCCTTCCGGGTGGCGCGGCGGCTGCGGGCGGGCGGGGTCGGCGTGAACACCATCGGGCGGAACATGGAGGCGCCCTTCGGCGGCTTCAAGCGCTCGGGGGTCGGCCGGGACGTGGGTTCGTACGCCCTGCACGCCTACAGCGAGATGCAGTCGATCGTCTGGGTTTGACGAAAAGTCCTGCACTTGACCAAACATTGACCCGGAAAGTTTGAAACCGGTCAAAACGGACAGTGCTGCGATTTCCGCATGGTGAAATAAAAGGTCCAGGCCTGCCGAAACAATGATCGGCAGGCCTGTGAACCTTCTATTACATCCTCGTGAAGAGTCTCGATCTCAAGATTCGAAGGGCTTTTGGCGTGTGACTAACTGGACTTAAGTCCTCCAGATGTGGAAAACGCAGCGTCTAACGTCCTGAGGTATGACACAGCTGGACGTCCGGCCCCAGGCCGGAGACACGGTAGACGGAGCCGCCCCCCGGGGTGGCTCCGATGGTGACGTGCGCGGCAAGGGCCTCGGCAAGGGTTCCGTGGGCCTCGTCGGAAGCGCCGTCATCGGCATCTCGACCGTCGCCCCGGTCTACTGCCTGACCTCGACCCTCGGCTCCACCGCCGGAGAGGTCGGCGTGCAGATGCCGGCCGTCTTCCTGGCCGGCTTCCTGCCGATGCTGCTGGTCGCCTTCGCCTACCGCGAGCTCAACAAGGCCATGCCGGACTGCGGCACCTCCTTCACCTGGACCGTGAAGGCCTTCGGCCCGCGGATCGGCTGGATGTGCGGCTGGGGCCTGGTGATCGCCACGATCATCGTGCTCTCGAACCTGGCCGGCGTCGCCACCTCCTACTTCTGGCTGCTGGCCGGCGAGATCACGAACAACCCGGCGATCTCCGCCCTGGACGACAACAAGCTCGTCCACATCAGCACCTGCCTCACCCTGATCGCCGCCGCGACCGCCATCAGCTACCGCGGCATGACGGCCACCAAGGGCGTCCAGTACGCGCTGGTCGGCCTCCAGCTCGCCGTCCTCGCCATCTTCGTGGCGATGGCCTTCCAGAAGGCCTCCGCGGGCACCTTCGACACCGGCCTGGACTTCTCCTGGCAGTGGATGAACCCCTTCGCGGTCGATTCCATGGCCTCCTTCACCGCCGGACTCTCGCTCTCGATCTTCATGTACTGGGGCTGGGACGCCTGCCTGGCCACCAACGAGGAGACCACCGGCTCCGCCAAGACCCCCGGCCGCGCCTCGCTCATCGCGATGGTCGTCCTGGTCGGCTCGTACCTGGCCACCGGCATCGCCGCCCAGATGGCCGTCGGCTCCGGCACCGTCGGCTTCGGCCTCGGCAACCCGGAGACCTCCGACAACGTCTTCGCCGCCCTCGCCGGACCGGTCATGGGCCCGGTGCTCGGCATCCTGCTCTTCGTCGCCGTCCTGGCCTCCGCGACGGCCTCCCTGCAGACCACCTTCATCCCGGTGGCCCGCACGGTCCTGGCCATGTCCACGTACGAGGCGCTGCCGCCCTCCTACGCCAAGGTCCACCCCAAGTTCAAGACCCCCGGCCGCGCCACGGTCATGGCGGGCGTCGCGACCGGCGTCTTCTACACCGTGATGACCTTGATCAGCGAGAACGTCCTCACCGACACGATCTTCGCGCTCGGCCTGATGATCTGCTTCTACTACTCGCTGACGGCCTTCGCCTGCGCCTGGTACTTCCGCGGCGACCTGCGCAAGTCCACCCGCGACCTGTTCTTCAAGGGCGTCTTCCCGGTCATGGGCGGCCTGCTCCTCGCCACGGTCTTCTTCAAGACCCTGATCGACATGTGGAACCCGTCCTACGGATCCGGCTCCACGGTCCTCGGCGTCGGCAGCGTCTTCATCATCGGCGTCGGCCTGCTCGCCCTCGGCCTGGTCGTCATGTTCGTCACCGAACGCCGCAGCCCCGCCTTCTTCCGCGGCCGGATCCTCACGAAGTCCACCCCGTCCCTGGTGGTCCAGGACTGACCCCGGGGCCCCGCGCCCCCACCCTCCCGCTGTGTCATGCAGTCCCGCGGCCCCGGATCGATCCTCCGATCCGGGGCCGCGGGCGTCGTGCGGCCGGGGAGAAGAACCCTCGGGTGCGGACGGTTCCGATCTCGCTCCAAAGTGGACCGGAGCGGTGACCCGGGATGCGGCGGGGTCGTTGGGCCGGGCATGAACGCCATCAAGCGCAGCCTCGCCGCCCTCGTCCTGTCCGGAGGGGCCGCCCTCGCCCTCACCCCCGCCGTCGCGCACGCCGCCGACGAGCCCGCCATCCAGGGGCCCCCGATCACCCAGCGCGTCGGCGAGATCGTCGACCACCCCGGAGGCGCCGTCAAGGACGCCAAGACGGCCGTGGAGATCACCGCCACGGCCGCCGGATCCGCGTCGAAGGCCACCGACGCCTCCCTCGGCGGAGCCGGCACCGCACTCTCCTCCGGACTGCCGAAGCCGCCGAAGGTGCGCGGCTGACCTTCGGCCGGCCACGGCCCCGTCCGCGCCGGTCACGGCGCGGCGACCCCCGCGTGCGCGCGGTGCACGGTCGGGGCCGGCATCTCGTCCAAGAGGCCGGAGCCGCGGGCCTGTCCGGGAGAGGCCGCTCGGGCTGGTCTCTGGGCGGGCCCTCCCGGCGGGGTGGTCGTTGGGCAGGACATGATCCTCTGGTTGCTCAATCACCTCAGCACGTTCTTCCTCGGCCTCCTGCTCGTCGGCGGTTTCGTCGCCCTCGCCATCGGCGGCAGCGTGGCCGCGCGCCGCCGCTTCCCGCACCTCGCGGGCGGGGAGCACAACGAGATGGTCGGGGTGGCCCTCGGGATGTTCGGCGCGATCTACGGCATCATCCTCGCCTTCGTCGTCGTCACCCTGTGGACGCAGCTGGAGAACACCCAGACCATCGTCGCGACCGAGGCCACCGACCTGGCCCTGGTCGTCCGCAGCGCCGAGGTCTTCCCGCCTGCCGACCGCGCCCGTGTGGACCGGGCGGTGGGGGACTACCTCCACGCCGTCGTCGAGATCCAGTGGCCCCTCATGCGAGAGGGCCGCCCCAGCTACGAGGCCACCGCCGACCAGACGCACGCCCTGTACACGGCCCTCCAGGCCTACGAGCCCTCCGGCCCCCGGAGCGAGACCTTCTACGGGGAGGCCGTCGGCCGCCTCAACGACGTGGCCGCGCAGCGCCGGGCGCGCGTGACGATGGCCGAGGCCTCGCTGCCGCCGCTGCTCCAAGTGCTGGTGTACGGCGGCGCGTTGGTGATCCTTCCGCTCACCTTCCTCTTCGGGCTGCGGAGTCTGAAGATGCAGCTGCTGTTCGTGTCGGCCGTCGCGGGACTGATCGGCTTCAGCCTGCTGCTGGTGATGGCCCTCGACCGGCCCTTCGCCGGGGAACTGAGCGTCAGCCCGGCGCCGTTCAGGGACGCGGCGCTGGCGCAGTTCTGGCGGTAGGGCCGCCGCCTCAGCCCCAGGTGCGGGAGGACAGGACGAGCTGGTAGCCGTCGGGGTCGGTGACGGTGACCCCGTAGGTGTCCCAGTACGGGTTGTGGGCGGGCGTACGGGTCCCCCCGTGCTCCACGAGCCGGGCCACCAGGGCCTCGTCGGGGGCCTCGCCGAGGTAGACGACGAAGAGGTCCTCGGGAGTGGGGGAGGGCGTCACCGGGTTCTCGGGGTCGCGGGTCAGCTCGAAGTGCCAGCCGCCCCCCAGGGGCCCGACCATCAGCAGGTCGTGCTCCCCGGAGACCCGTTCGGTGGTGCGCCACTGCACGTCGAGGCCGAGCCCTCCCACGTAGAACCGCTCGGCGACGGCGAGGTCGAGGGAGGGCCGGGCGATCCGGACGTGCGCGCGTGAGTCGATCATGGGGGAGAGGCTACGGGCCCCTCAGGCGAGCGGGCCGGAGCCGAGGAGCTGGGCGGAGCCGAGGAGCGGGCCGGAGCCGAGGAGCGGGCCGAGGTCGATGGGGTCCAGTCGGTCGGGGTCGGTGAGCACGTCGATGGCGGTGATCCGGCCGTCGGTGACCGTGAAGGCCATCACCGACATCAGCCGGTCCTCGACCACGCACAGCACGCCGGCGGCCCCGTTGACGAGCACGGGGCGGACGAACGGCGCGAGGGTGCCGTAGAGGGCCGCCTGCGAGCCCACGATCCGGGCGCCGGTCAGCACCACCGACTGGCCGGCGCGGGCCGTGCCGCCGTCGGAACGCAGGACGACGTCCGGGTGGAGCAGGGCCAGGAGCGCGTCGAAGTCCCCGTCGCGGGTGGCCGCGAAGAACGCGCCGACGGCCTCGCGCTGCCGGACCGGATCCGGATCCGGCGCGGGCGCCCGTCCCTGGACGCGGCGCCGCGCACGGCTGGCGAGCTGCCGGGTGGCCGCCGGCGTCCTGTCGAGCATCGGGGCGATCTCGTCGAAGGGCACCGCGAACATGTCGTGCAGCACGAACGCCAGCCGCTCCGCCGGAGCCAGGGATTCGAGCACCACGAGCAGCGCCAGCCCGACGGAATCGGCGAGCAGCACCTCGTCCTCGGGATCGACCGCGCCGCCCTCCCGGGCCAGGACGGGATCCGGCATCCGGAGGGTGGTGCGGGCGTCCAGGGAGTCCTCCCGGCGGGTCTCGCGGGCGCGGAGCCCGTTCAGACACAGCCGGGCCACGACCGTCGTCAGCCAGCCGCCCAGGTTCTCCACGTCACCGACGTCGGTGCGGCTCAGCCGCAGCCAGGCCTCCTGGACGGCGTCCTCGGCCTCGCCGATCGACCCGAGCATCCGGTAGGCGACGGACCGGAGATGGGAGCGGTGCTCCTCGAACCGGCGGGCCAGGAGGCGCTGTGCGTCCGCGTCCGAGTCCGTGGGCCCGTCGCCGCTCACGTTCGTCTCCCCGTTCACCTTCACGTCCGCGCCCACGCGCATGCCCCCGTACCGAATCCCCGACCGTTCGTCTCAGTAGATCATCCGGTCGGCCGGAACCACGCTACTTCCAGGGGTCCTTGGTCGGCATGCAGCCCAGTGCGCGGAGCCGGTCGTCGGTCTCCTTGAGTCCCTGGATCCCCTCGCTGATCTCCGCCCAGCCGATGTCCGACGCCTCGGCGGCCTTGTCCTTGTCCGCCGGTGACACGCCGAGGCCCGACGAGTTCAGCACCGTCGCCGTGCCGGAGGCGAGGTGCTCGCGGGCCTTGGTCCAGGTGTCGTGGGTCTTCTGGTCGGGGATGTAGGCGACGGTGTAGCCCCGGGCCTCTTCCAGCCGGGACGACAGGGGCCCCAGATCGATGACGATCTTGCCCGCCTTGTGCTCGGCCTGGGCGCCCCGCGCCGCGAAGATCAGCTCGTGGAGCAGCTTCTCGCCGCCGGTGCCGTACCACCGGATCACGGCCGGGCCCGGATCCGCCGGCCCGGTGCTGCTGGGGCTCGGGGCGGTGGCCGTCGGCACCGGCTTGAAGCTCACGTTCGTCTTCGGCGGGGTGATCCCGGGATCCCCCGCGCACCCGGTGAGCAGGGCGGCCCCCAGGACCGTGAGGGTGGTGACGGCGGCAGCGGTGGCGACGGCGCCGGTCGATGCGAGCGGTGAGCGGACGCGCATGGTTCCCCCTGGGGAAGTCTTTGGGCCGTGCTCCGGATCAGTCCTTGCGCCCGGTCGCGGCGACGGTCACGCCCAGCCCGATCATCGCGAGCCCACCGGCCCCGCCGACGGCGGAGAGCCGCCGCGGAGACCGCGAGAACCAGCTCCGGGCGGTTGCGGCGACCATGCCCCAGGCACTGTCGCAGACTACGGCGATGAGGTTGAACACGAGGCCCAGCGTGAGCATTTGGGCCGTGACGTGCCCCTGGTCGCGGTCCACGAACTGCGGCAGGACGGCGGCGAAGAACACGATCGTCTTGGGATTGGCCACCCCGACGGCGAACCCTTCCCACAGCGACCGCCAGCTGCCGTACTCGGCTGCGCCCGCCCCGAACTCCGCACGGAGCGAACGCCGCTGCCGGAAGGCCTTGACCCCCAGGTAGACGAGGTACGCGGCTCCCGCGAGCTTGAGCGCCGTGAACACGAGCACGGACCGCTCCACGACGGATCCCACCCCGAAGGCCACGGCGGCGACGAGCACGTACGCCCCCAGCGTGTTCCCCGCCACGGTGAGCAGCGCGGCCCGCCACCCCTGGGAGAGCGCCCGCCCGATGACGAAGAGCACGCTCGGCCCCGGGATGAGGATCAACAGCAACGACATGGCTGCGAACGCCAGCAGCCGGTCAGTGGACACCATGCGGTTCATCGTTCCGGACGGGCGGGGGGAGGGGAAGGGAATTTCGGGCGGGCGGAACCGGGGGGCGCACCATGAAGACGTCGACCGGATCCTCGGCCTCCACGGCGAACCCGTGGCGTGCGTAGAGCCGGCGGGCGGCGCTGCCCTGCAGGACGTTCAGGGCGACGGTTTCGCCCCGGGCGTCCGTCCGCTCCAGCACCGTGCGCAGCACGGCGGCTCCGAGGCCGCGGCCCTGGTGCCGCGGTGCGAGGTAGAAGTGCTCCAGCCACTGCCTGCCCTCGGACGGGCGGACCGTGATGCTTCCCGCGGGTGCGCGGTCGATCACGATGACCGACGTGTGCCGGGGGGAGAAGGAGTCCCGCAGGCGCTGTCGCACCCGGTGCTCGTCGTAGCGTCCGAGACGTTCCAGGTCGCCGCGCATGACCACGGCGCGCAGCTCCGCGATCGTCTCGATGTCCGCAGCCGTCGCGGGCCGCAGCGCCCAGCCCGTCAAGGTTTCCGTGCCCCCGGTGTCCATGGCCGGATTCTTCCAGCCCCGCCCCCGGGGGCCGTCTCCGGGCCCGGCCTGCCCGTCCCCCGGACCGAGGAGCGCAGCAGGCCCTCGCGTCAGAGGTACTGGCCGAAGTCGTCCAGGATGCGCAGGATCTCCGTCTCCCCCTCCGACGGGAGCTGGAGGACGACCTCCTCGATGCCCAGGTCGGCGTAGTGGGACATCTTGCCGGGGGTGGGCTGGACGGCGTACGGGACCACCTGGAGGGATTTGGGGTCGCGGCCCGCGGCCTCCCAGACCTGGCGCAGGGCGGGCAGGGACTCCGTGAGGCCGCCGCCGCCGATCGGGAGCCAGCCGTCGCCGTGGTCGGCGATGGCTGCGAAGAGCTTCGGGCCGGCCTGGCCGCCGATGAGGGTGCGCGGGCCGTACAGGGGGACGCCCGGGGCGAGTTCGCGCGGGCTCTGCACCGGCTTGGGGTGGGCCGAGCTGGCCTGGACGGAGGAGAACCGGCCCGCGTACGCCACGGGGTCCGGGGACCACAGGGCCCGCATCAGGGCCATGCGGTCGCGGACCAGTTCGCGGCGGGTGCGCCACTCGACTCTGTGGTCGGCGGCCTCCTCGACGTTCCAGCCGTAGCCGATGCCGAGGGTGACGCGGCCGCCGGACAGGTGGTCCAGCGTGGCGACCTGCTTCGCGAGGTCGATGGGGTCGTGCTGGGCGACGAGGGTGATGCCGGTGCCGAGGTGGAGCCGCTCAGTCACGGCGGAGGCCTGGCCGAGGGCGACGAAGGGGTCCAGGGTGCGGCCGTACATCTCCGGGAGCTCGCCGCCCATGGGGGCGGGGGTGACGCGGCTGACCGGGATGTGGGTGTGCTCGGGGAGGTAGAGGCCGGAGAAGCCCCGCTCCTCCAGGGCGCGGGCGAGGGGGACGGGAGCGATGGTGCGGTCGGTCAGGAAGACGGTCGTGGCGATCCGCATGGGCGCTGACACCTCCGTGGTGTGGGGAGGGCCAAAGTACGGCTTCGCGCGTGCGGAGGGCAGGGGCGTGCGTCGGCCACGGCCGTGGCGGTGGTCACGGCCGCGGTGGCCATGGCCGTGGTCACGGCCGCCCGGGGGTGCGGTCGCCCCGGGTCACCCCCGCGGGTAGCGGGTCAGCCAGGCCGTGGAGGTGGCCGCCGGGCCGTGGAGGGCGGGGCCCTGGGTCATCTCCAGGGCGAAGTCGTCGGCCAGTTCGAGGATCGTGGCGCGGCCTTCGAGGCCGGCGAGCCAGGCGGCCGGGAGGGCCGTCTCACCGTGCTGGGCGCCGAGCAGGGATCCGCAGAGGGTGCCGGTGGCGGCCGAGTCGCCGCCGTGGTTCACGGCCAGGCGCAGACCGTGCGCCACGTTCTCGGCGACCAGGGCGCAGTACACGGCGACGGCGAGTACCTCTTCGGCGGAGCGCCCGGGGCCGGGCGACAGGCCCTCGACCGTCTGCGGCGAAGGGACGCCCGTGGTGACGGCGCCGAGCGCGCGCTGCAGGGCGTCGGTGACGGGCTGGTGGCCGGGGCGCACCCCGAGCAGGCCCAGGGCGCGCTGGACGGCGGAGTCGAGGGATTCGCCGCGGGTCAGGCCGTGCACGATGACGGCGTGGGCCCCCGCGGCCAGGTACGCGGTGGGGTGTCCGTGGCTCTGCGCGGCGCACTCGATGGCGAGTTGGAGGACGAGGGCGGGCTCCCAGCCGACCAGCAGCCCGAAGGGCGCCGAACGGGTGGCCGCGGCCGGATCCACGGCGGTCGGGTTCTTCGGCTGCGCGAGCGTCCCGAGGGCCCCGTCGGCGAAGCCGGTCAGGGAGGAACGGGCGGGCGAGCGGCGGGCGTAGAGCCACTCCTCCTGCGCGAGCCAGCCGTTGTCCTCGCGGCGCTCGTCGGGGCCCCAGTCGCTCTGGGTGAGGGCCCAGCGGAGGTGGGCGCGGTGCACGTCGGTCGGCGGGTGCCAGGCTCCGGTGTCCCGGCGCACGTGGGCCCTTATCAGGCCGTCCACGGTGAACAGGCCGAGCTGCGTGGCCGCGGTGACCGTGGCCCGGGGAGCCGGGTCCGTCAGGCCCGCCGGGCCGTGGGCTTCGAGGAGCTCGGGCAGGGAGAGGGGGCCGGCGGGGGCGCCGAGGGCGTCGCCGAGGGCGGCTCCGAGGAGGGTTCCCCTGACGCGGCTACGGAAGTCCTGCTGCTCGGTACGGCCCCAGAGGCCGGTGGTGACCGCGGCGCGGCCGCCCAGGGTGGCACCGGCGGCGGGGCCCGTGGCGGGGCCGAGGCTGGTGTCCCCGCGGGTGGCTCCGCCGGTGGGTGGGGGGGACGGCTGGAGGGGCTGGGCTGCCCCGGAACCGCTCTGGTGCTCCCCGGACGTTTCCGTCGCCGTGTCCATTCGATCCCCCCGGACTGCCCGCGCGTGTTCTGGCGGGCACTGTAGTGGACAGTACCGATCGGGTCCGGAAGTGGTCGGTCACGCAGACCGTATGCCGCCACGGAACGGCCGAATCCCGCCCTTCCCTGCAGGACGCGAAGCCCGCCACCTGCCCCGCCCCGGCTGCGTCTGTGCCGCCGCGCGGGGCGGAGTTCCGCGCAGCCCCGTGTGCCGCTGCGCGGGGCGATGTCCCGCGCAGCACCCCTTTGCCACTACGCGGGCCGAAGTCCCCGCAGCACCCTTTGCCGCTGCGCGGGCCGAAGTCCCCTACCCGCCCTTCGCCCGTTCCCCGGGGCTGTGCCCCGGACCCCCTGGGGCTCCGCCCCAGACCCCGCTCCTCAAACGCCGGAGGGGCTGGATTTGGCCGGGGCGCAGCCTGGATGTGCGGGCACCTGCGGACCGAATCCAGACGGACGCCCGCCAACATCCAGCCCCTCCGGCGTTTGAGGAGCGGGGGTACGGGGGCTGGCCCCCGCAACGGTGCCGCGCGGGGCAGCGGAGGGGGGGCGGGGCTTCGCCCCGTAGGACGGTCGGCGGCTGCGGGCCGGGTTCCCTCGCCGGCCAGGCGGGTGGCACGTTTTGACAGTCGACTTACACCCGGTCGATTTCGGCCATGCCGTGTTCACGTTGCGTTATCCGGAGGCCAAGACGCTCGGGGACATGAAGAAGGCACTGCTCGCCGCGACCGTCGTCGCCTCCACGTTCACCCTCGCCATCGTCGCGGCCCCCGCCGCCTCCGCCCACGGGTGGGATTTCGGCTGGGGTGGCCACCACGGCAACTCCTCCATCCCCTTCACCGAGGCCACCGTCACCGCCGGTGCCGACGGGGCGTACACCCTGAAGTGGAACGCCAAGGGCACCAAGCGCGTGGAGATCAAGGCGAACGGCAAGGTCGTCGCCAAGGGCGGTGCTCAGGGCGAGGCCGTCGTCGGCGGGCTGCCCGCCGCCGACCGGCAGTGGTTCGACTTCGAGCCCGAGCGGGGCGAGGGGCTGCGCCTGGCCGACCGGCTGATCAAGCTGGAGGGCACCGCCAACTTCCGTGACGCGGGAGGCTACCGCACCACCACGGGCCAGTGGGTCAAGATGGGCGAGATCTACCGCTCCGACGCCCTGAACAAGCTCACCGCCAACGACCTCGCCAAGCTCCAGCGCCTGCGCGTCAAGACGGTCTTCGACCTCCGCATGGAGAGCGAGCGCACCACGGACGCGGACAAGGTCCCGGCCGGCGCCACCTACGTCGTCGCCGACGTCTTCGCCGGCTCGGGCTCCTTCCAGGCCATGCCCAAGACCCCCGACGAGGCCGTCAAGGCCATGGTCGACGCGGAGAAGGCCATGGTCAGCGGCGAGGGCGGCAAGAAGGCCTACACGCAGGTCTTCGAGGGGATCGAGCGCGACCGCAACCGCTCCGTCCTGTTCCACTGCACCGCGGGCAAGGACCGTACGGGCTGGGCGAACGCCTCCCTGCTGACCGCCCTCGGCGTGCCGAGCGAGACCGTGATGGCCGACTACCTGGCCAGCAACGACTACCGCAAGGCCGCCAACGACGCGATCCTCTCGCACCTGCCGGCCGCCCAGGCCGCCGTCTACAAGCCGATGCTCGACGTGCGCCCCGAGTACCTCAACGCCGGGTACGAAGAGGTCAACTCGAAGTTCGGCAGCTTCGACAACTACCTCAAGAGCGGCCTCGGCATCGACGGCCGCGAGCTGAAGCAGCTGAAGAAGGACCTCCTGGTCGGCTGACGTCGCGCGGACGCGCACGCGCACGCGGGTACGGACGCGGACGCGGTACGGACCGGGCACCGGCGCTTCACGCCGGTGCCCGGTCCCGTACCCGGTGTCAGTCCAGGACCGGGAGCAGCTCCGGCAGGTGGCCGTCCGAGGCGCGGGCCGCGTCCTGGCGCTCTTGCGGGACCTCGCCGTAGAGGGTCGTACGGGCCTTCGCGGGCCGGCCGGCCGCCTCGGCGACGGCGATCAGGTCCTGGACGGACTTGTACGAGCCGTAACTCGACCCGGCCATGCGGGAGATGGTCTCCTCCATCAGGGTGCCGCCCAGGTCGTTGGCGCCCGAGCGGAGCATCTGCGCCGCGCCCTCCGAGCCCAGCTTCACCCAGCTGGTCTGGATGTTGGTGATGTGCGGGTGCAGCAGGATCCGGGCCATCGCCGTCACCGCGCGGTTGTCGCGCACGGTCGGCCCGGGCCGGGCGATGCCCGCCAGGTAGACGGGAGCGTTGGTGTGGATGAAGGGCAGCGTGACGAACTCCGTGAAGCCCTCCACCCCCTTGGCCCGCGCCTCCTGCTGCATGCGCGCCAGGGTGCGGAAGTGGCCCAGCCAGTGGCGGGGCTGGTCCACGTGGCCGTACATCATCGTGGACGAGGACCGGATGCCGAGCTCGTGCGCCGTCGAGACCACGTCGATCCAGTCGGCCGTCGGCAGTTTGCCCTTGGTGAGGACCCAGCGGACCTCGTCGTCCAGGATCTCCGCGGCCGTACCGGGGATGGAGTCGAGGCCGGCCTCCTTGGCGGCCGTCAGCCAGTCCCGTACCGACATCCCCGTGCGGGTCGCGCCGTTGACGACCTCCATCGGGGAGAAGGCGTGCACGTGCATGCCGGGGACGCGCTCCTTGACCGCCCGCGCGATGTCGAAGTAGGCCGTCCCGGGCAGGTCCGGGTGGATGCCGCCCTGCATGCACACCTCGACCGCGCCCACGTCCCACGCCTGGGCGGCCCGGTCGGCGACCTGGTCGAGCGAGAGGGTGTACGCGTCCGCGTCCGTGCGGCGCTGCGCGAAGGCGCAGAAGCGGCAGCCGGTGTAACAGACGTTGGTGAAGTTGATGTTGCGGGTCACGATGTACGTGACGTCCTCGCCCACCACCGACTTGCGCAGGTCGTCCGCGATCCGGCAGAGGGCGTCCAGCGCCGGACCGTCCGCGTGCAGCAGGGCGAGCGCCTGCTCGTCGGTGAGCCGGGTCGGGTCGTCGCCGGCCTGCGCGAGCGCCGCCCGTACGTCGGTGTCGATGCGCTCGGGGACCATGCCGGGGGCCGCGGCCTCGCGCAGGGCCTCCCAGTCGCCGTAGACCTCGTCGAAGTCCTCGCGCCGGTCGCCGGTACGGCCCTGCGTGTCGATGGTGGCGTGCAGGTCGGTCCGGCCGAAGGCGGCGAAGCCCTCGTCCGGCTCCTGCCACGGCCGGCCCTCGACGGTCGCGGACTCGTCCGCGAGGCCGCTGTCCGAGTCGGCCAGCGCCCGTACGTGGGGCAGCAGGCGGGGATCCAGCCAGGGCTCGCCGCGCTGGAGGAACTCCGGGTAGATGGTGAGGCGTTCGCGGAGTACGAAGCCCGCCTCCGCGGTGCGCGCCGCCAGCTCCTCGATGTGCGGCCAGGGGCGCTCGGGGTTCACGTGGTCGGGGGTGAGCGGGGAGACCCCGCCCCAGTCGTCGATGCCCGCGCCGATGAGCAGGGCGTACTCGGAGTCAACCAGGTTCGGCGGGGCCTGGATGCGGGCGCTCGGGCCGAGGATGTGGCGGGCCACGGCGATGGCCGCCGCGAGCTCCTCCAGCTCCGCGTCGGGCATGCCGCGCATGGCCGTGTCGGGCTTGGCCCGGAAGTTCTGGACGATGACTTCCTGGATGCCGTGGTAGCTGCGCTGGATCCGGCGCAGCTCGAAGAAGGCGTCCGCGCGCTCCTCGTAGGACTCGCCGATGCCGATCAGGACCCCGGTGGTGAAGGGGACGTTGGAGCGGCCCGCGTCCTCCAGGACGCGCAGCCGCACGGCCGGGTCCTTGTCGGGGGAGCCGTGGTGGGGGCCGCCGGGCTCGGACCACAGCCGGGTGGCGGTGGTCTCCAGCATCATCCCCATCGACGGGGCGACGGGCTTGAGGCGCTGGAGGTCCGACCAGGACAGCACGCCGGGGTTGAGGTGCGGGAGGAGGCCGGTCTCCTCCAGGACCCGGATGGCCATGGCGCGCACGTAGGCGAGGGTGTCGTCGTAGCCGTGCGCGTCGAGCCACTCGCGGGCCTCCGGCCAGCGGTCCTCGGGCCGGTCGCCGAGCGTGAACAGCGCTTCCTTGCAGCCCATGGCCGCACCCTTGCGGGCTATGTCGAGGACCTCGTCCGGGGACAGGTACATGCCGTGGCCCTCGCGGCGGAGCTTGCCGGGGACCGTGACGAAGGTGCAGTAGTGGCACTTGTCCCGGCACAGCCGGGTGAGGGGGATGAACACCTTGCGCGAGTACGTGATGACGCCGGGCCGGCCGGCGGCTTCGAGTCCGGAGTCCCGTACGCGGGCGGCGGAGGCGGCGAGGTCCCTCAGGTCCTCGCCGCGCGCCTGCAGGAGTACGGCCGCCTCGGTCGCGTCGAGCGCGACGCCGTCGCGGGCGCGGCGGAGCGCGCGGCGCATCGAGTTCTCGGTCGGAGCGTCACTCGGAGTGGTCATGGCCCGAGCATACGATCCGCCCGCGCGGGCACGGAGGGGCTCATCGCATCAGCTCCCCGGCGTTGACCAGCAGGGACTGGCCGGTTATCGCCCGTGCCCGGTCCGAGGCGAGGAAGGCCGCGGCGTCCGCCACGTCCCCGTCGGTGGCCAAATCGGGCAGCGCCATGCGGTCGGTGAGGCGGGAGTGCACCTCGGCCTCCGGGACCCCTTCGGTGTGCGCGGTGAAGGTGACGAAGGCCTGAACCGGCGGGCCCCACATCCAGCCGGGGAGCACGGTGTTCACCCGGATGCGGTGCGGGCCGAGCTCGCGGGCCATGGAGTACATGGCGGAGGTCAGCGCACCCTTGGAAGCGGCGTAGGCGGCCTGCTGCACCTCGTTGGGGGAGGCGATGGCGGACTGGGTGCCGATGATGACGACGGAGCCGCCGGCCGCCTTGAGCGCGGGGAGGCAGGCGCGGGTCATGCGGAGGGTGCCGAGCAGGTTGACGTCGAGGATTTGCTGCCAGGTGCCGAAGTCGGCGTCCTGGAGGCCGCCGAAGTACGAGTCCCAGGCCGCGACGTGGACGACGGCGTCGACCCCGCCGAACCGCTCCTGCGCGAGGGCGGCGAGGGCCTCGCACTGGCGCTCGTCGGAGATGTCGGTCGGCAGGTACGCGGTGTGCGTGCCGTCGGGGTCGATCTCGGCGGCGGACTTCGCGAGGTTCGCCTCGGTCCGCGCCCCGAGCACGGCGTTGCCGCCGTCCCGGACGACGGTGGCGGCCACCTGGTGCCCCAGCCCGGCGCCCACGCCGGAGACGATGACGGTCTTGCCTTGCAGCAGCAGCGACATGGTGCGGGCCTCCTGGGGGTGGGGCTTATCTGACGGGGCGTCAGGTTACGGCGCGGGGCGTCGGGAGGGAAGGGGCGGGCTGCGCGCCGCCGGGGACTCTGTCCCCGGGCCCCTGCGCCTCAAGCGCCGGCGGGGCTGGGGTGTGCCGGTGCGCGGGCTGGCTGCGGGGGGTGGGGTGGTGCCGGGGGGGGGGGGGGGGGGGGGGGGGGGGGGGGGGGGTGTGGTGGGGGGGGGGGCGGCCGAAG